>JAFXMP010000288.1 GCA_017530275.1 Clostridia bacterium | reverse complement strand
CATACCGATCATGTAATTGTTATTGTAAACATTGAACCCGGCCGAATATCCGCCCGCGGAAGGGACAGTTACATATTCTCCGGAAATTGATTATCGCGTGTCTTATGATAGCTATGTTGAACGCTTTCGTACGATAAGAGAGATATATAAGTGGGATGGGGAGGATGTAATTGATTTAGAGGATGATACGCCGCTTTTCTCTGAATTGGAACCTGCAAAATATTTGGTCTGTATTTCCTGCTCAGGAACGCATCAAGGCGATGATTATGCAGGAGCTTGCTTTTTCTGGCTGATCGTAGAATAAGGGCTATTCACAGTTTTTGGCGACATATAGTGTTTCCGCAGGAGGAAAAAGATGGCATACAGCAAAGACGTGGAAGCAGCGAAAGCACTGGCATATCGTCTGCACAAGGGGCAAGTGGACAAGGTCGGAATCCCCTATATCACCCACCCCGAAAGAGTGGCAGGCCGTCTATCAGCTTTGGAAGAGCAAGTGGTCGGCTGGCTTCATGATACTGTCGAGGATACAGGCATAACATTGGCGGAAATCGAAACCCAGTTCGGTTCAGATACCGTCGCTGCGGTTGACGCCGTCAGCAGGCGGGATGGGGAAGACTGGAATGATTATCTGCGCCGGGTAAAACGAAACGAGGTCGCCCGAAAGGTAAAGATTAGTGATTTGATCGATAACAGCAATCTTTCAAGGATCCCCAGCATTACCATGCGGGATGTAGACAGGCAGGAAAAATACAATAAATCGCTGCGATTCCTGTTGGAAGACCCGGCGTCTGAAAGTGGAAAGCCAGCTGATTAAAAAGAGCGGGAATACGGGGATGCTTTGACCGAGGATGCTGCCCATGACTCCGATCCTTTCCACCGTGATGACTATATGAAAAATGGATGATGGAAATGTTTTTTTAATGTAATTTTTCAAAGATTATTTTGTAAATCAACAGTTCCTATCATATGTCGATAATGCTGTTCCTGATGCATGACTTCAAAAATCTTCTGAAAAACGAATCGGATTTGTTTCGGATCAACAGCACTCATATCAAAATAGAGGCTGTTCATAGCGCCAGAGCTGTTTAGATCCATGAGAGAAACCATTGCTGAAACGATATTGAAGCTGCTTTGCCAATCGTACGATCCGGGCGGAGAAAAAGCTTCCTTATGTTCATCCAGCAAAGTCTTTTGCAATTCCCGCCCATCATGATGGCATGTCAGCAGAAAATAGCGGCACAAAATCTGCCGGGCGGTTGCAATCAAAACCCGCGGCTGGTCAGAAAGGGCAAATTGACGCCACAGTCCCTGGTATTCGTCACTGACAGGGCTTCGGTTCACCGTTTCTGTTCCAATGACATTTTCTTTTTCTACACAGGGAATAATCTCCGTGATGTTCCGATCATCCTTCCGCACTTCATAATATGCGCAGTGGGCATAATCAGGAATATGTCCATCGGAAATCAGCCGGAAGAAAATAGGATTGTGCGTCAGACAGAATATCTGCAGTATGTGGGAATCCTCTGCGCCGCAGCGGTAGCGGTCCAGGCATTTTTGTATCAGGGAACGCACCAGCGCGGCAACAAAAGCAAGCACTTCACTGTCCAGAGAACAGACGGGATCGTCAATTACCACAACCTTGTCCTCAATCTCTCCGTCTTCTTCAAGGCTGCCCATCACCGTATGAAAGAAGTAAAGGAAAGCGACAAATCTGCGTTCTCCCTCACTCAATCCTACAGCAGCGCCTTGATCGCACTGTGTATCCCGGACAAGTTCATAAGCATGGCTTTCTTTTTCCTGAAAATGAAAGCCTGTGAATCCGCTGGTTCTGAGGGTGGCGTTGATCTCCCGCATTGCTTTGGATGTATCCGTTATACTGCGGCTGAGCGTATCTATCTCCCGGCAGAGCTTTGCCAGCTTCCCTTCCGCTGTATGGATTCTCAGTTCCAGCTTTCTCTCTTTTCCTCCAGCCTCCTTTTTCACGGCATCCAGCAAATCCAGCAGTTCACCGCATCTTGCGGCTATAGCCTGCCATATCTGCCGGGCGCAGCGTTCTATGGCTTTTGGCAGATCTTCTGCCGCTTCAATATACCGCCTGCGTTTTTGATTGGATTCTCTGGCGATCACGTTGAGCTGTTTCAGCAGTTCGTTCAGATCGGAAAGCATGAGTTCTTCACGCGGGTTGTCCAGTTTTTTCAGAATGATCTGATAATTTGCATTCACCTTCTCTGTCAGCAGTTCAGCCAGCATGCGGTATTTGGGATCATCCTGGCAAGCATCCCGCAGATTCATTTCAAGAATCGAAGCCGCTTTTTCTATGGCTTGCTGGTACGCGGCGGCAAAAGACTGGAGTTCATTCATCTTTTCCCGATACTGCTGATCCAGGCATTCGGCAAACTGTTTTTCAAATTCCTCTGGCAGATTCTGGCCGCAGTATGGGCAGCGGCAGTCCGCCGCTTTTCCGTAAGCGTCGTGTCCGCTCCGTGCCCAGTCCATGTTTCCCAGCGTCCGAAAGAATACTGACATGGCGGAATCACTGTGGCTGACAATCGGGATATCCATCAGGTCATCTGCAGGGAATAAACTGGGAGGCAGGGGCTGATAGAGCGTGTATCAAACCTGCTCCTGGGGAAAAGCAAGCTGATAGGAAATATCCATGTTTTCTTCGGTTTCATCTTCTCTTTTGTATTCTGACAGATGATCCGCGAAAGCCTGCGCGTCCTCATGGTATGGAGCAATTGCCAGTTCATACCGTTTGCGCAGCGGAGCGGCCGCCCGCCAGATGGCCTTGCGGTTTTCCTCCGCCGCCTTAGCAGATTCCTCCTGTAGGTGGCGCAGTTCTTCTTTCATTTCCCGGATGCTTTTCTCTGCTTTTTCCTTTTCTTTCGTCTTCCCATCGATCAGGCGCCTGATCTCCACGTTTTCCTCAGAGAGCGCATAAACGCCGGGCAACTGACCATAGCAGTGTACATTGTTATTGATAAACGCTTCATTGTAGAGATATACTTTTGCGCCTTTTGCCATGTCATCGGCCCAGGTGATATCACTGCCTTCATCAGCGATTGCCTTTCCGATGGACGTTTTTCCTGTGCCGTTTTTTCCGTACAGAAAATTGACTGGCCTGGGACGCAGGACAGCGCCGTGAATCGTTGGTGTGTTCAAAGCAATGCGGGTGATGCCCGCTTCCGCCTGTTTCATACTGCCTCCTTCATCTGGTCAGCCGGAAGGGATCTACACCCACCGACTGGAGCCTTTTAAGCAGGGGAATCTGCTTAATTGTCCAGTGTTCATCTGACAGTTCATTGGTTGCCGGGGCTGTCCAAATATCAAAGAGCGATTCATTTTGGTTCAATACTTGCTGGGGAAACATGCAGTATGGCTTCCATTGGAAACGCACGTCATGCCTTTGCAGGCGAATGCCTGTAATACGGCCCAGAAGCGCCTGATGTTCCGGGTCTGTCCGCCGTTCCCTGCGGTTCACCGTGGTAAAAATAGAAGGAATATTGGTGAGGGCTATTTGATCCATGGGCGAAAGGGACAGAAAACGTTCCCGAACTTCTTCTTGGATATAGCCATTCAAGGCGCATTGCTTGGGGATTGCAAAACTCCTTCCTGTCAGGGTCTCCCCATCGAGTACAAACAGATTGCACAGTGTTGTATCCAGCCCCATCATTTCATAAACAGACGTTCCTGCATCCCCTGTAATCTGATAGACGCTGATCTGGCCTACATGGCCTCCGGGAGAAGCAATAACATTGATCCCTGAAAAGAATTGCTGGGGAGCGACTTGCTGGGCAGGAAACGGTAAGATAGAATCTGCTGGGGATGGCGCTTCGGCGAATGCGTAACCAGAGGATAAGGAGGTCTCTTTTTCCTGTATTGGTATATCTGTATTGTCGTTGTCCGCAGGATCAGTGCACCTTGTCTCCGGCATAAAGACCGAAATTATCTTCTGCAGGCGATGGCCGATTTCTGGTTTTAGAACCCCAAGGCTGTTCACGCAGTTCTTGTCCTCCAGCCAGTTCTGTATGGTTTCCCGTCCAACCGCGTTATCCGGCACATGCATGATGATGTAATCCAAGCAGCCCGTCAGCAAGGCAGGAAGACAAACTTCCTCTGTCTTATGGATGTCTCGGAAGAATACTGGCTGCCCGGTTTCAGAGATATAGAGCGTTTGTTCCGCGGGTATCGTGGGATCGAACAGAAGAAGTTCAAATACCTGACGGCAATAAGCGTAATGAGAATTCCGACTACTGCGATTTCTATCATATTTTTCGGATCATCAGTTTCCGGAATAGAATTCAGTTTTTGTCGGATTGGCCTGAATCATTACGGAGCTTTGACGGAACACGTCGATCAGCTCGTTCGCGGCGGTATGTACCTGGTCTGCCGCGGTATCACTCAGGTAAATCATCAGCGTATACTCCTGGTATTCCATACCGTCGTCGCCAATCCAGCCGCCGTGGGCCACTTGAATGGTGTAGCCGCCAAAAAGACGGATGAGGATTTCACGGGCTTTTTCCATAGCCTCCGATTGGGTGAACACGGGCTTGTTGGTGTCTTTGTCGTTGGTGCCGAGATATAGCACATACTGAATGCTGCCAGTATCTTCTGCCATTTCCTCCGTCGCCGGAACTGGTTCGGTGACCGCAGCGGCTTCATCCTGGACGGGTTCCTTCACGCTCTGGACGATTCCGGCCTTTTCCACGCCGTCGCCATAGATGGTTTTGAAATCATCCCGCACGGAAATGACGCTGATGCCCATGTTTTCGTAGCTGGCTTTCTTTTCAGCGGCGCTGTCCGGGTCGCCGTATTCCCGTTCCGCGTCGTCCGCCACCACCATATAAGCGGCGCTCTTATAGGGATTGTTGGAGATCGTGTAAATCTCCATCGCCAGGTCGCCGGAGGAATTGCCGAAGGCCAGTACCGGCTGCTGGCCAATTTCACGCACGATGGCATCCACCTTGCTGGTCTTGGCGTTTTCGCCTTCATAGGTTCCGTCGAATACGATTTGATCGGAGGGCTGGAAGGTGTAGTCCGTATCCGCCGCGTCGCCCTGGGTGGTGGCGGTGTAGCCATATTCCGTGCCGATCACATGGGACGGGGGAATATCCAGTGCGCCGCGGATGACCTCCCGCACGATGTTGCGCTCAGTGGCGGTGACGATATACACGGCGAAATCATTTTCCAGCAGCTTGTCGAACAGCTCCACCATGGGTTTGTAATATGCTTCCCCGCGTTTCATACCGGAAAAACCCATCGCTTCGCTTTCCTTGAACGCACTGACGACGTTTGCCAGTTCCGTCATGGTCATGCCTTTGTAGGCAACGGCTCCGGCAGCGGCCTGACGGGTGCTCATGCCGCTGGGTTTTTCGCCGCCTGCCGCGTCCAGGATCTCCTGGGCCACAGCTTTGATTTCATCCGTAATGGTTTCGCTGCCGCTGTTCAACGCATAGTCCGCGAACACCATGTACTCAAAGCAGAAGGGATAGGTTTCGCACATCAGTGTGCCGTCCAGGTCAAACACCGCAATGCGGTCCGCCACCGGGATGTAATACGGCGATGCATCGTCTGTGACGGCCTGCAGATAGGCATTCAGACTTTCTGCCGCTGCCGAGCCCTCCGTCCAGTATTCAGAGAGCAGCGCAGGTTCATTCTCGGCCAATGCGGGAATGACGATGAAGCACAGGGCAAGGATTGCGATAAGCGCCAGAGAGATTCTTTTCATGTGTTTTTACCTCCCTTTCTTTTCAGAAAAAT
>JAFXMP010000033.1 GCA_017530275.1 Clostridia bacterium | reverse complement strand
GGATAAAAACCTGGAATACATGAAGCAGCTCAAGGCCGTGACCCCCGAATCCGTGCAGGCCGCCGTGGCAATGTATCAGAAGGCGTGGGATAACGGCGTCCATTCCACCGCCGGCAGCGCCGCCGCCATCTACGCCAACGCGGAGCTTTTCGACGTGATCCTGAACCCCTTCGGCGCGGTGGACGCTTCCCAGGTGGAACTGACCGACGTGCCCGAGGGCAGCGAATTCTATGACGCCGTCCGGTTCGTATTTGAAGAGAGCCTGATGGCCGCCAGAAGCGAAGATACCTTCGGCGTGGACGAAACCGCCACGGCGGGCGACCTCTACGGCGCGCTGTACGTGATCATCGGCGGCAGCCCCAACGCCGCCGAGGAAGCCATGGAGTATCTGGGCCAGTACGGGCTGGTGCCCGAAGGGCTGACCGTCGATACCGAGCTCACCCATGGCATGAGCGACGAAATCTTCGTGATGTTCGGCGCTGCCATCGGCCTGCAGCTCCAGGCGGACGAGCCCAACGAAACCACCGATCAGCCCATTACCCGCGGCGAAGAAGCCGATCAGATCATGCTGCTGGTCTCCATGCTGCAATAATTCCTAAAATGTGTGGGAGGAAGCCGGTCCCGGCTTCCTCCCTTTTTTTATTTGGTTTTATTCAGCAAAATACGCCTTGACATCCCGAAGCTGCGCCGCTCCTTCCTCGTCGGTGATTTCCACGGTGAGCTTGCCCGTGCGGATGGCTGGAAACAGGCAGATGGCTTTGTGGCCGATGGTTTCTCCCTGGTAAACGCAGACGTTTTCTCCGCTGTATCCCGGAAGCTTTGCGTATACCCGGAAAGCGTGCACCGCTTCCCCGGCGCTCAGGTCCTCCCGGATCACCGCTCGGTTCACCAAGGGCTTTGGTTCTCCGGGAGGAACACATATCGTCCATTTGGTTTCGCTTTCCTGGATCTTGTCACCGAATGCTTTCAGCGGCGCACCGTAGCGCTTTTTCAGCAGCGCCCCAAATTCCAGCACCCGCTGCCGGTCCTTTTCATTCAAAAGTCCATGACGGTTGGGTCCAATGTTCAGCAGGAAATTAGCTCCCCGGCCCACGCTCATTTCGTACATGCCCATGAGTTCTTCCGCCGTCTTTACGCTGTCCTCATTGTCCGCGCAGTCAAACCAGGTGTCCCGCAGCATGCAGTCGCATTCCGCGGGCAGGAAGTGTTTTTGATCCAGCGCTTCCTTTTCAGTCGCCAGCACCGAAAAATCAAGATCACCGCGCACGTTGGAATTGTTCATGGGGGCGTATCCGTCCTCGTTGCCGATCCAGCGGGTGTCCGGGTCCCACATATTGAAAATCAGAATGTCCGGCTGCAGGGAACGGATGGTCCGAATGATGCGCGGCTTATCGAATTGGTGCTTTTCCGATCCGCAGCCGTCGAACCATAAATAATCGATTTTTCCGTAGCCGGTCAGCAATTCAGAGATTTGGCCGATAAAATAATCGTCATAGTTTTCCGCGTCCCCGAAAGCGGTTTCCCCGCCCCATTGGGCCGGAGAATAATACAGCCCCACCCCGAGTCCATGTTCCCGGCAGGCGTCCACAAATTCCCGCACCACGTCGCCCTTACCGTTTTTCCAGGGCGTATACTGCACGCTGTATCGGGAATACTTCGTAGGCCAGTTGGCAAAGCCGTCGTGATGCTTGCACACCAGGATGGCATAAGCCGCTCCCGCTTCTTTCACTGTGCTGATCCACTGGCTGCAGTCCAACTGATCAGGGTCGAATTGATCCGCTGGCATGGGCCGGTTGTCCCAATCCGCGTGGCCGGGAAAAAAGCTTCGGATGCCGAAGTGGAAAAACGCGCCGAATTCCCAATCCATGAACCGCTGCTGCTTTTCGCTGGGCCGCAAGGCTTCTGTCATGCCGATTCCTCCTCAAAAAACGGCAGACGGTTTTTTTCCGTCTGCCCATTTGATTATTCCGCGCCTTGTTTCAAAAACGCCAGCACATCGTGCCACCAGGGAAACAGCACTTCATCCGTGGAACGGTAGATTTCGTGGCGGGAATCTTTCACAAAGACCCGTTCTCCCTGCTTTACCCGTTCAATAAACTGCTTCTGCGGCTCGGGCATGACGCTGCCATCCTTGTCGGCGGAATACAGCCGCACCGGGCAGGCGATCTTTTCCACTGCCCCCGGGGCCAGCAGCCATTTGTTCACTCGAATGGCTTCCAAGGTCCAGGCATAGGAGGGGCCGTTATTCCAGTATTCCCTGTGGTCTTGCTTCACCTTGTCGTACCAGTCAAAGCGTTCCCGGGAAGTCGCGCAGGACGTATCAAAATCCTCCGGTCCGGCGTAGGGCTTGGATACGAACACCCGCTTCTTTCCCCGTCCCAGCAGCTTGAAAAAATGGCAAAGAACAGTGATTACCGGCTGGGGAATGCCGCCTAAATTGGCCGCGATCATCGGCGCGCACAGCGCCGCCCGACAGAAAACATCCGCATGACGCTCCAGAAACAGGCTGGTCACCGCGCCGCCCATGGAATGGCAGAAAATCATCCAGGGCTTGGGCATTTTTTTCAGCACCGCCCCGCACACTGTCCAAAGATCCTGCTCGTATTCGTTGAAATCGCTCACGTGGGTCAGGGAAGGATCGCTTGCCACCGCGTCGTCCCGCCAGGAATGTCCGTGCCCCCGCTGATCGTAGGCGACCACGGAAAAACCGTTTTGTACCAGGGAATAGATCACTTCCATGAATTTTTCGGCGTTTTCCGTAAACCCGTGCAGCACCAGCACCGTGCCCTTTGGTGCGTCCGCGTCATAGCTCACGCAGTACAGCGGCTTTCCCCCGGCGCCATTCACCGTCTGCCGCTTTTCTTTTGCTTTCAGGTAAGGCCGCACCATATTTTCCATGGTGTCCGCGTAATTCGCGGAAAGAACCAGCCCGTCCTCGTTGAAACGCTCGCTCATTCTTATCACCCCGCCGCTATTTCATGATCTTGCTGTACACCCGTTTTTCATTGTAAGCAAGGAACAGCAGCCCGCCGATGACGCACACCACCGCCGCGCAGATCGCAACGATACGGTAGCCAAGGCCAATATCCTGCCGGATGGTGCCCAGGGAAGTCACCAGCAGCATAGCCACCGCCTGGCCCATCTTCATGGAGAAGGTGCGGGCGGCGTAGAACATGCCGCTGCGGTTTTCTTTGGTTTCGATCTCGTCGCATTCCGCGATGTCCGCCACCACGGCCTGGGGCAGAATGCCGAAAATCGCCATGGCCGGGGCGGCCAGCACGCACAGAATGTAGCCCTGAATCTCCGCCGCCACGGGCAGGAACGTGCCCAGGGTGGCGGTATATGCAAAGGCCACAGTGAAAATGCAGAAGGCGATCAGGATCAGCTTTTTCTTGCCGAACTTGGGGGTCAGCTTGCTCACCAGCGGATAGAACAGCACGGAAAGCGCCGTCATGCCCACGAAATAGGTGGTGCTCATGGCTTCGGGGAGCTTGAGCAGGGCCGTGACGAAATACAGCATGGCGTTCTGGAACATGGTAATGCCCAGGAAATAAATGATATCGGAGGCCACGAAAATGCGGAAATCCTTATTGCGAAAGGTGGCTTTCAAGGAGGAAAAAGCGGTGGACTGGCTGGGCTGGGCGGTGACGTAATCCGTTTCCTTGATGGTGAACACCGGCACGAACATGCACACGCAGCCGATCAGGCTCATGACCGTGAAAGTGATGCGGATGGCCATCACCCGATCCCCCACCACATTTTCCAGCATGCCCCAGATCACCGGAGCCATATAGGCCACCGCCATACCGGCGATGAACGTGAAGGAAATGGACGTGGAAATGGCCATACGGGTCTTTTGATCGGTGCCCAGTTCGGGAATCAGGGCGTTATAGGGCGTGCAGTACATGGTCATGAACAGGTAGAACAGCGTCAGCATCAGGAACAGGAAGCCCGCGTTCAGCCAGCTTTCGCTGCCGATGGGGCTCCAGAAGGTGAGCACCGTAGCCAGGGCAAAGGGAATGGCCGCAGCGCGCATGAAGGGGATGCGCCGTCCGGCCTTGGATTTGCACCGGTCGGACAGAGAAGCGATCCAGGGATCGGTCACCGCGTCAAAAATGCGGCCGAACCAGGTAATGGCGCCTAAAATGGTCAGGATGCCGAAAATCACAAGCCCCTGAGGAATGAAAATTGGCTGACCCGCCGCCTGCGTTGTAAGGTCCGGCTGATAATAGCTGACCAAAAAGCTGGAAATCAGCGCGCTCAAAATGGACCAGCCGAACTGGCCAATGGCAAAGCACCATACCTTGCCCGTGGAAAGCTTTTTCTTTTCGCTCATAGAATCTGCCCCTCTCCATATTTCTGTTTATGAAATAATTTTACCATATCCTATATTTCTTGACAAGGAAAATATAAAGACTGTAAAAAGCTGTCGAAAACGCTGTCGAAAGCTGTCGGAAAACCACTTGTTTTGACGCCGCTCTTTACGAACGGCCGTTCCTGTGGTATAATTGGGCCGTAATCCCCACTATTCCCTTAGATAATCGTTTTCCCAACTGTGATTCCCCACTTTTACGGGGAAAGAAGGAGTCCTTATGATGTATCGAAAACCACAGCTGCGTATACCGGTAACCAACGAGGACCTGCGGCTGCATCGGCGGGTGCTGCTGATATCCTGCGCCGTGCTGCTAATTGCCGCCGTTGTTTTCGGAACGCTGTATTTTACTGGAAACGGCTATCGCACGCAGGTTCAGCTGCAAATCCGCCAGCGCATGTACAGCGCGTCCTCCGCCGCGGTGGACGAAGTAAGCAGGATGGGCAGCATCATTACTTCCAGCGCATCCTCCCGCATTGGCCGGGTCAGGCAATATATCTATTATATGGAGCAGCTGAACGCCCTGACAATATCTCTGGATGGAAACGGGGCCAATCTGGTGCCGGACGACACTTTTCCCACCCTGTACGGCGATTTGGAGAAACTGGAAGAACTGATCCTGCAATCCACCAGTCCCACACTGGACACCCGCACCCTGCTGCTGACCCACCTGCAAACCCTGCAAGCTTACCTGAACAAGCAATAACGATTGCAGCGGCCTCCCAATGGAACTTGCGTTTCCTGTTGGGAGGCCGTTTTTTATTTGCCCGTTTTTTCTATCTCAGTGCAGAATTCAGCGATTTTTCTTTCATTCTCCTGATTGGGTCTTGCTTTGGGATCGATCAGGCTCAAAGCCGCGGCAAAGGCTTGAATATCCAATTCCGCTTTCAGCTTCTCCAGCGCCTTTCCCGGTCCTCCGCCAGAACAGACGAAGGCAGCCACCCGCTTATCCCGCCATTTTCCAGCGTTTGCCCGGATCAGGGTGCGCAGGGGCGGCGCGAAGGTGCCCGCCCAGACGGGAGTGCCTAAGATCACGCAATCATAATCCGCAAGCTGAAAAAGCTGTCCCCTTAATGCGGGCGTTTCCCCCATCACGGCGCTTTTTCCGCCCCAGAAGAATTTGCGGATGCCGGAATTTGGATATTCCTTTTCCGGCTCCAATCGAATGAGATCAGCGTTCAATTTTGCCGCTATTTGCTTTGCGGCGAAATCCGTGTTGCCGCTCAAAGAAAAGTATACGATCGCTGTTTTCATGTTTGCCTCTCTTTCATCCATTTGATCAAAAACCCCAAGGGAAAAGCTCCCTTGGGGCGGATACGCAAATTGGAAATTTTACTTGGTCACCAGTTCCAGAGTATCCCGGGCAATGGCGATTTCTTCGTTGGTGGGGATCACCAGGATCTTCACCCGGCTGCCCTCGGCGGTCAGGTCCGTATCCTCGGCGTGGCCGGGCTTCATGGCGGCGTTCTTGGCATGGTCGATGGCGATACCCATCCAGCTGAGGCCGTCGATCACCTGCTCACGCAGCCGGTTGGTATTTTCGCCGATGCCGCCGGTGAATACAATAGCTTCCACGCCGTTCATGCCCGCGATGTAGGAGCCGATGTACTTGGTGATTTCATAGATCAGCATATCCCAGGCCAGCTTGGCGCGGGGATTGTTGTCCACAAAGGTGGCCTTCTCGATGTCGCGCATGTCGTTGGAAAGGCCAGATATACCCAGCAAGCCGGATTTCTTGTTGCAGATATTCAGCATTTCGTCCACGGAAATGTGGTCGTTATTGCAGATATACTGCACCACGGCGGGGTCCATCACGCCGGAACGGGTGCCCATGATCATGCCTTCCAAAGGCGTGATGCCCATGGAAGTGTCTACGCACTTGCCGTAGGCCACGGCGGCCAGGGAGGAACCGTTGCCCAGGTGGCAGGTGATGATGCGCACGTCCTCGGGCTTCTTGCCCATGAATTCGGCGGCGTGCTTGCTGACGAACCGGTGGCTGGTGCCATGGGAGCCGT
>JAFXMP010000287.1 GCA_017530275.1 Clostridia bacterium | reverse complement strand
TTAGCCGCCTCATAGGCGATGCGGGACACCTCCTCCGGCTCCAACGCGCGGAAGAAGATTTCCATGCACCGGGAGCGCAGGGCCGGGGAGATTTCCTCCGGGCTGCGGGTGGTAGCCCCCACCAGGCGGAAGTCCGCGGGCAGTCCTTCCTTGAAAACTTCGTGCACGTAGCGGGGTGTGCCGGGATCGTCCGGATTATAATAGGCCGATTCAAAATGCACCTTCCGGTCTTCCAGCACCTTGAGCAGCTTGTTCATCTGAATGGGATGCAGTTCCCCGATTTCGTCCAAGAACAGCACGCCGCCGTGGGCGCGGCTCACCGCGCCGGGCTTGGGCTGGGGCACGCCCTGCACGCCTAACGGGCCCGCGCCTTGGTAAATGGGGTCGTGCACGCTGCCGATCAGCGGATCGGCGATGGCCCGTTCGTCAAACCGCACGCAGGTGGCGTCCATTTCGATAAAGGGCGCGTTGGGACCGAAGGGCGTACCCTCGCTTCTCTTGGCCGCTTCCAGGGCCAGCCGCGCCGCGCAGGTCTTGCCCACGCCGGGAGGCCCATAGATGATGACGTGCTGGGGGTTTTTGCCGCACAGGATCGCCATGAGGGAACGAATCCCCTCCTCCTGACCCACGATGTCCCCCATCTTCCGGGGCCGCACGTGCTCCGCTAAGGGTTCCGATAGGGAAATAGCCCGCATCCGGCGCAGGTTTTCCATCTCTTTGGCGCTCTCCCGCCGCCCCATCGGCTCCGCGTGGCGCTGCTTTTTCAGCTGAGAAAAGAAATACACCCCCATGATCACCGTCACGGTCAGCTGTACCGCCGTCAATATCCAACCCAATAGAAAATCCCCCCTTTTTTCCTACTGCTTATGATGGCAAAAGGGAGGAACATCCATTCACAAAAATGAGGCAATTCAAAAGGGTTTCGATCAGAGTTGAACGTTGAAAGCGTCCATTTCAGCAACGACGTATATCGGTTTCCCCTCCCGGAAATACACCCGAGGCACCCGGCGGCCAATGATGCCCATGCACTCGTTGCGGTTAAGATTCCCCCACTGGGCGTACTCCCGCAGGTCGATCTCACCGCCTAACAGCGTAACTTCATCTCCCGCCTTAGTTTCCGTAATGTCCGTCACATCGATCATCATTTGATCCATGCACACCAGCCCCAGCACCGGGGCCTTTTTGCCGTGCAAGGCCACAAAGCCCTTCTGGCTTAAAGACCGGGGATAGCCGTCAATATAGCCAACGGACAGGGTGGCGACCAGGGTATCGCGGGCAAGGGGCGTATCGTCGTAGCCCACGCCCTCCTCCGCCTTCACCCAGGAAACGCGGGTGACGCGGGTCTTGAACCGCACCACGCTTTTCCCCTCCGAAAAACGCTCCCACTTCACCGGCACGTTGCCGTACAGGAACGCGCCCACCCGCACGGCATCCATCTGCCACTGGGGATAACGGGTCAGGCCGATGGAATCCACCAAATGCCGCATCCGGGCATGCAGGCCCCCGGCCTCGATCTCGTTCGACATGGCCGTAAACAGCCGTTCCTGCTCCATGCTTTGCTCCCGGCTGCGCAGGGCCAAATGACTGTACATCCCCTCAAAATCCAGGCCGGGCAAGTCTTTGATTTTCAAAGCCTCCCCCGTCTCCGTAAACCCTAAACGGTGCAGCCCCGTATCTAACTTAACATGCGCCAAAGCGCGCTTTCCGGCCTTTGCCGCCGCCTGGGACGCCCGCTTCGCTTCCTCCACGCTGCCAATAGTCAGGGATACGCCCTGCCCAATCAAATAAGGCAGTTCCCCTTCCCCCGCCGGGCCCAGCAGCAAAATATGCGCGTCAGGCGCGGCCTTCC
Organism: Clostridia bacterium; assembly: GCA_017530275.1. The sequence goes on along the minus strand of JAFXMP010000287.1, from coordinate 8,771 downwards.
GCACGGTATACGCTTCCTCCGGCGCGGCCACAGCGAACCACTCCGCCCCCGACCCCCGCAGCGTTTCCACCGTCCGCGCAAGCCCCAGTCCGTAAGCGTTGGCCTTCACCACACACATGAATACCGTTTTTTTATCGCAAAGAGATTTCGCCAACCTGTAATTGTACACAAGCGCGTCCTCGTCCACTTCCATCCACGCCCGGCCCATGGCCCTTTCCAGATTCATGTTTCATCCTCCGCATACTGTTTTCATCCGCGCAAGCATACCACAGGGCTAATGAAAAAGCAAGAAAAATCCCAGGGGAAAGCGCGCTTTCCACCTGGGATTATTCCTTGGATTTCCCCAGATGCTCCGCATCCGGGTTGGCCGCCAAAGGCGGACGGGCCAGAAGCATAACAGCGGCAAGTTTGGCTATCCTTTCCAAGCAGCAGCGGAAACTTGCTTTCTTTTCGCGTCAGGTAATATCCGCAAGTGAGGGTCCAGGGAGATCATCTCCCAGGTCGGGAATGGGGGCGGATAGCCCCCAACATACCCTCACCACAGCGTTTCCACGGTCACGTCCCGGAAATAAGCATGTACGATTTCCTCCGCGGTTTTTCCTTCCTCCGCCAGGCCGTAAGCTCCCCATTGGGGCATGCCCACGCCGTGGCCGTAACCCTTGCCGGACATCATGACCCTGCCGTTTTCCGCTTTCAGTTCCGTAAGCAATGTGGAGCGCATTTTGCTGGCGTCCAGCGCCAGGCGGAGTTCCGGCGCGGACACGCTTTGTCCGTTGATCCGCACGGTCACGGCCCGGCCGCTTTCCCCTTTCTGGCCGATTTCCAGGGATTCAAGTCCGCTTCCCTGCCAGCCCGCTTTTTTTGCAGCAGAGAGGAATTCCTCCTCCGTAAACTCAGCGGTCCATTCCTTGGCGTCATCCGGGGCCAGGCTGCTATCCCGGCCTTGGACCACCTTGGTATAGCCCGGCTCTTCCTTCTCGTAGTGCAGGCCTTCCACCGCCCGCTCGGTAACGCCGCCCGAATGGGCATGGAACCAAGCGTAAGGCAGTTCTCCGTGATAAGAAAGCACCATGCCTTTCGTTTCCCGCACGGCCTGTTCGATGCGGTCGTTGATGCCGGTAGCGTCATAAGCCTGGGCCTCCTCGATATCCGTGGAGATATCCGCACCTTGGTACTTGCTTTCCTTTTCCGTGCAGAATTTCAGCACGAAGGTGCGGGCCAGAATGGCCTGTGCCTTCAGCGCTTCCAGAGGCCAATCATTTTTCATTTCCCCCGCCAGCACGCCCTGCAAATAGGTTTCCAGGTCCATTTCGATGGTCTGTTCCTCATCCACCTGGTACACCCGCAAAATCGGAATGCCCGCCTGATTGGTTTTCAGCTTATCCGGCAGGGGCGGCTTTGCCTCGGTTTCCGATTTTTGGTTTTCTTCCGGCGCGGTTTCCGCACCGCCTTGCAGAGCGCACCCGCTGAACAGCGCCGCAGTCAGCATCATAAGCAAGCCCAGCACCGTCAATCTCCGCAGTTTTATCATTCCTATCCCTCCTGTTCGAAGGATAGTTTTCGCCGGTCATGATCGCCTTATTCCAACAAAAAAAGACAGAAAAACCCGCCGGAAAACCGACGGGCATATTTTCATATTTTGTTTTACGCCTGAATCAGCCTACGGGAATATCCCATTGCACACCCAGGGCTTCATTCAGCGAAACAAAGGTCTGATATCCGGCAATGCCGTCCACGTTGATTCCCTCATCCTGCTGGAACAGCATCAAAGCCCAGGCGGTGATGGGGCCGAACTTGCCGTCGTCTTCACCTTCTGCCAGATAGCCCAGCGTGATCAGCTGCTGCTGCAGCTTTGTCACCTGCGGGCCTCGGGAACCCCGCTGCAGCTTGTAGGTATAAGCGCCAACAGCCGTCTTGTTATTGTCAACCACGGTGGGTTCAGCGTTGGACACGTTCAGGCTCTTGATCACAGCCCAGGTTTGCGGTCCGATAATGCCGTCCTGCTTGAGGTTGTAATCTTTCTGCAGGCGGATAACGGCATCCTTGGTATCCTTGCCGAAAACGCCGTCGGCTGAGCCGAAATAATAACCGGCGGACTTGAGCCGCATTTGGGCGTTGGCCACGTCATTGCCGCTGGCGTTTAACTTCAGGGTGCGTTCGGTGTAAGGATCGTCCGGGGTGCCTTCATACTGCTTCTGTTCTTCTTCTTTATCGTTCACCGCGGTGGGCCACAAATAGCGCCGCAGGGTAGAACCCAATTTGCCGTCCACCTTCAGGCCGTTATCCTTCTGATAAGCCTTCACAGCGGCGGCGGTCACAGAGTCAAAGTACCCGGGGGTGGCATAGGTGAGGGTGTAATTCATGTTGTACAGCTTCGTCTGCAGCACATACACATCCCAGCCCCGGCTTCCCTGGGCCAAATCGCGGACAGGAATGCCGCCGTTAAAGATTCTCGCGGTGCGGTTATACAAAGCGTCCAGCGTGCGGGGACCGGCCTTGCCGTCGGCATTGAGCCCGGCGGAGTTCTGGAAAGCCTTTACAGCCTTGAGCACCTCCGCGCCGAAAACGCCGTCGATCTTGCCCGTATAATAATAGGTGTCCCGCAGCGCGCGCTGCAGTTCTTTTACCGCTTCGCCGCTCTGACCGATGGACAGGGTCTGTTCAGGATCGGGGTCCGTTTTCCCGATGGCGTCGTCAGAGTTCAGCACTGCCAGGGTCTTGGGGCCGATCTTGCCGTCCACAGTCAGCTCGTTCCGACGCTGGAACTGCTTCACGGCGGTGAGCATCGCGCTGCCGAAGCTGCTGTCCATAGGACCGGTGTAGTAGCCGTACTGCGCCAAACGGATCTGGGCGTAAAGCACATCGTTGCCGCTCATACCCTTGACCAGCGTGCGCGCCGGCGCAGTGATGGGCGCTTCGGTTTCCTCCGTAGGCGCGGCAATAACCTCCGGGTCATCCGCCAAAGCGAAGGCCGGGAGCATCAGGCACAGGGCCAGCAGCAATGCAATTAAACGCTTCATGAAAAAAGCCTCCTCTCAAAGAATACAGATCATACTCTGCTTCCTATTCATCCGTATCCTTGCCTATTGTACCACAAAGGCCATGAAAAACCTATTCCAGAAGTGTTTCAAAATGGCGAATTTACATGTAACAACTGTAAACAACCTGTGTCATACCGCTTGCGTTTCGTGAGGTTTCACCCGCGCGAAGATCATGCGGCCAGCGCTGGTCTGCAGCACGGTGGTCACTTCCGCGTCCAGCGTTTCCCCTACCCAGCGGCGGCCGTTTTCAACCACCACCATGGTTCCGTCATCCAAATAAGCAACGCCCTGTCCCGGCTCCTTTCCTTCCCTTACGATACGCACCGGCATTTCCTCCCCAGGCAGCACCGCAGGCCGCAGAGCCCCCGCCAGATCGTTCACGTTCAGCACGGGCACGCCCGCAACCCCGGCCACCTTGTTCAAATTATAGTCGTTGGTCATCACCGCGCCACTCATTGCCACAGCCAGGCGAAGGAGCCGAACATCCACCTCCGCGTCCTCTTCCTGGGGCACGTCCTCTACCCGCACATTGGGTCCCAGCTCCTCCTGCATTTTCCGCAGCATGTCCAGGCCCCTTCGGCCCCTGGCACGGCGCAGGGCGTCGGCGCTGTCGGCGATATGGCGAAGCTCGTCCAGCACGAAAGAGGGCACGATCAAATCTCCCTCCAAAAATCCCGTTCGGCTGATCTCCAGCACCCGGCCGTCGATAATGACCGAAGTATCCAGTATTTTAGGGCAGGCAGCGCTTTTTTCCCGGGTCATTGCTTCCTCCCCGGCGCACAGTCTGGCGCCGCCGCGGAAGCCCAAGATCATCAAGGCGGCGTATAGCATAAATCCCAGAGCGCAGACGCCCGGACTGTCTGGCAGCAGGCGCATGGGCTGGATCAGCAGTGCAGCCAGCGCCGCGCCAAGGAACAGGCCCAGCAGCCTCGCTTTGCTTTTGTTCAAGGGCGGAAAATGAATAGATTCCATAACAGCGATTCCTTTCTTCCCAAAATACGCTATGACCAGTATGCGCCTGTCCGCCCCGTTTCATGCGCGCACCGATCAAAGACGCTCAGGCGGAAGGCAGCAGGTCCAGCACAGCCATGGCCTGGGCCACGGTATCCACGCCATGGAGGCTTACCCCCTCGGGCGCTTTAACGTGCCTCGCGCTGTCCCGGGGGCAGAGGATATGGGTAAAGCCCAGTCTGCGGCATTCGCTCACCCGGCGTTCCAGTTGGGCGATGGCCCGCACCTCCCCCGCCAGTCCCACTTCGCCCATCACCGCCCATTCGGCGGGCACGGGCCGGTCGGCGTAGGAGGAAGCCACGGCCATGCAGAAGGCCAGGTCCGCCGCCGGTTCATTCAGCGTCAGGCCCCCGGCCACGTTGATATAGCAGTCCCGGTTGTACATTTTAAGCCGGGCCCGCTTTTCCATCACCGCCAGCAGCAGCATGACCCGGCTGGTATCCATGCCGTCCGCCGTGCGCCGGGGCACGGCCAAAAAGGACTGGGAAACCAGCGCCTGAATGTTCACCAGCACCGGGCGGCTGCCCTCCAGCCCGCAGAAAACGCAGCTGCCGCTGGCTCCTTTTGCCCGCTGGGAGAGCAGGGTTTCCGAAGCGTTTTCCACAGGACGCATGCCCGCGCCGGTCATTTCAAAAATGCCCAGCTCGTTCACCGAACCGAAGCGGTTTTTGACCGCCCGCAGCAGCCTGTATTCATGCTGCCGGTCGCCCTCGAAATAGAGCACCACGTCCACCATATGCTCCAGCACCCGGGGCCCGGCAAGGGAGCCTTCCTTGGTCACGTGGCCCACCAGGAACATGGCGCAGCCCTCCTGCTTGGCATAGCGCATGAGCAGGGCGGCGCTTTCCCGCACCTGGCTCACGCTGCCGGGAGCGCTGCCCATTTCCGGGCGGTACATGGTTTGAATGGAATCGATCACGCAGAATTCCGGCTGCACGGTGCGAAGCTTTTCCTCCACCTGATCCATGGCGTTTTCGGTGAGCACCATCAGTTCGCTGCCAGCCGCGCCTAAACGCTGGGCCCGCAGTTTGATCTGCCGGGCGCTTTCCTCGCCGCTGACATACAGCACCCGCCTGCCCATTTTGCACAGGTGATCGCATACCTGCAAAAGCAGGGTGGATTTGCCAATACCGGGATCGCCGCCCACCAGCACCATAGACCCCTCCACGATGCCGCCGCCCAGCACCCGGTCCAGTTCCTGAAGACCGCTTTCGGTATACACCTGGCTGTCCGCGTCAATGTCCTTGAGGGGTTTAACGCCGCTGCCCGTGCCGCCCCGCTGCTTGTATTGCTTAGGGGCCGCTTCCTCCGGGGCGGGCATGATCTCCTCCATGGTGTTCCAAGCGCCGCATTCAGGGCATTTGCCCATCCAGCGGGGATTCTCATACCCACAGGCAGAGCACTGAAAGCTCGTTTTTTTCTTCGGCATATCCTTATCCCCCGTTCGTCCTTCGTACCTGGTTATTATATACCACATTCTCGGAATGCGCCAGCGGAATCCTTCGGCAAAAAACGGCAGGAGAACCATTTTTTCACTTGAAAAATCCCCAGCTCTGCTTTATGATGATTCCATAAAATCCGTTTGGCAGGAGGAATACGCATGATCCCATTCACATTCGGCGCAGATTATTACCCGGAACACTGGCCCAGGGAGCGCTGGGAAACCGACGCAAAAATGATGCGGGACCTGGGCTTGGACGTGGTGCGCATGGGCGAATTCTCCTGGTTCAAAATGGAACCGGAAGAAGGGCGCTTTGATTTCGCCTGGCTGGACGAAGCCATCGCCCTGCTGGCTTCTTATGGCATCAAAACCATCCTGGGCACCCCCACCGCCGCACCGCCCACCTGGATCATCGAACAGGACCCCACCATCGAGCCCATGGATGATCAGGGCCGCAGGCGGCATTTCGGCGGACGGCATCACGACTGTCAATCTCATCCCGGCTACCGGGCCCATATCCAGCGGTTCGTGACGGCCTACGCAAAGCATTTCGGCCCCAATCCCAACGTGATCGGCTGGCAGGTGGACAACGAGCTGGGCAACAGCCACGACGAGCTTTGCTTCTGCCCCCACTGTGAAAATCGGTTCCGTCAATGGCTGCGCGAGAAGTACGACACGGTGGACGCCCTGAACACGCACTGGGGCACAGCCTTTTGGAGCCAGGGCTACAACAGCTTCGATCAGGTGCACGCCCCCCGGATGACCGCCTCCGGCAAGAACCCCTCCCAGGAATTGGACTGGAAGCGCTTCTGCTCCGACCTGATCCTGGAATTTCACGATTTCCAGGCGAAAATCCTGCGCGCATATGCCCCGGATAAATTCATCACCCAGAACATGATGGGCTTTTCCGATAAGGTGAGCTATTATGAATTGGGCAAGCAATTGGAGTTTGCCTCTCACGATCAGTATCCGGGCGGCTTTTTCCTGGGGCAGCCGTCCGAGCTTCCGGACAGCCGCCAAGCGGCGGACCTTGATTTCATCCGTTCCGTCAAGCAAGCCCCCTACGCCATTATGGAGCAGCAAAGCGGCATTACCGGATGGCAGATCATGGGCCGCGCTCCCCGGCCGGGGCAGCTGGGCGTATGGGCTGCTCAATCCGTGGCCCATGGGGCCGACGCCATCGTGTTTTTCCGCTGGCGCTCCTGCGCGGTGGGTACGGAGCAGTATTGGCACGGCCTGCTGCCCCACAGCGGCATACCGGGCCGCACGTACCGCGAGGCCGCTGCGTTCATCCAGGCTATGAAGCCCCTGATGCGGGATATGAAGGGGGCCATGCCCCGGGAGGAAGCGGCTATCCTGTATTCCTACGATCAGGAGTACGCCATCCGCATCCAGCCCCATCATCCCAATCTGAATTATATCGAGCATCTGCGCGTCTACTATCAGGCCCTGTACCGGCGAAGCGTGCCGCTGGATTTCGTCAGCGATGAACAGGATTTCACCCCCTACAAGGTGCTGATCGCTCCGCTTCATTACCTGAACAGCCCGGAGAGCACGGAAAAGCTGCTTTCTTACGCGGCGGAAGGCGGCACGCTGGTGCTGACCATGCGGGCAGGCGTGAAAGCCATGGACAACACCTGCCTGACGGACGGGCCCTTACCCGTGGGCTTTTCGGAGGCGGCGGGCGTGACTGTGGAGGAATACGACTGCCTGCTGTGCGGCGAAAACAGCGTTATTTGGGATGGGATTTCCTATCCCTGCCAGAAATGGTGCGATATCCTGTCCCTGCACGGAGCGGAAGCCCTGGCCCATTACGAACAGTCGTTTTACGCGGGCGCGCCCGCCATTACACGCTGCGCCTATGGCAAGGGCACGATTTATTACGTGGGCACAGAGATGGGCGACGCCCTGGCCGCCCGCTTTGCGGAGGAACTGACCAGCCGCGCCGGGCTGCAAACCTTGGGGGATGTTCCCGCCGGAGTGGAATTGGTCTGCCGCCGGAAGGGGAACAAAGCCTGGCTGTTCGCCCTGAACCACACCGACCGGGAACGCCCCTGCCCCGTCTCCAATGACTGGACGCCTCTGTTCGATGCGACAGCAGGACGCCTGGCTCCCGATTCCTTTGCCGTTTTCACAAAACAAGATGAAAAAGCATAGCATCAAACAGAAAAACGAGAACGATAGGAATGGCCATGCCGGACAAAGCGGCATGGCCATTCCTATCGCAATTAGAGCGTCAAAAATCAGTTTTTATCAGGTTTTTTTGCTCGATTATAATGAAAGCCCAGCATAGTAATATCGTCAAACTGCGGCGCGTCGCCCACGAAATCGTTGAGATCCCGCCGAATAGTTCCCACCAGGTCTTGAGGAGAAGCGTCGGGGTTACGGTTCAGGGAAGTCAACATACGGTCCGTGCCAAACAGCTCGTTATTGGCATTGGTGGCTTCCGGCACGCCGTCCGTGTAAACGAACAGACTGTCGCCAGGATACAGTTCAAAGGGATGCTCCCTGAAACGAGCGCCCTCCATCGCAGCCAGGGCGACAGAATGGCGGTAGATCACCAACTCATATTGACCATCCTTGCGCCGGATCACGGGATGCTCGTGGCCCGCGTTGGCGGCCAGGCCCTTGCCGGTGGATATCTCGATGATCGCCACCCAGACGGTAACGAAGAGTTCCGCCTCGTTGCCCTCGCACAACTGTTCGTTTACGTTTTTCAGGATCTCCGCGGGGCTGTCGCCTCTCTGCGCCCGGTTCTTGATCAGCGTTTTGGCGATCACCATGAACAGCGCGGCGGGAACCCCCTTGCCGGATACGTCCGCCATCACCAGGCAGATATGATCGTCGTCCACCAGGAAGAAATCGTAGAAATCGCCGCCCACTTCCTTGGCGGGGTCCATCGTGGCATACAGATCAAATTCATGGCGTTCCGGGAACGGCGGGAAAATGCGGGGCAGCATATCCGCCTGGATCTGGGTGGCAATGCTCAGCTCCGCCCCGATGCGCTCCTTTTCCGCTGTGATGGTCTGGATGCTGTCGATATACTTTACGATATCGTTCTCCATCTGGTGAATGGACTCGGCCAGCTCCTGCATCTCGTCCTTCGTTCGTATATCCGCAAGCGAAATGGTGGTCGCCGTTTCATTCTTGGCAAACTCCGTCACATTGCCGCGAATGCGCATCAGCGGGCTGATGAAATACTTGCGCATAAAGAACCAGTAGGAGACGCTGAAAAGCGTCAGAACGCCAAGCGACAGCAGGACCATTTTCACGATATA
>JAFXMP010000286.1 GCA_017530275.1 Clostridia bacterium | reverse complement strand
GAAGAAAATGACAGCAAAATGCGGCAGATGGATTATATGGGCTATCGGGTCGTCAGCCTGGGCTTCCTGCTGCTGACCGGGGTGATTTTTTCCGGGGCCATTTGGGCGGAGCAGGCGTGGAGTACCTGGTGGAGCTGGGACCCCAAGGAGACTTGGGCGCTGATCACCTGGATTTTCTACGCAATCTATCTCCACCAGCGGCTGCGCCTGAAATGGCAGGGCAAGCGCATGGCTTGGCTGGCCATCATTGCTTTCATTCTGGTGATCTTTACCTTCGCCGGGGTCAACCTGCTGCTACCCGGACTGCATTCCTACGCAAACGCTTAACACGATTGGCCCGTCATAATGGAACGGGACTTGGAGATGAACGGAATGAGACGCAAGGATCGGGAAGTGCAAAGCCTGGATGAAATTTTTGACATATTGAACCGCTGCGACACGGTACGGGTCGCCTTCCGGGGCGAGGATTACCCTTATGTGGTTCCTGTTTCTTTTGGCACGGAGCTTGCGGATGGAAAGGTGACCGTTTATTTTCATTGCGCCAGAGAAGGTTTTGCAACTGGAGCTGTTGAAGAAAGACCCGCATATCTGCTTAGAGGGCGATATATTCCTTCGGACAGAAACAACGGATCATGGCATTACCACCCGATACGAAAGCGTGATCGGATTCGGAGTGTGCCGGATCGTTGAAGATGAACAGGAAATCAAGCACGGATTGAAGCTGCTCACGGAGCATTACGGGTATATGGATTATTCTCTTGACCGCTGCCGGGCGCTGGAACATCTGTATGTGGTCAAGGCGGTGCTTTTGGAGATCACGGGAAAGAGAAATCTGCCGGTAACAGCGAAATAAACGGCACGATCCTTTGCGTTTCATCGTATCTTTTACTGCATCGTCTGAATTGCGGTAAGCGGCACCTGCGAAATGTTCATGCCGCCCTCCGTATCCAGCACGATCAGCGTCGCGCCGCGCTGGGCGGTGTCGCGGGCGATTCCCGGCATGGCGAGATAATCAATGCTCATGCCATAGGTCAGGCGGATTCCCTGATATTCCAGAGACATATTGTTGTAATGGTCGTGTCCGCAGAAAAACCCTTTCGTACTGCCCAGCTCCTTCGCTGTGTCGAAAATTGCGCTGGGGTATTGCGAGCAGCAGACCTTGTCCATCATTTGTTCATTGTTTTCACCAAAGAACCAGGTCACTTCACTGCTGCCCTGCTCGTAGAGCTCGTATGCGGTTTTGTACTGCTGAAGCGGAACGTGGAAAAATATCAGCGACGGAATGGTGTGCCCCGCCTCGGTATTCAGGCGCAGCACCTCACTGCGGTACCAGGCCACCTGATCGTCATGAATGTAGTCGTATTTGTTCAGCCCCTCGCCGGTATAGGCATTGGAGTCGATCAGAAACAGGGCATAGTCCAGGCTGCCGTCCTGTTCGCGCAGCTCGATCACCTGATTGTTCCGGCCTGTGATCTCCGGCTGTATGTAGGGGTACAGCAGCGTCCGGCTTGTTTTCCATGAAAGAGACTGATACAGCGCATCCAGCGTGCTGCTGCTGGATGCCGCATAGCTTTCCGTATCATGATTCCCATAGGTAAACGCCCAGGGAATCCCTGTGTTGCGCATAAACGCCGCAAACTGCTGGACAGGAGCGGTATTATTGAAGGAAAAAGACGAAAACCCTACCGGGAAGCACATATCGCCTGTGACGACAACGAGATCGGGCTTGATGGCTTCCAACAGCGCATAGACCGCTTTCAGCGCCTTGAGATCCTTGTCATAAGACAGCACGCTTCCACCTAAGTGGATGTCCGTAAGCTGGAGGATCGTAAAATCGCCCTCCGGCTTCGTGACGGTATAGACGCCTGTCGCGTCATTGTAGGCGATCCGGCTTTCTCCGTCATAGAGGTGGGGCACGGAGTTGATATAGGGCTGCGTCAGCCAGATGTCGCGGGAAAGATAGGTATAACCGCCGATTACAAGTGCGATGATCAGCAGCGCCGCAATCACAACCCGATTGTGGCGCTTTTTGAAATAGGTAAAGCCGTTGATTCGCGTAAAGTTGTAAAGGATGATCCACGCGGTGAATATTCCCGTGACAAAAGCGGAAATATTCAGTACAAAGACCTTTTCAAAGGCGTAGTACATACCAACCGCAATCAGCCAGTAGATCAGAGAGGAAGCAAGCACAAACCGGAATTCCCTGTGGAATTTTTGTTTGTTTTCAAAGGTATGAAGGGCATTGAGCCATCGAACGATCAGCAGGTTTTTGATGAGAAAGAAGGAAATGAGCCCGATGAAAAACAGATGCCCCGACAGGCTTTCCACAACCTCGTTGGCTTTGGAATTGACGCCCAGCGTGATCAAGCCCAGCGCCAAACCGAATACTTCCCAGAAAGCGATCAGCAGCCAGTTGATACTGCGGCGGGTATAACGGTCAAACATCCGCCGCGTTTTCTCTTCTTGGGCTCGCCATTCGGCTGAATCTGCAATCTTTGCGCGGTGCCGCCGGACAATCAAAATCAATGCTGCCGCGAACGCCGCAGAGATCAGAAAATACGGAAGAAAAGCCGCACGGGAATAGAGCAGCGATAGGATCAGATACGAGCCGCTGACAACACCTAGTACGGACACGATGCAGAGATACCGTTTTTCCTTTTTCATCATCGATTGATCATTCATAGGTTTTCCTTATATAGGTAAGCCACCGCGATCGTTATCAGTTTTACTTCTGGCTGCTGCTCCGCCAAACGGGGGTTGTTTTCACGCGGGTCCAGGTATAGGGACGTTCCGGCTCGGTGATGCGGCTCAGAAGGATCTTTGCGGCCAGTCGTCCGGTTTCCAGGCTGGGAACCTGCACGGTGGTCAAGGGCGGGTCCGCAAGGGCGGATTGGGATGTGCCGTCAAAGCCCGTTACCAGGATGTCTCTCGGAATGGAGATACCCATTTTCTTGAGCGCGCTCATCAAATGGATGGCAAGGAAATCATTGGCGCAGACAAAAGCGTCCGGCAGGCCGCGCATCCGATTGAGCTGCTGGATCAGCCAGTCCGTATCGCTATAGGGCGAATCGTCGGGGGCGAGAATAGAGAACCGGTCATCCTGGGAAAGCCCGGCTTCCCGCAGCCCATTGCAGTAGCCGTACCATCTTTCATAGAAGCTGTCGCAGTGGTCTTTGTCGCCCACAAAGCCGATCCTACTCGCGCCGAGGGAAATCAGCTTCCGCATAATGAACGTGATACTGGCGACGCTGTCCATGGTAATAGAGTCGCAGTCCATGATCGAGATACCTGACCTCACAGGGCCGTCAAAAAGGAGGGTGGGAATGCCAAGATCGCAGATCATGTTCAGGTATTCCGTATCGAAAAGCTCGATACAGAAAATCCCGGCCGTCTGATCCGCCGAAAAATGGGTCGGCAGGGATTTCCGCTTCAATTCTTCCCCGGAAATCTCGTACATTTTCAGGGAGTAACCGGAACGGCTGATCTGGTCGGTGAAGGCAGTCAGCAGGGAAGTGCCCACATGCGCGTCCTTGGGCATCCGATGGGTCAAAAGAGCGATGCTGCCGTCTGACGCCCCGGAAGAAGCGGGCGCGCTTTCCACGGGGGAACCATAACCTAATTCCTCCGCCTTTTTCAATATCATGGCCCGTGTCGCCTGGGGCACCGCGCCGCGCCCGTTGAATACCTTGGACACTGTGTTTCTGGACAGGCCGCAGGCATCGACAATGTCCTGCATGGTCACTCTCTTGTTCGGCATCGGGTGATCGCCCTTTCTGTCTTTTTCGTTTCCATTATAGCACAGAAAACGCATGGTTTCAAGTTTACAAAATGTAAACTTTTATTCGTCTAAATATGCTTTATCCTTCTTTACCATGTCATAAACAAGAAAAATTTCATCTTTTTACACAAAATTTCTATTTTCCTATTGACAATTTGTAAGCGCAGTTGTAAAATAAAGTCGAAAGAAACGTAAAGCATCTGTAGACATAAGATTTACAGCATGTTTCCATCGCGGTTACGAACTCCGACACTGAATGTAAATCCGACCGGATAGGTTTTTCGGAAGGGAGGCTTTCTTGAACCGATGATCCGGCCTCGGATTTGGAACTCCATCTCAATTACGGCATAGGAAAGAGGAGGGAAACAATGCAAGGCGCAAAGCAAGCCCCAGCCGCGCTGATGCGGCCCAAGAAGGAAAAGCGCAGCCTGAAAAAACGGCTGCGGGATTTCCGGGAGAATTCCCCGTACCTAGTCATGATTTTCCCGGCGGTGCTGGTGGTCTTCCTGTTCAATTACCTGCCCATCTACGGTGTGCTGATCGCGTTCCAGGACTTCATGCCCGGCGACAAAATCCTGTCCAGCGAAACCATCTGGGTCGGTTTTGAGAACTTCACCCGGTTCTTCAACGACGTGCAGTTCTGGCCCCTGATGAAAAACACCTTCCTGCTGTGCATCTTCGGCTTCATCATCGGCTTCCCGCTGCCCATCCTGGTTTCCCTGTCCCTGAATGCCCTGAAAAGCAAGAGAGTCGGCAAGGTGTTCCAGACCATCTACACCGCACCGCACTTCATCTCCCTGGTGGTGCTGGTCGGTATGCTGCAACTGTTCTTCGGCCGCTACGGCCTGGTGAACAACATCGCGGCCCACCTGGGCGGGGAACGCATTTCCTACTTCCTGGAAAACTCCGCTTTCCGGCCCATGTACATCCTCTCCAGCAACTGGCAGGACTTCGGATGGAGCGCTGTGATCTACATCGCCGCCCTGTCCAACGTAGACCCGGTGCATCATGAAGCGGCCATGATCGACGGCGCGACCCGGTTCCAGCGGGTGATCCACGTGGACATCCCCGCCATCATGCCCATGATCAGCCTGATGCTCATCATGTCCATCGGCGGCCTGATGGGCGTTGGCCACGAAAAGGCCCTGTTGATGCAGACGGACGGCAACTTAGGTGTCAGCGAACTCATCGCTACCTACGTTTACAAACGCGGCTTGACAGGCGTGCCGGATCAGGCATATGCCACGGCCATCGGCCTGTTCAGCTCGGTGATCAACGTGATCCTGCTGATTATCGCCAACACGACCTCCAAGCGGTTCTCCGAAAATTCGCTGTGGTAAGGGGGGAGAGAAATGAGCGTAAAGAGCCTGAAATACGATAAGTACCATGCGCTGAAGGACACTAAGGGCGATAAAGTATTCTTCATCCTCAACACCCTGTTCCTGAGCCTGCTGGCGCTGATCATTCTGTACCCCATCTACTTCATTGTTATCGCTTCTTTCTCCGACCCGGACGCCGTGCTGGGCGGCGAAGTGGTGCTGGCCCCGGTGCGGATCACCTTTGAAGGGTATCAGAAGGTATTCCAGCGCCAGGACATCTGGACGGGCTACCTGAACACCATTATCTACACCCTGGTTACCGTAGCGCTGTCCCTGGTGGTCACCATCCCCGCGGGCTGGGCTCTGAGCCGCAAGACCACCCCCGGCAAGAAATTCTGGATGATTTACTTCATCATCCCCATGTTCTTTGGCGGCGGCCTGATTCCCTTCTATAACGTGATGAGCAGCCTGAAGCTCATCAACTCCGCCTGGGCCGTGATCCTGCCCGCCATCCTGTCCGTGTGGAACCTGTTCATGAGCAAGACATTCTTTGAATCCTCCATCCCGGAAGGCTTGCTGGAAGCGGCCCGCATCGACGGCGCGGGAAAATTCAGGACCTTCTTTGAAATCATCCTGCCCCTGTCCAAGGCCATCATCGCCGTCATGGCACTGTACTACGCTGTAGGCCAGTGGAACAGCTACTTCGGCGCTATGATCTTCCTGCAGGATGAAAAGAAATATCCCCTGCAGCTGGTGCTGAAAGAAATCCTCATCGCTTCCGAAAGCACCGTGGGCGGCAGCGGTGAAACCATTTTGCAGCAATACCGCCTGGCGAACCAACTGAAATACGTCTCCGTGATCGTTTCCAGTATCCCCGTGCTGTGCCTGTATCCCTTCGTGCAGAAATACTTTGCTCAGGGCGTCATGATTGGTTCCCTGAAAGGCTAAAAGGAGGAAAACGGAATGAAGAACATGAAGAAATGGCTGGCCCTGCTCCTGCTGGTGGTCATTGCGGTCACCCTGACCGCCTGCGGCGGTGACAAGAAGGAAGAACCCAAAGCGACCGACGCTCCTGCCGCCACAGCCGCCCCCGCTGCTGATACGCAGGCCCCTGCGGCTGACACACAGGCTGCCGCTGCCCAGGCGTCTACCGGCAATCCCCTCATCGATACCTACGGCTTCCAGTGGGCGGATGCCTCCGCGCCGATCCTGAATGAAAAAGGCGCGCAGGAAATCTCCTTCCGGGTGTATTCCTCCAAGAACGCCTCCGCCCTGGATTACAACGACATGAAGATTATGAACGACCTGTTCGCCCAGACCAACGTGCGGGTGGAATGGGAAAACGTGTCCGAATCTGTGTACGCCCAGCAGAAGAACCTGATCTTCGGCAACGCCGACAACCGGCCCGACGCGCTGTATCACGCCGGTATGAGCTCCGGCGAAATCATCAAGTACGCCCGCCGCAAGGTTCTGGTGCCCATCAGCGATTATCTGGACTACATGCCCAACTTCAAAAAGCTGCTGGAAGAGCGGCCTGACATCAAGGCCCAGCTCATCAACGTATCCGACGGCAAAATTTACACCCTGCCCCGCATCGAGGAAATGGGCCTGCTGCAAAGCCCGAACCTGCTGTTCCTGAACGTGAACTGGACGAAAGAAGCCATCGCCGCCGGCGCTGTGGAAGGCTTGACGGAAGATCAGCTCAAGGACGGCCTGGCCCTGACCTCCGCTCAGATGGAGCAGCTGCTCACCTATTTCCGCGACCACGACATGAACGGCAACGGCAAGACCGACGATGAACGGCCCCTGAGCTTCGTTTACAACAACTGGCAGGGCAACCAGTGCGACCTGTACGGCATGTTCGGCCTGAACGACAACCTGGAGCATCGGGTGATCTTGGACGGCAAAGTGACCTACACCGTGCAGGACGACCGCTTCAAGGAAGCTACCAACTTTATTGCGGGCTGGGTGGATCAGGGCCTCATCGACAAGGTATCCTTCGAGCAGAGCCAGGACAACTTCCTGGCCAACGGCAAGGGCCTGGAAACCTACGGCGCTTTCTATTGGTGGGAGAGCGAAACCGTGGTCAGCAACCCCGAAAACTACATCGTGTGCAGCCCTCTCATCGGCCCAAATGGCGACCAGACCATCTGCGTGTCCAACAACCCCGAAGTGGGCACCGGCGAAGTGATCCTGTTCGCCACCTGCAAGTATCCCGAAATCCTGCTGGCCTATTTTGACCGCTACTATGATCCCGTTGTTTCCGCTCAGATCAACTACGGCCCCATCGGCATCGTGTATGAAGAAGAACGGGACGAAAAGGGCATGCTGGTACAAAAGCCCCTGCCCGAAGGCGTAACAAGCGACGAACTCCGCTTGCAGAACGCACCTCTTGGCATCATCTACCTGGGCGAATACGCCTGGAACAACGTGGTGAATATGGAGCCCCGCGCCCAGCTGCGTTTGGAACGCCTGCAGCTCTGCGCCAAGCCCTTTGTGCCCGAAACCGTCAAGCCCTTCCCCAACCTGCAGTTCACCCTGGAAGAACTCAACACCCTGAGCAACTATGAAACCAACCTGAACGACTATATCCGCACCAACCTGATCACCTGGCTCATGAAGGGCGGCGTATCCGACGCGGCCTGGCAGAGCTTCCAGAACGATCTGAACGGCAAAGTCAACCTGGCGGGCATCCAGAAGGTCTATCAGGACGCCTATGACCGCTATATCGCGCAATAAGGGAGGAAACGAACATGAAGAAATCCATTGCTCTCATCCTGGCGCTGGTTCTGTGCATGAGCTGCTTTGGCACGTTTGCCCTGGCCGAGGGCGGCCCCACCATCACCGGTGAAGCGGATCAGACCGTGGAAGCGGGCACCGAGTTTGACGCCCTGGCGGGTCTGACCGCTACCGATGCGGAAGATGGCGACCTGACCGACATGATCACCGTGGAAGCCATGCCCGACCTGACCTTCCGCAATGGCAAGACCACCCCGGAAACCGCGGGCGAATATGAGCTGATCTACTCTGTCACCGATAAGGACGGCAACGTCGCCGAAGCCTACGCCACGTTGACCGTCACCAAGAAAAAGAGCGAAGAAGTGGTCTATAAAGCCTTTGATTTCAGCACCCAGGAAGTGACCGACAATCACGGCTGGGAAGCGAAGATCGGCGAAGCCGCTTCCGCTTCCGCCGCGCTGAAATCCGGCGCGTATGTGATCGAGATTGCCAACCCCGGCAACGGGGATGGGGACGTGCAGCTTGCCAAGGCGGGCTTCGCCCTCAAAGCCGCTGATTACAAGATCAAGATTTGGGCCAAATCCACCAAGCCCACCTACGCCCATTTCATCGCCCGGGACGAGAACGCGGAGGGCTGGGCCACCTTCGGCGCTGTGTGGAACGCGCGGATCGAGGAGAACATCGCCCCCATCGAACTGAACTTCTCCGCTTCCGGGGAAGGCAGCACGGAACTGCTCTTCAACTTAGGCAAAATCACCCCCAACCCGGACAACGCTGCCGACACCACCCCCGAGGATTTCACCGTTACCATCGACAAGATCGAAATATATGAGATTTCCGGCGAAGAACACCAGGTTCCCGTTTACACCGCTGATCTGACTGCGGGCGGCGTGACCGTGGACGCGGGAGACGGAGCGAACGCCTCTGTAGCCTTTGACGGAACTGCGATTGTGACCATTGACAATTATCCCACCGAGGGCGGCGTTTG
Organism: Clostridia bacterium; assembly: GCA_017530275.1. Next base: position 2,531 of record JAFXMP010000286.1, on the reverse strand, counting down.
GAGCATCAAGGCAAACATCGGTCTGGGCGGCCTGGAAATCGAGCAGGGCCAGAAGTATTATTACAGCTTCACCCTCAACGCGGCGAACGGCCAGAGCGGAGAAGTGCTGGTGGAAAGCGAACTGAGGAGCTGGGAATGCCGGGCCAACTTCAACGGCTTGGGCGCTCCTGCCGGTGAAGAGGTGGTCGTCTCCGCTGTGTTCACCGCTGAAGCGTATGTGGCCGATCCCGTGATCCGTTTGCAGATCGGCAACGCGCCCGAGGGAGTGACCGCCAATACCATCACCATCAAGGACGTGGTGTGTGGCAAAGTGGAAGGCGACAAGGAAACCAACAAAACCATCGAAGCCTTCATGCCCTTCGGGCGTAATACTGCCAACGCTGAAAATGCCGATTATCCCTGGGAAACCTTCAACGGCACCGATGAGGATAACGAGCGCGGCGTGGGCACCATCTGGACGGAGAACGGCAGCTTATTCTACCGCATCGACAATGGCGGCACGGTCGATTGGCACAACAAGCTGATCTGCGGCTACACCGGCAATCCCCTGGTTCTGGCCTCCGACAGCTATTACATCGTGGAGATCACCGCCAAGGCGGATAAGGACGTAAGCTGCGGCGTGTTCCTGAACCCCATGGGCGGCTGGGACCCCCGCTTTGCTGAGGGCATGTCTTTGACCCAGGAATTCCAGACCTTCCGCTTCGCCACCACCGATACCTTCATCATGGATATGAACTTCGAGCTGCTGTTCCAGTTCGGCTCCGAAGCGACCGCCAACCTGGGCGAAGTCACCATTGAATTCCAGAACATCACCGTTTACCAGATGAGCGTGCTGTAAGCACAGAAAAACGAACAGGGAGGATGGTTTTGAATCGTCCTCCCTATCCGTCTATCAGGAGGCTGCAATGAAGCGTAAAATGATGGGGGTCATCGCCGTGCTGTGTGTTCTGTGCGTATTGCTGACGGGCTGCGGAGGAAACGACGCAACGCCAGCCGCTACGGAAGCGCCGAAAGAGCAGGGCGAGCCCTTCGCGGAAGTCACGGACGATAAGGATTTCTCCTCTCTGCGCACACCCGGCAGCCAGGAAGCGGCCTATGAATACAAGGCCTTCTTCCTGCCCGCCATCGACGGCATCAGCCAGCCCTATGTGGGCGACACCATGCCCTATTATGAGAACGGCACCTATTACATCTATTATCTCAAAGAGGGCGGCGATAGCTACAACCATTCCCTGTACCTGACCACCACAACGGATTTCCTCACCTACACAGAATACGACGCCCCCATCATCGAATCCAGCCGTTCCGGCGGGCAGGACGGCTGGGCTGGCACCGGATCGGTGGTGAAGGTCAAGGATACCTATTATTTCTTCTACACCGGCCACGCTTCCTCCAATATCTATGAATACATGGAAAAGGTCATGGTTGCCAAGGGCAGCGATCTGACCCATTTTGAAAAAATGGAAGATTGGGCCATTACCCCCGACGCTTCCCTGGGCCAGAAGAACGATTTCCGTGATCCCCAGGCATATTACGACGAAGCCACCGACACCATCACCCTGACCATTACCGCATCCCAGGGCAACACGGCCCGCATCTTGAAATATACGGTCAGCGGGGATTTGCAAAAGATCACCTATGACGGCATCATTTTTACCAACCCTGTGGGCAATTTCTGGAACCTGGAATGCAGCGATACCTTCAAGTTAGGTGATACCTGGTACATCACCTATTCCGCCCAGGACGATACCCTTTGGTATGCTTCCTCCGAAACGCCCTATGGCCCCTATGGAGAACCCAAGCGGCTGGACGGCAAGCTGTTCTACGCCGCCAAGCACGTGAAAGGGCCTGACGGGGCGTACATGGTGGGCTGGGCCCGGCGCAGCGAATCCCCTTCCTCCACCTCCGAGGTTTCCGGCTGGGCGGGTAATTTGGCGGTGCAGAAGCTGATCCGCAAGGACAACGGCGATCTGGCCCTGCTGCCTGTGGATCAGGTGGCCGGACAGTTCAGCCAGCGCCGAAAGCTGGTCATCGAAGAAGATACCCTCCAGGTTCAGGCCGGTTCCCGGTACAACTACACGGAAGTCTTTACCTGCTACGAGAGCTTCAAGCTCACCGGGAAATTCACCTATACCGGCAAAGGCAGCTTTGGCCTGGTATTTGACTACAACGGCCAGGCGGGCAAATACAAGATGATTTCCCTCGACCCGGCCAGCCAAACCATTCAGCTTTTGTTCAACGAGGGCGGAACCCTCATCACCGAAACCGCTGCTGTGCTGGAAAAAGACAGGGAGTATTCCTTCACCTACATTCAGGAAGGCTCCGTGGGTATCTTCTACCTGGACGACCTGGCTTCCCTGACGGTGCGCCTCTATGGCGTCAGCGGCAAGCCCATCCGCATCTTCGCGGAAAACAACAGCGTCACATTCACCGATCTGCGCGAATATACACGTTGAGGTGATCTCCATGATAAACCAGAAGCTGATTTTTGCCAGGGCCTATGAGCAGGCCCTTGGCCCTTCCATCCCACG
>JAFXMP010000285.1 GCA_017530275.1 Clostridia bacterium | reverse complement strand
ACCTCGTCACAGTCGATGTATTCCACGTCCACACCGTCAACCATCCAGCCCATGACCATGCCCCTGAAGGTGTCCATGGATTCCCCGTGGAGCTTCGTCCAATGGCCTATGTCGCTGTGGTTGGAAGCAAGGCCCATATCGTGCAATTCGCTGTGGTCGCGCACGCCCGTTTCCGGGTCTATGCCGTAGGTCTGGCACAGGTACGCGGTCAGCATGGAAGCGGCGGTCATGGCGTCGATGAAATAGCTGTAATCGGTTTTCGCGTCCTCGCAAATCTCGAAGCCGATGTACCCTAAGCGGTTGGCGTTTCCGTTAGGGCCATTGCCGGAGAGCCAGCAGCGCATGTTCCAGGGAAGGGTTTGGTAAACGGCCACCGTGCCGTCCGATTGCTTTCCGATATAGGCATGGGCGCACACGTCGCCCGCACGGTTGTGGTGATTGTTGTTTGGGTTGGTGCCGATCCTGCCATCATCCGGCTGTACATACCGGCGCAGCCAGGGGTTGTTCGCGCCCGTGGAATGCACCTGCACGCCCATGGGCGTGATCCTCGCGCCAGATTGATAGCAGGAAGATTTGGTAAGATAGCGCCGGTAGATTTTCAGTCGGTTCATGTTCCCTCCCTCCCTTCCGTATTGTTCGTAGTATTTCACGCCCATCTGGGCGCGCTTGATTTGGTTTTCCTCGCTTTGGTTCTTGGGGCGCTCGAATTTGAGCATCACCGCGTCGCTGGCCTCCCGCACGGTGAGGGCGCTTCGCAGGGCTTCCCACGCGCCCCGGAAATCCGTCTGCATTTCGTGTATCAGAAATTCCAGCTGCATGTTCAGATCGCCGATGGACACGCCCCGGGCCTTGGCGTATTGAAGCAGCGCTTCCTTCCGGGCGGGGTATGTCCATTGGGCAAGCCCATATCCGGCCCTGTCCGTTGCGAAACCGGTATAGCTGCCATCGTCCACTTTGGCGGTGTATTGGCTGTCCGTCATGCCCAGGGCTTTTTCATAGGTGCCCTGTAAATTCCTGGGGTTCAGGCCGCTTTCGGCGCACAGGTTGCCCATCAGGCCAGCCGCGCCGCGCGGGTTGCCGATCCTGTCCCGCAAGAACCGCCAGATTGTTTCCTCTGTCGTCATGGGTAATCCCCTCACATCTTTTTCATAGGTCTATCACCTCGCCGGTTTCGATCCACGCGGAATAATGGGCGCGGATATGGGCTTCCAGGTCGCCGCCAAAAGCGGGATCATCTGGATTGACGCCCAGGATCATGCGTGTTTCCGCAGGATATGGCACTTCGATGCAGTAGCCGAGTATTTCATCCATTACGCGCTTGATGTCAGCCGCCAAGGCGAATTTTTCCGATTTGGGGTATTGCGCCAGTGCCTGATACGCATACTCCGTCATGTCATACACCTTTTGCAGTGTAAGAAATTCATTCGTTTTCTCACGCATGGCGCAATACCTCATATCACCGCGTTCCTCTCACCCGGATAGCAGTCGCGCCGTTGCGCTTTGCGCAGGCGCGACCAGCCCGCGCGGAACCTTCGGTTCCCAGCGCGGCGCTGCCACCGCTTCTCCTGAGCGGAGAAGCGGTGGTGCGTAGGGAGGAACGCTCTTTCCTGTTTCATCTCCCCGGTGATGGCGCGTCGTAAACCCGCAAGGGGTTTACTCCTTGTTATAGAATCTTAGCCGGGCGATGCTTCCGCATCGCTGTCAGTACACAGTTAAACAGTAGGCAGTTCCACATAAGCGGAGCGGAAGCCGATGTTCGTGTCCACGATGGACCGAGTGTTGTTGCCGTTGACGTAGAAAACCCCGGCGCCGGCACCAGTGCCCCAGGCGCCGCCGCAGAAGAAGGCCCGCTCCGCTTCCGCGTTGTTGAAGTAGAAATAGTCCCCGTTGTAAGCATTGGCAGTTTCGTCATATTTGAACATGGCCAATGCCTGGAGCAGCGCCTTTGCGTCGTTTCCGATGTTCGCGGAGCAGGTGACGGCTTCAAAGATGCAGTAATGCGATCCGGGGGCGCTGTCGGTGATGCTGGTGTCCCATTGCGCGTGACTGGAAACCCAGTCGAGCTTGATGCTGCCGGTGGTAGTGCCGTTCCCGTCAGGCGTGATCAGTGTGCCGTCGCTGGCCTTGATCGCTTTCCACTGGGCGGAGCTTGCGGCCTGGCTGTTGTCGCTGTCGGCGGCGTTGTTGTTCGCCAGGATTTGCAGTTCGCCCTTGACTGTGCGCATACCGCCAACCAATTCCCACACATTGCCGTTCAGATCAAAGATGCCGGACAGGGTGCCGTCATGGCTCCAGGAGGCGGGGCCGCTGCCGGTGGCGACGCGCTGTACACGATTGCTGTCGTCGCGGGCCATAGACGGAATAGCCCTGTATACGCTTTCGCTCGCGTCCTTGCCGTAGTCGTTGTTGCCTCTGGGCTGCGTGCCGTTGGCCTTGCACCACAGGGCCAGCATTGCCCATTCGGCACGGGTCATCAGGTGCCATCCCGCCCCCTTGGCTTCGCAGGCGGCGCGGGCGGAGTCAAAGTTGATCTCCGTTCTCGGGTCTTCCATCGGCAGGGAATAGGCCCGGCCATTATGAATGACGTTCTGATATTTGGAAATGTAGATGGCGCTCACTTCCTGGCCGTTGACGATGAAAGCGGGATGGGTGGCGGCGCTGCTGCCCAGGCCCAGCTCCGCATAGGTCATTTTGGGAATTTTGACCATCACAGAAGGGACGTTCTTATCATCGTACAGCAGTTCATTGCCGGGGCACGTGCTTTTGATGGCTAAATTCGTCAGATCAAAGTTTGCCATTGATTTGTCCTCCTTACTTTTCCACAGACCACAGGGACAGGATCACTTTGTCCATGTCCAGGGGCAGGGGGGTGGGCGGTTCGGGTTCTTCCCCTTCTTCCGCTTCGTGATACTCGTATTCCTTGGCGGGAATGTCGATTTCGGCCACATAAGCCCAGCCAGCCGCCGTGCCGATCACCAGTTCACCGTCACGGTCAAAGCAAATGTCCTTGTGAACCGGGTCGTCACGCTGGAGCTTCGCCAGTTTCAGCATCAGCTCGTCAGCAAAAGTGATGTTCGTGCCGTTTACATCAAAGTCGATTTTCCGGCCCTGGTTTTTTTCGATAATTTCCATCAGATGATCCCTCCGATCACAATATATTTTACTGTTGCGCTTTTCGCCGCCCCAGTGTATTCCAGCTTAAAAGCGTTTGTCAGCTTTTCAGACACGATCACGTCACCCGCGTCACCTGTGGATGATTGCACGGATGCAATGACCGCATAGCTTGTATTGCGCTGTGTTTTGGTAAGCGCCACGCTTTTTTTGCTGCCGTTGAATGGGAATTTCAGGTTGTTGGTCAGGGTCGCAGTTCCTTCTTCGCAGATCAAAGCGCCGTCCTCTGCTTCCCACTTGAGCGTTTTTAGCGCGGAAAGCACCAGCTTCACGGCGAGGCTCTTGTCCATCGCTTCTTCATTCAAGGCTGTGGCATTCTGGCTTACGGCTTCCATGGCCTCGTCGGCTTCGCTGCCCGCCTGCCTTGCCTTGATGTAGGATAGCAAGTCCATGGGCTACACCTCCCGCCATACGTCATCCGGGCCGAGCAGGTAGAGGTGTTTCAAGTCTTGCGTGGCGGCAGGCTTCCTGTGCTGGTGTTGTTCGGCGGCTCCGTTTGGCTGGTTGGCAGGCTTCCGACTTCATCCGGCGAGGAAATCAGGTATTCATGGTAATTGCGTGCCTTCCCAGGCCCGCCGCATGTGGTCGTAACGATCATTTTTCATATCCTCCGATCACTGCATATGTGATTTGGGCCTGCGGTGCGCTGCCCGTATAGCCGATCTTGAATCCGTTCACCTGCCGGTCGGTGATCTCAATTTCGCCCACATTGCCGGACGCTTCCACCTTCACGATAACCACCACGTAATTCAGGTTATCGCGCACGTTCACCAGGGCTACGCTTTGGGAAGAATTGTTGAACGGGAAGCCAACGGTATTTTGCCGCGTCACAATGCCGGTTTCCTGGATCGTCGCTTTTTCCAGTTCCACGATCCGCCATTCATCCTGTCTGCGGGCAATTTCAGTCAAAGACGAAGCAATGTGTTCGTCCAGGATGCCGAAATCCATATGGCCGAAATTGGTTGCGCTCTGCGGCGTGCCCTGCCGGATGATCTCACCCGGCGCGGGGGTGTAGGTTTCGCTCCCGTCAGGATTGTTCACGTGCGTGTACGTGTGCGGACGCTCCACCACATGATCCTGCCAAAGGATCGGTTCATAAGCCATCGTTGTTCACTCCTTTCTCGATAATGATAGCGCGTATCTGCGCCTGTCAGAGGGCATCGTAAGCGCCTGTGCCGCTGGCGTTATCAACCACCTGGAACAGGTTGAACCGGCATACGTACAGAATCCCTTCGACCACGTCCTGCCTCGTGACGCTCACCGATTTGCTCCCAATGCGCGTTCCGTTTCTGTCGTAAAGTTCAATGCCTGTCACGGTAATGTTGCCGCTTACCGTGTGGTCGATTGAGAATACAATTTCCACGATACCGCTTGGGAGTACATCCGCGCTTTCGATTGCTGCCCTATACCAGGTGTTGCCTACTTTGTATCTGGCATATGCTGCATCACGCCTGATCTGGCGTCGTTTCGCAGCCAGATACTCGCTGTCAAGCGTAAAAACTTCCGCCATCGCCCTTCTCCTTTCGTTAAAATTCATCCTGTCCGCACAGCTTATAGGAGATTTGCGCAATTATGTCCTCCGCTTGCGCGGCTTGGATGTCATTTTCCCCAGGTATGCCCAGGGTGTTTTGCTGGGGGATCGTTCCCGTAAAAGGATAAGCAAAGGGCTGGCCCTCCGCTTCACCGTGCAGGCCAGCCCGTGTCTTTTCAATGATGCCCAGGGTATTTGTGTCCGGCTTGGTTCCCGTAAACGGGTATGGGAACATATGCGGCGCCGCATCCGCGTGGATGGCGCTTTTGCCCGTTCTGTCAATGATGACCTTATGCGCATCGTTGGGCCGTGTGCCCGTCAGCATATGCGGGCCAGTCAACGGATAAGGGTATTTCGCCCGCATGCTGCACGTCGCGGAAAGCCCGATGCTGCACTTGCAGCCGATGCGCAGGGAATCCAAAACGCTGCGGACGTTTTTGGAAATTTCAATGGCCTTGCGCGCCCACGCTTCTTTATCGGGCGTCCATTGTCCTTCTACGGTCACGCGAAAATGGAAAGGATCACCGTCGTACTCCCAGTTTTCTTCCAGGTCGGCGCTGTCAAAATATGAGGCAATAAATTGCAGCACACCATACGGGGTCCCGTATGCTTGAAAAAGGGGCACGGCGTTTTTGATCCATTTTCGTTTCGTTTCCACATCCGCCGTGTAATCATAGAGGCACCCCAGCTCCCCGGCCAGCTCGTCCAATCTCCACTCTGGCATTTTGTCCACGTCCAGGATAATGTCAAGCCCATTTTCCGCCGCTTCCGCCACGTACTGAAAAGCGGCTTCAATGGCTTT
>JAFXMP010000284.1 GCA_017530275.1 Clostridia bacterium | reverse complement strand
GCTGGTTCAGCGCAACCAGGAGGACATGATGAAGGTGCGCAACCTGGGCAAAAAGAGTTTGGAAGAAGTCGAGCAGAAGCTGCAGGCGCTGGGCCTGGGTCTGCGCCCGACCGAAGAGTGATAGGAGGAAATTCCCATGGCAACAGAGCGCAAGCTGGGCCGCACTGCGAGCCAGCGCAAGGCGATGCTGCGGAACCTGGCCACCAATCTCCTGTGGTACGGCCGCATCGAAACCACCGAAGCCAAGGCCAAGGAAGTGCGCAGCATCGTAGATAAAATGATCACCCTCGCCATCCGCGAGTATGATAAGACCGTTGAGGTCGAAAAAGAATTCTACAACGACAAGAAGCAGATCGTGAAGCAGACCTTCACCAACGACCTGCCTTCCAAGCTGCATGCCCGCCGCCTGATGATGGCTTACCTGTATGATATCAAGGAAGCCAAGCAGGACGACGAGAGCAAGAAAGAATATAAGGAGCGCACCAAGGATAACAAGCATCCCGTGGTGGAAAAGCTGTTCCGTGAATATGGCCCCAAGTACCGCGCCCGTAACCAGGAAAAGAACTGCGCCGGCGGCTACACCCGCATTTATAAGCTGGGCCCCCGTCGCGGCGACGCGGCCGAAATGGTCATTATCGAATTGGTGTAAAGCAAACGCTGTACACAAGAAAGCAGGCTGTGATTTCATGGCCTGCTTTTTACATGAGAAGCTTTATTTGCGCAGGAGTAGGGGATGTAAAGAACACTTTCAGTGAGTTTGGAGGGTGGAGAGTGGAGGGTGGAGTTATATATAGTGATTCGCAGTTTATCCTGCAAGTTACTATTCAAAAGTGACAGACAATTCAAAACTCCACCCTCCAAACTCCACACTCACTTAAAGTGTTCTATAAGTATCAACAGCCCCTTCTGCAAATGGCTGAAATGGTTGAAAATGTTCATATTTTTCAAATCTTCCCTTGACAATCCCTTTTTGTAACTTTATAATAAAAGGAAATGGGGAACGTCCCAAAATAATTCATCTGTATAAGGAGGCTTTTTCATGAAGAAGTTTTTGGCTGTTCTGCTGGCGGCAATGATGCTGCTGGGCTGCGCTGCCGTGGTGCACGCGGAAGATCGGGTAGGGGCTGATCCCGCGCTGGTTGAAGCCGCGAAAGCGGAAGGGGAACTGGTCGTGTACGGCTCCTGCGAGGAAGAATACCTGCAGGCTGCCTGCGACGGTTTTGAAAGGCTCTATGGCATCAAGGTGACCCATCAGCGCCTGAGCACCGGCGAAGTGCAGGCCAAGATCGAAGAAGAAAACGGCAATCCCTCCGCGGACGTCTGGTTCGGCGGCACCACCGACCCCTACAACGTCTGCGCCATGGAAGGGCTGCTCATGCCCTATGAAGCGACCAACGCTTCCCACCTGCTGGGCCCGGCTTACCGCGACGCGGACGGCTGCTGGTACGGCATTTACAAGGGCATCTTAGGCTTCATGGTGAACACCGAAGAACTGGAACGCATGAAGCTGGAAATCCCCCAGGATTGGGCCGACCTGCTCAAGCCCGAGTATAAGGGCCTGATCTGGCTGTCCAACTACAATACCGCCGGCACCGCCAAGCTGGTGATCAACACCATGATCCAGAAATACGGCCATGACGAAGGCATCCAGTACCTGGTAGACCTGGACAAGAACATTCAGGTGTACACCAAGTCCGGCTCCGGCCCCTCCAAAAACGTGGGCACCGGCGAATGCGTCATCGGCATCGGCTTCCTGCATGATGGCATTTATCAGATCGTGGACAACGGCTACGACAACATCGGCCTGGTGATCCCCTCCAGCGGCACCAGCTTTGAAATCGGCGCTACCGCCATCTTCAAGGGCGCGAAGCACGAAGCCGCCGCCAAGCTGTGGATCGAATACGCCCTGAGCCCCGAGTGCGTGGAGCAGGCCGACGAATTCGGCTCCTATCAGTTCCTGGTGATCGACAACGCCGAACAGCCCAAGCAGGCTGCCGAATTCGGCCTCGATCCCGAAAACGTGATGGATTACGACTTCGAGGACGCCAAGCAGAATATCACCACCTACATCGGCGAAGTGATGAACGCCCTGGGCGCCGCTGCGGACGACCGCTTCCAGACCAAGTAATTCTTTCCAACCACCTACGGGGGATGGCGCCCGGCGCCATTCCCCGTTTTCGTAGGGGCGGATATCATCTGCCCGATATCAACGAAGGGGGAATTTGCCCATGGCCAAGGGCCAAAGCGCGTCGCTGGACAGGAAAAAGCTGTTTGCCGATCCGGTGATGATCACCACCATCGCGGTGCTGATCGCGTTCCTGTCCCTGTTCATCCTGTATCCGCTGGCGATCCTGCTGGTGGACAGCATCTATTCCGCCAACACGGGGCTGACATTGCAGTTCTTCCAGGAGAGCTTCAATAAGTATACCTTCATTCGCGCCATTACCAATACGCTCAAGGTGGGCTTCCTGGTGGGCATCCTATCCGCCGCGGTGGGCCTGCTGTTCGCGTATGTGGAAGTGTACGTGAAGGTGCGCACCAAATTCATGAGCGGGCTGTTCAAGGTGGTGTCCATGCTGCCCGTAGTGTCGCCGCCCTTCGTGCTGAGCCTATCCATGATCATGCTGTTCGGCAAGGCGGGCATCATCACCCGGCATTTGCTGGGCATCTACGATAACAATGTGTACGGCTTCTGGGGCATCGCCATCGTGCAGACCATGACCTTCTTCCCGGTCTGCTACATGATGTTCCGGGGCCTGCTCAAGAACATCGACCCCTCCATGGAGGAAGCGGCCAGGGATATGGGGGCCAGCCGGTTCAAGGTGTTTTCCTCCGTCACCCTGCCCCTGCTGCTGCCCGGCATTGGCAACGCTTTTCTGGTCACGTTCATCGAATCCATCGCCGACTTTGCCAACCCCATGATCATCGGCGGTTCCTACGATACCCTGGCGACCACCATTTATTTGCAGATCACCGGCGCTTACGATAAGAACGGAGCCTGCGCCATGGCCGTGGTGCTGTTGGGCATCACCATGGTCATGTTCATGGTGCAGAAGTATTATCTGGAAAAGAAGACCGCCGCCACCCTGACGGGCAAGGCCAGCCGCGCCCGCATGCTGATCGAGGACAAATCCGTCACCGTGCCGCTCACCATCTTCTGCTGCCTGGTGGCGCTGTTCGTGATCCTCATGTATGTGTGCGTGCCCTTTGGCGCGCTGTTCAAGACCTGGGGCCGGGATTTCACCCTGACCACCAAGTGGTTCGAGCAGGTATTCACCCGCTACAAGGGCCTGAAAGCGTTCCAGGATTCCTTCGTCCTGTCTCTGATCTCTGCGCCCATTACGGCGCTGCTGTCCATGATCATCTCCTATCTGGTGGTCAAGCGGAAATTCAAGGCCAAGGGCTTTATCGAATTTGTGTCCATGCTGGCTATGGCCGTGCCCGGCACCGTCTTGGGTATCGGCTACATCCGCGGCTTCGCGGGCGGCGTGTTCCATTCGGGCTTCCTCCAGGGCATTTACGGCACGGGCGTGATATTGGTCATCGTGTTCGTGGTGCGCTCTCTGCCCACCGGCACCCGCAGCGGTATTTCCGCCCTGCGGCAGATCGATAAGAGCATCGAGGAAAGCGCTTACGATATGGGCGCGGGGAGCCTCAAGGTATTTACCTCCGTGACCCTGCCGCTGATCAAGGATTCCTTCCTCTCCGGCCTGGTCACCGCCTTCGTGCGGTCCATTACCGCTATTTCCGCCATCATCCTGCTGGTGACGCCCAGCTTCCTGCTCATTACCGTGCAAATCAACGAATTTGCGGAGAAGGGCTCCTACGGCATCGCCTGCGCCTTCGCCACCATCCTGATCGCTATTACCTACGGCAGCGTGCTGCTGATGAACCTGGTGATCAAATTCTTCGGCACCAGCAGAAAAGTCAAGGAGGTTGAATAATCATGGCCAACCGTGTCAAAGAGCCCAAGGGCGTGAAATTGGATCATATTTCCAAAATCTATCAGGATCCCAAAACAGGCAAGGAATTCTATGCCGTTCACGATGTGGCGCTGGATATCGCCCCCGGCTCCTTCGTCACCCTGCTGGGCCCCTCCGGCTGCGGCAAAACGACGACCCTGCGCATGATCGCCGGCTTTGAAAGCCCGGACGAGGGCGAAATCTACCTGGGCGGCGAGCCCATCAACGCCCTGACCCCCAACAAGCGGGACACGGCCATGGTGTTCCAGAGCTACGCCCTGTTTCCCCATTACAACGTGTTTGATAACGTGGCTTACGGCCTCAGGCTTCGCAAGGTGCCCAAGGACGAGATCAAAAAGCGCGTGACGGACATCCTGGCCCTGGTAGAGCTGTCCGGCATGGAGCAGCGCATGACCAATCAGCTCTCCGGCGGCCAGCAGCAGCGCGTGGCCCTGGCCCGCGCGCTGGTGGTGGAGCCCGGTGTGCTGCTGTTTGACGAACCGCTTTCAAACCTGGACGCCAAGCTGCGCGTGCAGATGCGCACGGAGATCCGCCGCATCCAGCAGGCCCTGGGCATCACCGCCATTTACGTCACCCACGACCAGAGCGAGGCCATGTCCATTTCCGACCAGATCATTCTGATGAAGGGCGGCGTCATCGCCCAGATGGGCAGCCCCACGGAGATTTACTATCATCCCGTCAGCGAGTTCGTGGCCGACTTCATCGGCGAGTGCAACTTCTTGAAGGGGAAAGCCGCTTCCTGCGTCAATGGTCAGACCGTGGTGCAGCTGCCCGCCGGAAAGGCGGCAGTGGAAACGGAAAAGACCTACGCCCCCGGCGCGGACTGCGAAATCGTTGTGCGGCCCGAAGCCATCCAGATCGGCGACAGCGGCATGCTGCCCTGCAAGGTGGAGCTTTCCTGCTTCATGGGCAGCTACCAGAATTATCACGTGCGGGTAGGGGATACGCTGGTCAAGATTACCGACAACTGCCCCGTGAATAAAAAAATCTACAGCGTGGGCGACCAGTGCTTCATTTCCTTTGATCCGGCCTGCGCGCATTTGCTGTGATTCGCTGGGAAGGACAACGGAACATGAAAAATGTCCTGCTTTGCCTACTCCTGGCCCCGGGAAGCTGAACCTGTTCAGCGAAAAAGAGCAGCCGACGCTTTTAACAAGCGTCCGGCTGCACAGATTGTCGACAAAGTCCCCCGGGGAAGTATGAAGGGGCCGCAGCCCCTTCATCAATAATCCGCAGGCGGCGGCGTGTACGCCGCCGAGGAGCGGCCATGCCGCTTCCTCTATCAATTTCTGGCCGAAAAATGTGCGTTT
>JAFXMP010000283.1 GCA_017530275.1 Clostridia bacterium | reverse complement strand
GCCTTTGTCCAACCCCGCGGCCTTGAGCATCTGTTCATACCAGTGCTGCACCTCGATGGGCCAGGCGTCGGGATAGAAGCCGTATTCGGTCTTCACGAACCGGCGCATCAGCTCTTCCTTGTCGTAGCCCGATTCGTCCAGATGGTTCAGACGGTACATGTCCTCGTCGCTGAGGGTCAGGTTGTTTTCCGCCGCGATGCGCAGGATTTCCGCGATTTCTTCTTTGGTAAAGTTGAAAGAATCGGTTTCCGCCGCCTTGGGGGCCATGATCTGGTCCACAAAATCCTTCCCGCCCAGCAGCACCGCCGCCAGGGCGGTGACAGCCAGCAGCGCCAGCACGCAGGCCAGCGCAAGGCCCACGGAGAATTCTCTTTTCACGGTTTTTTCCTCCCTCTGGGGTCGTTCAGCGGGCATGGAAAGGATCAGCTCCTTCATGTCCCGCTCAAAATCAGCCGGGACGGGGGGCAGCACGGCGTTTATGAAATCCTTGTTTACTTGCAGGGTGCGCTTCATTCAAACGTCACCTCCCGATCCAGGGTTTTCCGAAGGGCTTTTCGCGCGCGATGCAGCCTGTTTTTGAAAGTCGTTACCGGGATGCCGAGGGCCTGCGCCGCTTCCTTTTCGGACAAGTCCCGCATGTATTTGAGCAGCAGGGGCAGGCGCAAGTCTTCCGGCAGGGCGAATATGGCGTCGTATAATTCCTGATAGTCAGGGGACATTTGCTGTACAGCCGGGGGCATTTCCGCGGGAAACACCCGCATTCTGTACCGCTGGATGTTCCGGGCCTCGTTGATCACGATGCGGGTCAGATACCAGCGGAATTTTCCCGGCTGGGCGTTCTCCTTCTTTTCCCAGCCCTTCAGCAGCGCCTGCTGTACTGCGTCCCGGGCGTCCGCGTCGCAGCGCAGGATCCCCATGGCGATCCTGTACAGCATGGGCAGCGCTTCCTGGGCGACGCGCTCATATTCCTGGCGGTCAGCCATCGCAAGTAACTCCCTTCAAAAACAATGTGCAGAATATTCTCACATCAATAAGACGGAGGAAAACCGGTTTCGTTTCATCAGCGGTCAAAAAGTTTTCAGATTATCCATCGCAAAGAAAAAGAATGACGGTTCGCATTGCAATATAGGCGACAGTCCCTTTCATCCACATCATTCAGCGCTGGCTGATTGGTCACGGCGATTCCTGGCGAACACATCTGCTTGAAGGAAGGAGCAAAATATCGTATAATAGTTTCAGCAAAGTATGGAGGCTTTCGTTATGAAAAAAAGGAAGGGCTTGCCGATCCTGCTGCTGATCGCCGTACTGGCGCTGTCCGGCTGCGGCGGACAGAAGGAGGACACAGTTCCCACTGCGGAACCGGACGCTGGGCAGGAATCAAGCGTTTCAGCGCTGGATAAAGCCCAGGGAAAGCTGGGGGAAAGCGTACGTACGCTTATGGAACCCTATGCGGAGATCCTTGCACAGGCGGCGGAAAAAAGCGACAGCCTGGCCTATACTATTCCCGGCGACATCCTGAACCAGATGGCGCTGGACGCGGAAGCGGCGGGAGCCGAAGCGCAGGAAGGGGTTTGGCGCTTTACATGGCGCGAAGCTGGCGATTATTCCTATGAATCCACAGCCTGGGACGCCATGGACCAGTATGCCCAGAGCGACGCCACCCCGGACCCTGCCGACGAAACACCCTTGGACAGCCAGCTCAACGGGGATTACGCCGTGAACGGCGGCGGTATGTTTGACCGGGAAAGGACGTATGACGTAGCGGAGGACCTGACGGGCGGCACAGCTTCCTTTACCGATACGCTGAACGGCCGGACCACGGGATACGAAAAATTCTGTTTCTGTGTGCGGAACGGCGAACTGGTTTTTGCCGACGCGGCTCTGGACGCGGCGGTGCAAACAGATGAAACGCCCGCCGGGGACAGCTATCTGGCTGCCGTAGGGGTCCTTCGGCCCGCCGGGCTGGAGATCGTGGAATACCGCCTGCCGGACCCGGATCAGCTGCCGGACCCCGCGTCCCTTGATTGGTCCCGATTCCTGCTTTCCGTTACCCCGATTTCCCATGTTTCCATACAAGCGGAAAAGCCGTCCCCATAAGGAACGGCGATTCATTGTGTCATATTCGATTGTGTCGGTCCTTCTGACATGATCGTTTTTCCCAATTTGCCGGATGTGGAACGAAAAAGCAAAACGGAAACGCTTTTCATGCATGATTCATTCCGACAGCTTAACAACCAGATAACCGTCTATGATCTGGAAGTATCCCTCCGCCGGATAAGCGGGTAAAGCACAGCTTTCAGGCTTGGCCGCCATTTCATGCCAGACGGTATAATCCTCTGACAGCGGGAGGTTATATCCTCCGTCCCTGGCGACGCCTCGATAGGACATGACGCAGGTATCATTGGAATAGGGGAGATCGCCATATCTGGAACGTTCATTGGAAAGCGCCCAGAGCTCATCCTTCATAAACAGCGGATTATCGGATGGACGGCCAAGAAATATGATTTCGTTTTCGCTGTGGATCATATCGTTTGCTTCCAAATTGCCCACAACGCGATCCATAAATGATAGGGTGCTTTCCCTTCCGTGCAGCATGGTATGCTGCTCAATGCTGCATTGGATGAAGCTCCCATACAGGAAAAAAGAAATCAGCAATAACGGAACGCAGCGAAGAAGTCTGTTTTGGCTCTCGTTTTGGAAACAGATGCACAGCAATACCGGGGCTATCATGACCATCGGAAGAGCCATGAGTACGTCTGTCGTCCCTGCTTCCGGCGCCAACAGCAGGGATACATTGGCCGCGATCGGAAGACAGAGGAAACAAGCCAGCATAATGATGGCAGCGCCTTTGCTGACCCGAAAGTGCCGCACGGCAGGCAGCAGGGAGAGAAGCGCAAAGGCGGCTGCCGCCACAGGATAAAGGAAGGTTGATTGAAATGCGTTATGAGGAAAGCTTTTTCCGGTGAAATACGTGAAAAAATCTATATATGCATTAATTATGCGCTGAGGCAGATGGATAAGAATATTGCCAATCGATGCGTGATTCGCTCCTCGGTAATTCGCGGGCTCAAGGTGCGTTAAGGAAAGCGATATATCCCACAGTATTTTGTAAACAGCACAGGCCAGCAGAACAGATGCAAGCGTTCGCAGCACAAAGAAAATGATGGTCCGCTTTTCTTCCTGCTTCAGCAGCATTTGAATGATGCACGCCAAGAGCAGCACCAGCGCACAGCCAATATAAGCTTGATATGATCCGAGACCAAGAACAAAGGAGCCTGTCGCCAGCACCCCGTCCCACCAATGACGCTTTGTTTTCAGCAGCCATATCCCAAACACATTCAGAAGAAGGGCCGTGCCGAAAGTGGGCGACATATACCTGTAGGAAAGAGAAATACATACAGTCACATTGATTCCTAAAGCCAGCGGAACGAAATACGCCGCTTTGGAATCCGTCAAGGAAAACATCGAAAGAATCAAATAACCGGATAGAACAAACAAGGCAATGGTCATCAGCGAAATAAAGGGTTCCGTGGAAATCAGCAGACGGCTCCAACTGATAATAGGCCAAAACCACCTTCCGATGGTCAAGACCCACTGAAATCCTCCGTCTACCGACCCGGCCCAGAGACCGTCCCAGACATTGGTACACTCGTTTGTGATCATCAAGGAATATGCTAACGCGCACAATACGAAACTCACAAAAACAACCATTCCCCGTTTTCTAATTGATTCCTTCATCGCTGGTCTCCTCAATGATATTGGAAATATAAAAGATTGTAATGATGCGCTCATTCCACCTTGGGAATGGCGTTCAGCAGGGCATTGTAGTGAAGCAGTTCTTCTTTGGTAAAGGGAGCGCGGGACAGGCGGATGAGGCGCACCACCGTGAAGCTGAGCTGGATTTTCTTCATGAGATCGCTTTCCTTGGCGTCGATGGGGCCTTTCCGGGGCGGGATCCTGGCCGTGATTTCCTCCACCAGCTTTTTCCCCGCCTCGCTCTTGGAAATATCGCCCAGGGTATCGTTGAGGGAATAGAAGCCGTCGGGTTCCGTGATTTCCTGCCAGCTTAAGATAGCCCCTTCCTCCTGGAAAATATAGGCGGGATTGGGTTCGTCCACGTGGCGGATGTGAATCTCGTCCCGGCTGTCCCCGGCGATGGCCGTCAGCGTGGTTTCCCCAGTGTTCGGCGCTTCAAAGCGGAAGAAATGGTCCTCCGCTGTTTTTTTGCCTAAGCTGACGCCGTTGGCGAAAAGCTCCACCTCCGGCTGGTTGGAGTACACGGTCACCTGGGCGGGATTTTCCACCCGGTCCACGTACCGGCGGCCGCAGATATGCACGAAGGGTTCGTCGCTGAGCCAGGCCTTGTAGGCGTAGAAGGCGTCTTTTTTGTATTTGCGGTCGAAGGTCACCAGTCCCTTGTGGTTCATGCCGTTTTCGCCGCCCTCGTTGCGCCCGTCGGCGGCGAAATCAAACATGTTCCATACGTGGGTCGCCCAAATGTAAGGCCGGGAGAACATCTGCCGGATGTGCTCCTCATGGTAATACGCCTGGTATTCCTCGCTGTAATCTCCTTGGTGGGACTTGCCCGTGTGCCAGTTCAGGGCCTCCGCCCCGTATTCGCTCACGCCGATGGGCGTTTCGGGGTATTTGCTGTGGAAGGTATCCAGCCAGGGACCGGTCATGGCGGGCTTTCCGCCGTACCAGCCGAAATACAGGTTGTAGCTGATCACGTCGGGAATGCGTACGATGGGATCATCGATATCGCACATGGACACGCAGGCTATCACCGTAGGCCGGGTGGGGTCCATTTGGTGGGCCATGTCGTTCAGAATATGATGGTTTTCCAGCATATCCTCGCTGGTGGGGGTGACCATGTTGATCTCATTGGACAGGCCCCAGACCACGATGGAAGGATGATTGTAATTCTGGTTGATCAGCTCCCGCATCTGGGAAACGGTATTCTCCCGCCCGCCCGGCATATGGGCCGAAATATACGGAATTTCCGCCCAGATCACCAGGCCTTTTTCGTCGCACAAGTCATACATGTACTGGGCCTGCTGGTAATGGGCTAAGCGGATGGTGTTGGCCCCAACTTCCAGGATCAGAGCGACGTCCTCCTCATGATGGCAGGGCAGCAGAGCGTTGCCGATGTCGGGCCGGTCCTGGTGGCGGCACACGCCGCGCAGGGGATAGCTTTCCCCGTTCAGGATAAAGCCCTTCTCCGGGTCGATGCTGTATTCCCGGCAGCCGAAGCGGGCGCAAACGCTGTCCAGTTCTTCTTCGCCTTTCAGCAGCGTCACCTTCGCGGTGTACAGGTAGGGGTCTTTCCTGCCGTGCCAGCGGTGGACGGGATTCAAAGTGAGTTCCGCTTCAAGCTGATCGGATACTGTTTCCGCCACGGTGTTTCCCGCCGCGTCCAGGATGGTATAGCGCAGGGCCAGGCCGTCTCCGCCGTTTGCCACGCGGGTTTTCACGGTGATCTTAGCGGAATCCCCGTCCAGTTCCGGGGTCACGTGCAGGCCGGGGAAGCCGTCGGTTTCCGTATCGATATGAACGGCGGGCACGGCAATCAGGTTCACGCCCCGGTATAGGCCGCCATAAAAGGTGAAGTCGGCTTTCTGGGGGTACACGCGGTCGTTGTCGCTGTTGTCCGCCAGCACGCAGATCAGGTTGTTTTCTTCCAGGGCGTCGGTGATATCCGCTTTGAAATCGCTGTAGCCGCCGTCATGATGGCAGATATGCTTGCCGTTCACATACACGTCGGCGGAAGCGTTGACGGCGGGAAAGTCCAGGTAATAGCGTTCGCCCTGGGGCAGCGCCGCCCTGGGCAGCTCCTTCACGTAGCAGGCGGTGCCCCGCCAGAAATCCGCGCCGCCGTCCTGGCCGTCGATGCCGTTCCAGGTGTGGGGCAGGTTCACAAAGTCCCAGTCCCGGGGAAACGCGGCGGGCGGGGCTGATATGCCCTTGCGAAAAGCCCATTTATGGTTGAGAGAAATCACTTTGCGCATAGAATAACTCCTTTCAGCGGTTGGGATACCAGAACAGCAATCCGTCCCCGCGCAGCTTGTTTACAGCTTCAATGAAATAATAATCCCCGTAGGTCATGGTGATATGACGACCGGGCAGATCGTGCCAGGCGGAGGTGCATTTGGTGAAAATGGCGGGATCGTTCAATTCCCAGTTCGCGGCGTCCTGCTCCTGGGCTTTCAGGATGCGGACGGCAGCGTCGAAGTAGAAGCGTCCTTCCAATTCGGGCAGCGCCCTTGCCAGCTCCAGCAGCCCGCAGGCGGCCACGTTGCCCGCCACGTTATCCTTGAGCGAAGGTTCCAAGGGCTGGCGGAAATCACAGCGGGGCATCCAGTCGTCGGTGATCTGGCTGATGAAGTAGTTGGCGATTCGTTTTGCGGTATCTAAGTATGCCTGTTTTCCGGTATGCAGGAAGGACAGCACAAAGCCGTACAGGGCCCAGCTCTGTCCCCTGCTCCAGGAGGAACCGGATTCGTAGCCCTGTCCGCCGGGATTGTCCAGGAACGCGCCTGTTTCGGGGTCGAAGATTACGATATGATTGCAGGAGCCGTCGGGGCGGACGAAGTGCTCCCTGGTGGTATCGGCGTGACGCATGGCGATCAGGCGATAGCGGGGATCGCCGGTGATCTCCGTGGCCCAGTAGAGCAGCGGCAGGTTCATCATGCAGTCCACGATGGCCCAGCCCTCCCTGCCCGCGCCGTTCCAAGCCCGGATGAAGCCGTTGGGATTGAAGCGCCCGGCCAGCATATCGGCGGCGTACAGCACCCGATCATAACTGTCCGGGTTTTTTTCCAGGGCGTAGCGCACGCCGGAATGAATGAGCCACATGAAACCCACATCGTGGCTCAGGTTTTTGAAGTCCTTCAGCGCCTCGTCCAGCATGGTTTCCGCCCGCAGCGCTTCTTCCCGGTACAGTTCATCGCCCGTCATGCGGTACATCTGCCACATATTGGCGGGCCAGAAGCCGTTGGTCCACCAGCCGATATCCGTTTTCTTCCATTGGCCCCCTTCGGTGGAATAGGGCATGAAATCCACTTCCCGGGCTTTGCCCACGGCATAGCGCATTTTCCGGTCCAGCTTTTGGGCCATATCCTCCAGCCAGGCTTTATCGGAAAAGGCGTTTACGATATCAAATGAAGGCAAGGCAATTCTTCTCCTTTCAAAAAAGAGGGGGCCGCAGGCCCCGTCAGGATGGTTTATCCCTTTACAGCGCCTACCATGACGCCCTTGACGAAATACTTTTGAAGGAAGGGATAGATGCACAGCACGGGCACGGTGGTGAGGATGATGGTGGAATACTTGATGGCTTCCGCGTACTGGTTCACCATATCGTTATCCGACCCGGCGGAGTTGAGCACGTTGGAATTGGCGATGAGGATGGAACGCATCACGTTCTGGATGGGCAGCTTTTCGTTGTCCGCCAAATACAGGGAAGCGTTGAACCAGGCGTTCCAGTGGCCCACGCCGTAATACAGCAGCAGTACGGCGATGGTGGGCATGATCAGCGGCAGGATGATGCGGAATACCACCACGATATCGTTGGCCCCGTCCAGGTACGCCGATTCCGTCAGGCTTTCCGGCACGCCCTGAATGGCTGTGCGGCAGATGATGGAATTGTACACGCTCATGGCTCCCGGCAGGATCAGCGCCCACAGAGAATTGTACAGGCCCAGGTCGCGCACGTTCAGGTATGCCGGGATCATGCCGCCGGAGAAGAACATGGTGAACATGATCAGGAACTGGATCAGGGGCTTGAACATCAGGTTCTTGGAGGCCGTCACATAGCCGCAGAACAGGGTGAGGATGATGTTGATGGGCAGGGACACCAGCAGCACGATCAGGATGTTTTTATAGCCGGACAGCAGCAGCGGATGGGAAAAAGCCAGGCCGTAGGACCCTGCCGTGAACCCATGGGGCCAGATGATCGCGCCAGGATGGGCCACCAGGTAACTGTTCTCTGTGAAGGAAGCGCACAGCACGTACCACATGGGATACAGCGTGACGAAGCAAAGCAAAATCATCAAGATAATGTTGCACACATCGAAGATTTTGCTGGCTGTGGTTTTCTTGATTTTGTTGCTTTCCGGGGCGCGTTTCGCAATAGCGGTCATTTCTCGCTTCCTCCTTTCAGAACAGACTGCTGTCGCTGATCTTGCTGCTGATAAAGTTGGTAGCCAGCAGGAAGATCACGTTGACCAGCGTGTTGAACAGGCCGATGGCCGTGGAATAGGAATACTGGGGCGTGCCTCCGCCGAAAGACAGGCGGTAGGTATAGGTGGAAATGATATCCGATACGTCGAAGATATTGGAGTTATACAAAAGCAAGGTCTTTTCATAGCCCACGTTCAGGATGCCGCCCATGCGCAGGATGAACAGGATGGTAATGGTGGGCATCAGGCCGGGCAGCGTGATATGCAGGCACTGCTGGAAGCGGTTTGCGCCGTCGATGCGGGCGGCCTCGTATTGCTCCTGGTCGATGCTGGAAAGCGCCGCCAGGTAAATGATGGAGTTCCAGCCGATGGTCTGCCAAATTTCGGATATGATATAGATCGTTCGGTAATTGCCCGAATTCATCAGCCAGTTTTGCCTTTCTCCCCCAAAGAACACCACGATATCGGAGAGCAGGCCGTCCTGCTGGCAGTAAACGCGGATCAAGGCGCAGGTGACCACCATGGAAATGAAATAGGGCATATAGGTGATGGTCTGCACCGTGCGCTTGAATTTGCTGTGGTTGATTTCGTTAAGCAGCAGCGCGAGCAGGATGGGCGCGGGGAAGCCGAACACGATGGTCAGGATACTGATGGTGAAGGTGTTGCCGATCAGGCGGCCAAAGTAAGGATCAGTGAAGAATTTTTCAAACCAGGCGTACCACGGGTCCATCCAGGCGCTGCGCTCGATCCCCCGGGTGGGCTTATAATTTTTGAACGCGATCACCAGGCCGTACATGGGCTTGTAGCAGAACAGCGCCAGATAAACCAGCACGGGGATGATCAGCAGGTATTTCCACTTGTTCATCTTCCAGTCCCGCACCAGACGCTGGCCGAAGCCGAGATGGCGGTAATGCGCGGTGGGGAGAGCACCTTTGACGGACATCCGATAAACCCCCTTCGTTTGTCGGTTCGGAAGAAAAAGCGGGGAAGGACGCTCTTGCATCCTCCCCCGCCGTTCATGCTTGGATTGATACAGAGATCATTTGTTCCAAATGTAACCAGCGTTCGCGGGATCAGCGGGATTCGTAACGATCCAGCGCGCCCTGACGGATCGCCATGATCTTGTCAAGGTTCAGGGCGTTGAAACCGGCCAGATAAGCTTCCCAATCGGCGTCGGAGTTGATATCCTTGGAGCCGGTGATAAAGGAAGCGTAATTTTCGGCCACATAGGTGTTCAAGTTGCTGTTGCCGCCCAGCATATCCAACTGGTCGCTTTCATCGGTGGTGAAGGTGATGCCCACGGGCCACTTCCAGCCGCCGGTAACGGCCAGGGTCTTGGCTTCCACTTCGGGATCAGCGAAGTATTCATCCTTGCCGAAGGTGTAGAAGAAGGCGTCGTTGGCTTCGATAGCGGTCTGGCTGTTCTTCAGGTACAGCAGGTTGGTGGCCTGGATGCAGCTGTTGCCCCAGGTGGCGCCGTTGTACTTGGTCATGGGGTCGTTGTCCTTGTCTTCAGCCACCAGGGCGGTCCACTTGGGCAGGCCGGTTTCAGGATTCATCTCCCAGCTTTCGCCCTCAATGCCATAGTTCCAGAAGAGGAAGCCTTCCTGAGTGTAAGCATAGTCCAGCATCTGCAGGCACAGCTTCATGGTTTCTTCATCGGCAGTCTTGGTGATCACGGTGGTGTGGGTACCGATGCCGAAGCCGCCGAACTGGCTGCTGATCTGGCCGTCGTCAGAGGTGGGGAAGTGGACGCCGATCCAGTAGTCGCCGCCCATGTCCTTGTTCCACAGGTTCAGCTGGCCCATGGAGGTGTAGGCTACGCCGGATTTACCGGTTTCAACCTTGGCCTTGATGGAGGTGTCGTCCAGGGAGAAGCTGTCCTGGTCGATCAGGCCCTCGGCCCACATTTTGTTCATCCACTTCATGTATTCGCGCCATTCGGGCTGGGTAGCGCCGAAGCCCAGCTTGCCGTCTTTCACGAACCAGCCGTAATCGGAAGCCACATAGCCGGTGGCGTATGCGCCGAACGCGCCCTGGATGCCAGCCTGACGGAAACGGCCGTCATTGGCGAAGGCGAACTGCGCGTCATACTTTTCCTTGAACACGCGGATCACGTTTTCCAGCTCGGAAATGGTGGTAGGCGCTTCCAAGCCGCATTCCTTCAGCCAATCCTGACGGATGACGACGCCTAAGTAGCTGTCGTTCCAGCCGCCGTCCTCGCGGAAGAAACCGAAGGCGTAGTAACGGCCATCGTCGGTCTTCATGGCGCGGTCATAGGCGGGGTTGGTCTGCAGCCAAGCGTAGTACGCGGGAGCGTATTCCTGGATGTAGTCGGTCAGGTCCCAGATCACTTCATCCTCCAGCAGCATGTTGGCGGAATCCATGAAGTAGCCCTTCATGATGTTGGGCAGGTTGCCGGGATCGGCCATCAGGGTGTTGGTGAAGTTGCCGCCATCAGCGCCGGTGGTGGGGAAGCTCCGCTCGATGTTCACGCCCAGCAGCTTGTTCAGGTTGGTATGGAAGGGAGATTCCTGCCAAGTAGCATATTTTTCATGGGGATTCAGGCAGTCCTGAGAGTACCAGGTGATGGTCTTGTCGCTGTTGAGTGGATAGGTGCTGCCCGCTGACAGCAGGTCGGCGGCCAGCGCGGGAACCGCGGCCAGCGCCATGCACAGGCAAAGAACCAGAGCCAGGATCTTTTTCATGAAAATGTCCTCCTTTTTTATTGTGAAGCGGATCATCTTCCGCTTTCAGACAAAATTTCTGCTTTTCTTACATACCAACGGGCATCTGTCAGACAAATTTATTATAGCTTTCACACAGCCAAAATGCCATTGCAAATTCAATCCTGTGCTTTGCAAAATCAACACATTTGATCTTTCTGGCAGGATTGTCCCCTGATTATTGGCAAAATGCAGGAAAATCATTGCATTTTCGTCACAAAGGATTGCAAAGGAAACAAAGCTGTGTATAATAGAAGCGAGTAAATATCTGGATGGAGGCGGCGGAAAATGGCGGAAGACCGCCCGGCGCGCACATTGGCCCCCCATGCCGGAGAAGGGCCCAAAGCGGTATGGATTTCCAACATTGATACGACTCTGTGCAAGTATGCCCATAAAATTTCCAGCCGCCCCACGGGCACCTATGCGGTGCACGATCATCCCTTTTACGAAATGGTGTATGTGGTGTCCGGCCAGGTGGATTTTTTTATCGCGGGCCACGTGTATCCCATCGGCAGCGGCACCCTGCTCACCTTTCCTCCGGGCGTGCGCCACGGAGTGCTGGTGCGCACTGACGCGCCATATGAGCGCTACACCATGCATTTTGATCCGCGGGTGCTGAGTATGGAGCGCCGCAGGCTGCTTTTGAGCGCCATGCCCGCCGATCTGCTGGGCGTCGCCACTGAGGAGCAGGGGGAAAACGCCATCTGGCGCAGCATGGAAAGCAGCGGCGTGATCCAGCTGTTGGAAGCCATGGAAACCCTGCGCACCGTGGAGCAGGCCAAGCTGGGCGAACTGATGCCCATTTATTTAGAGGCTTTGCTGGCTGCCCTGATCCCCCGCGCCAAATGGGACTGGGCGGAGTCCGGCGCGGACCGGCGGCCCCTGGGCCAGCAGGAGCAGATCGTATCCTGGGTGGATCAGCATTATACCGAAACCGTTTCCCTTGATTCCCTGGCCGAGCGCTTTTTCCTTTCCAAGGGGTATTTGAGCACCCTATTCCGTCAGGCCACGGGCAGCAGCGTGAAGGATTACGTGCGCGCCCGGCGCATGGCCCACGTGCAACTGCTTTTGTCCTCCGGCGTGCCCGCCGCCCAGGCCGCGACCCGGGTGGGATTTGGAGATTACACCACCTTTTACCGTGCCTATGTGCGCACCTTCGGCCACGCGCCTTCGGCGGACTGCGGAAGCTCCGGGCGGGACGCGCTGCTGGAAGCCGCCCTTTCCGCCTCCCATCCCGACAGCCGGGAGGAGGACGCCATCCTGTTTCCTGCAGACGGTACTGAGATGGAAGATCCCAGCATGGTGAACGCTGTGCGGGCGGATCAGGAACCGCTGTCATGAAAAGTGATCATATAATGAGGAGGTTATTTCATGGAAATCGGAGCGCAATTCTACACCGTCCGCCAAACCTGCCAGAATCTGACCGATTTTGCCGAGACCCTGAAAAAGGTGGCCGATATCGGCTACCGCAACGTACAGATTTCCGGCACCTGCCCCTATCCCGCCGAATGGCTGAAGGAAAACCTGGATAAGAACGGCTTGCAATGCGTGCTCACCCATATTCCCGTGCCCCGGCTCACCGGTGAACTGGATCAGGTGATCCGGGATCATACCGTGTTCGGCTGCAATCACATCGGCTTAGGCTGGTGGGCTTTCGACCCGGAAAAGAATATGAGCTGGGATCAGTGGATGGACATTTTCCCACCCATCGCCAAAAAGATCGCAAAGGCGGGTAAGCTGTTCATGTACCACAATCACGATCAGGAATTCAAAAAGTATGAAGGCAGGCTGATCATCGAGCGTCTGGCGGAAGCCCTGCCCCCCGAAGAAATGGGCTTCACCGTGGACACCTTCTGGGTGCAGGCGGGGGGCGGCGATCCCGCTCAGTGGCTGGAAAAGCTGGCCGGACGCATCCCCTGCATCCATTTGAAGGATTACGCCTACGGCCGTAAGATGGCGGTGGTGGGCGAAGGCAACATCAACTTTGCCCGCGTCTTTGAAAAAGCGGAGGCGGGCGGCACAAAGTACATGCTGGTGGAACAGGACGACTGCAACGGCGAAGACCCCATCGAATGCCTGCGGCGCTCCTATCACTATCTGCGCAGCTTTGGATTTAACTGATATAGATAAATGGGAGGAAAAGAACATGGCTGAATATGTACGCTTAGGCATCATCGGTATCGGCAACCAGGGCAGCGGCTATGCCCGGCATCTGACGCAGGACGGCTGGTGCCCCGAAATCAAGCTGACGGCTATCGCCGACAAGAACCCCGCCCGGGTGGAATGGGCCAAGAACACCCTGCCCGAAGACGTAACCTGCTTTGACAACGCCATCGACATGCTGGACAGCGGGCTCATCGACGCCTGCGTGGTGTCCATCCCACACTACGATCACCCCAAGTACGTGATGGAATGTATGAAGCGGGGCATTCACGTGATGTGCGAAAAGCCCGCGGGCGTGTACACCAAGCAGGTGCGGGAAATGAACGAGGAAGCGAAGAAGCACCCCGAGGTCGTGTTCGGCATGATGTTCAACCAGCGCACCAACTGCCTCTACCGCAAAATGCGGGAGCTGGTGCAGAGCGGCAAATACGGCCGGGTGCGCCGGGCCAACTGGCTGATCACCAACTGGTACCGCAGCCAGTTCTACTATGACAGCGGCGACTGGCGCGCCACCTGGAGCGGCGAGGGAGGCGGCGTACTGCTGAACCAGTGCCCCCATCAGCTGGATCTGTGGCAGTGGATCTTGGGCATGCCCAAAAAGGTGCAGGCCTTCATGCGCTACGGCCAGTGGCACGACATCGAAGTGGAGGACGACGTGACCGCCCTCATGGAATACGAGGACGGGCACACCGGCGTGTTCATTACCTCCACCGGCGACCCCCACGGCAGCAACCGCTTTGAAGTGCAGATGGACGGCGCGCAGCTCATCGCCGAGAACGAAAAGCTGACTGTGCTGGAGTTTGACCAGCTGGAGCAGGAGTGGACCAAAACCAACACCGCTCCCTTTGGCGTTGTACCCACCCACGAGATCGAAGTGGAAACCGACGGCCAGAACCCCCAGCATGAAGGCGTGCTGAACGCCTGGGCCGCCGCCATCTTGCGGGGCGAACCCATGGTGGCGGGCGGCGAGGAAGGCATCAACGGCCTGACCCTTTCCAACGCCATGCACCTGTCCGCATTACTGGGCAAGCCCGTGGAACTGCCCTTGGACGAGGATTTGTACTATGACGAGCTGATGAAGCGCGTGGCCACCTCCCGCCGCAAGGAAGGCGGCAAGGCCGTGTTCGCCGATACCGCGGGCACCTACGGCGGAGCCAAGTAAAGAGCGCCTTAAGTAAAAACCAAGGGTACGCTGGGGTTTCACCCCAGACCTCACCAGGGAGGTGACCACCCAGGCCCCACACAAGCGGAAAAAACAAGATACGTCAAGACAACTTGGTTCTCGCTGCTGCTTGGAAAGGAAAGCAAAGCTTGCCCCCCATTGCGCTTCTGGCCCGGCGACAGGCGGAGATTGTTTGCTTTCTTAAACCAAGTCAATTCGCCTATTGGTGTCCAGAGGACGAAGTCCTTTGGTTCAGGGGTTTAGGGGGCCGAAGAAGCCCCCTGTCTCGTAAAATCTTTCTGACTTAAAGTGTTTACTGAATCAATGATCATTTCACATTTCTGGCGGAGCGGCGCTCCGCCGTTTTTTTGTAAAAAAGAGGGCCGCTTCCCCCGAAGGAGAAGCGGTCCCGTATGATTTTTACCGAAAATCAGCGGCCAAACTGCGCATCGTTGTTGCCGGACACGGTGGTCCACATTTCCAGCATGTTGATGGGGTCGTTGAAGTCAGCGATCCAGCCGTTGCGGGCGATGCCGAAGTTGCCTTCCTTGCGCTCGTTGAGGAACACAGCCCAGTCGATGGACTTGATGGTCATGTTGATGCCCACCACCGCGAAGTCCTGCTGCAGGCATTCGGCGATGGCGATATGGCCGGAGGTGTTGTTGGTGAGGTATTCAAAGCTGATGGGGGTGGAAGCGGAGAGCATGCCGTCCGCGCCGAACTCGAAGCCCGCGCTCTTGAGCAGCTCGATGGCCTGATCCACATCGGGTTCTTCGGCGAAGTAGCCGTCCGCGCCATTGGGATAGTTCCAGCCGGAGGCGTCCTTGAAGATGCCGCCGTTGCCGTTGAGCATGCCGGCGGGGATGAAGGAGGTGGCGATCTTCTGGCCGGTCTGGCCTACGGTGTCGATAATGTACTGACGGTCGATCAGCAGGCTCAGGGCCTTGCGGAAGTTGGCGGCCTGTTCCACGGTCATGCCGTTGAACAGATCGGACTTCACGTTGAAGATCACGTAATAGGTGCCCAGCTCATCCACGATATGGAATTCGGGGTTGTCCAGCAGGGTAGCGATCTGGTCGGTGGGAACGGAATCGGTGAAGTCCAGGTCGCCGTTCTGATAGGCGGCATAGATGGCGGTGTCGTCGTCGGAGAGCATGAATTCCAGCTTTTCCAGCTTCACGTTTTCAGCGTCCCAGTAGTAGGGGTTCTTCACGTACACCATGCTCACGTTGTGCTCCCAGCTTTCCAGGATGAACGCGCCGCTGGATACGAAGCCCGCTTCCAGCGCCCAGGCGCCGGGGTTATCGGCGGTGGCGGCAGCTTCCACGCAGGCCTGCTGCACGGGGAAGAAGGTGGGGAAGGCGGCCAGGTCCAGCATGTAGGCGCAGGGAGAATTCAGCACCACGGTGAAGGTCTTGCCGTCCTCGGAGGCAGTGGCCTGAAGGTTGTCGGGATAGCCCGCGATGCCGTCGAACATGTAGCTGTAGTCCGCGGCGGTTTCGGGTGCGGCGGCGCGCTTCCAGGAGTATTCAAAGTCCTTGGCGGTCAGGTCGGTGCCGTCGGACCACTTGAGGCCGTCCCGGATGGTGAACACGTAGGTCAGGCCGTCTTCGCTGACGGTGTAGCCGGTGGCGAAGTTGGGGGCCAGTTCGCCGTTGGCGTCATAGGTGTACAGGCCGCCGAAGCTGTTGGCCGCCAGGCAGGCGCCGTCCACGGAAGAGTTCAGGGCGGGGTCCAGCTTGTCCGGCTCGCTGGCCAGCTGCAGGCGCAGGGTGGTGTTTTCGCCGAAGTCCGCGTACATGAAGAACTTGGTGGCGTAAGCGTTGGAATAGTAGCCGGTGAGGCCCTCCTTCGCCATGTACACGTCGTTGTAATAGTAGATGGGCACAATCGCGCCGGTGTCCATCAGCATGTCTTCCGCCTGGTGCATCAGCTTTTCGCGCTCGGCGAAGTCGGTGGTGGATTTGATGGTGGCGATCAGGGCGTTATATTCGTCCCAGTTCGGTTCGCTTCCCGCGTCGGCCAGGGCGTACGCAGCGCAGCCCAGCGCCATCACGGCAGCCATCAGAAGAGCAATCAGTTTCTTCATGGGGTCAGTTCCTCCTTTTTAATCTATATCTACCATCCTTTGCGGATGGCGATAATCGTTCATATTACCTATTGTGGCACGCCACGAAATGTCCAGGCCCGATCTCCTTGAGCGACGGGCAGCTTTCCGCGCAGGCGGCCGTGGCGTAGCGGCAGCGGGTGCGGAAGGGGCACCCCTTGGGCATTCGCAGGGGGGAGGGCACGTCGCCCTCCAGAATGATGCGGTGTTTGTGTCGGGCCATTTCCGGGTCCGGCATGGGAATGGCAGAAATCAGGGATTCGGTATACGGATGCACCGGCTGGTTGATGATCTCGTTGGCCGCGCCGATTTCCACGATCTTGCCCAAATACATCACGGCGATGCGGCGGCTCATATGCTGCACCACCAGCAGGTCATGGGCGATGAACAGATAAGCGATGCCCAATTGCTGCTGCAATTCCTCAAAGGTGTTGATGATCTGGGCCTGAATGGACACATCCAGGGCAGACACCGGCTCGTCACACACGATGAACCGGGGGTTCACCGCCAGTGCCCGGGCAATGCCGATGCGCTGGCGCTGGCCGCCGGAAAACTCGTGGGCGTACCGGTTGGCATGCTCGCTGTTGAGGCCCACCAGGGTGAGCAGTTCGGCAATGCGCGCCGCCCGCTCCGCCTTGTTTTTATACAGATGATGCACGTCCAGCGGCTCCCCGATGATGTCGGAAACCGTCATGCGCGGGTTCAGGGAGGAATAGGGGTCCTGGAACACGATCTGCATATCCTTGCGGAAATCGCCGATGTTCTTTTCCGTCACCCGCACCCCGTCGAAATACACTTCCCCTGCCGTGGGCTTATACAGGTGCAGCAGGGTGCGGCCCACGGTGGTTTTTCCGCAGCCAGACTCCCCCACCAGGCCCAGGGTCTCCCCCTCGTCGATGGTGAAGGATACGCCGTCCACGGCTTTGAGCTGCATTTTGTTCAGCATCCCGGCCTTCACGGTGAAATACTGCTTGAGGTCCCGCACATCCACCAGATGCTTCTGTTCAGGCATTCCCTTCACCGTCCTTTTCTTCCTCCAGCATCCGCTTCACGTTGCCCCAGCAGGCGGCGATATGGGAATCATTGACCCACACTTCCTCCGGCTGCTCTTCTAAGCAGATCTTCATGGCGCGGTCGCACCGGGAGGCGAAGGCGCAGCCCTTGGGCAGGTTCAGTAGGTCCACGGGGGTGCCCGCGATGGGGATCAGCTTTTCATGCCGCTCCTTCACCCGGGGAATGGACCGGATCAGGCCTTTGGTGTACTCGTGGCGGGGATTATAGAAAATTTCGTCCGCCGTGCCGCGCTCGCACACCTTGCCCGCGTACATCACGATGATTTCATCGCACATATCGGCGATCACGCCCAAATCGTGAGTGATCATGATGATGGCCATGCCCATTTTCTTTTGCAGGCTCTGCATCAATTCCAGAATTTGTGCCTGAATGGTTACGTCTAAGGCGGTGGTGGGCTCGTCGGCGATCAGAATGTCCGGCTCGCAGGCCAGGGCCATGGCGATCATCACCCGCTGGCGCATGCCGCCGGAAAGCTCATGGGGATACTGTTTCAGGCGCTTTTCCGGCTCGTTGACGCCCACCAATTGCAGCATTTCCAGGGCACGGGCTTTCACCTGTTCCTTGGTGCGGTCCGTATGGATGCGGATAGCCTCCCGCAATTGATAGCCTACGGTGAACACGGGGTTTAAGCAGGTCATCGGGTCCTGAAAAATCATGGAAATGCGGCTGCCCCGGAACGCCTGCATCTGCTGGGGGGTATACTTCAAAATATTTTCCCCTTTGAACAGCACTTCCCCGGCGGTCACCCTTCCGGTGTCCGTCAGGATGCGCATGATGGAATAGGCGGACACGCTTTTGCCGCTGCCGCTCTCGCCCACGATGCCCAGCACCCGGCCCCGGTCCAGGTTGTAGGAAATGCCGTTGACGGCCCGCACTTCCCCGGCGTCGGTATAAAAGGAGGTATAAAGGTTTTTGACCTGTAAAAGCGGTGCGTTGCTCATAGGCTCACTTCCTCAGTTTGGGGTCGAAGGCGTCGCGCAGGCCGTCGCCCAGCAGATTGAAGGAAAGCACGATCAGGCAGATGCCCACCGCAGGGAACACCATTTTGTAGGGATACGCCTGCAAAGCCTGGCGGGCCGAATTGGCCAGGGAGCCCAGGGAGGGCATGGGGGCCTGCACGCCCAAGCCGATAAAGCTCAAAAAGCTCTCGGTGAAGATGGCGGAAGGAATTTGCAGGGCGGTGGAAATGAAGATCACGCTCATGCAGTTGGGCAGGATGTGCTTGCGGATGATGCGGCGGGGCTTGGCGCCAATGGCCTGAGCCGCCAGCACGTATTCATTGTTTTTGATCGTTAAAATCTGGCCGCGCACCAGCCGGGCCATGCCCACCCAGTACAGCAGGCCGAACACCGCGAACATGGACAGCATGTTGGTGCCGATACTGGCAAGCACGGTGCCGTTCAGGCTTTGGCCCAGCACCTGATCCAGCACCACGGAAAGCAAAATCACCATCAGGGTATCAGGCAGGGAATAGATCACGTCCACGATGCGCATCATCACCAGGTCCGTTCGTCCGCCCGCGTAGCCCGCGATGGAGCCGTACAAAAGGCCGATGATCAGCACGATCAGAGAAGCGAAAAAGCCCACCGCCAGGGACACCCGCGCCCCGTATACCACGCGGATGAAGTAATCCCGGCACAGTTCATCGGTGCCGAAAATATGGGGGAAAATGAACTGCCCTTCGTCTATGGCCTGCTGCTCCATTTGGGAGTAGGTGAAGGGAGCCATGTTCTTGGCGCTCTTATCCCGCTTGCCGTTTACCGTAATCATGCCGCTGTATGTATAGGGAACGATCAGGGGAGCCACGATGATGGTGATCAGGATGATCAGCAGCGCGATCATGGAGCCCACGGCCAGGGGATTGCGGAACAGCTTTTTCATGCCGTCCCGAAAAAAGGTGGTGCTTTCCCGCATGGTTTCCCGCTGGGCCTTTTCCGCGTCGGTGGCGGCTTCAAACTTGCTTACGTCAAGCTGGAGGCTGAACGGGTTTTTCTTGGGGACCTTGTTGGGATCGTAGTCGCTCATCTCCGTTCGCCTCCTTAATCAAAGCTGATCCGCGGATCGACGATCTTGTACACCAAATCGCTGATCAGCGTCATGGTCACCATCAGGGTAGCCAGGAAAATGGTGGTGCCCATGATCATGGGATAATCCCGGTTGGTGATGCCCTGGACGAATTTGGTGCCCAGGCCTCCCGTGGTGAACACCGATTCCACCACCATGGAGCCGGTAAGGATATACGCCGTCATGGGGCCCACGTAGGTGATCACGGGGATCAGGGCGTTTTTCAGGGCGTGCTTAAAGATCACCACCCGCTCATTGACGCCCTTGGCGCGGGCGGTGCGGATATAATCCTGACCCAGTACGTCCAGCATGGAAGTCTTGGTCAGGCGGGTGATATAGCTCATGGGCGAAAGCATCAGGGCGATCACCGGCAGCACGTAGGAGGGGTTGGTGGTGCTGAAAATGGGGAACCAGCCAAGCTGCAGGCAGAACACCAGCAGCAGAAGCGTGGCCATGATGAAGCTGGGTACGGCAACGAACAGCGTGGTAAAGAAAATAATGACGCGGTCGGCTGCCCTGCCCCGGTTCAGCGCGGCGATGCTGCCCAGCACCAGCCCGATCACGATGGCGAGCAGCGCTGCCCAGCCGCCCAGCCGGGCGGAAATGGCGAAGGAATCAAAGATGGTGGCGGCGATTTCACGGCCTGTTTTGGTGGAAATGCCGAAATTGCCCTGCATCAGCCCCTCTAAGTACAGCAAAAACTGCTTGCCCACCGGCTCGTTCAGGTGAAAGCGTTCCTCCAGCACGGCCTGCACGGCGGCGGAGGGCGCTTTTTCCTTGGAGAAGGGCCCGCCGGGGATGGCGTTCATGGAAAAAAAGGTGATGGCGGCGATGATCAGCACCGTCACCAGCGCCAGCAGGATGCGCTTGCAAATATAACGCCCCGTATCGTTGCTGAAAAACAGCGCGCCTACGATCAGCACCAGCGCCGCTCCTAACAGTATCCTTTCAGAAAGCACCGGCAGGGCAAACCAGCCCGCCGCGAATACGATCATGGCGGTGATCACGGCAATGATCAGCTGCCGCTCCTTTTTTTTGCGTTCCGCGTTCTCCATGGTTCCCGCTCCTTTGTTTTCTGTCCGGCGGCATACGGGAGGCCGATCCCTTCGGACAGTTGGCTTATTGTATCACAGCATGCAGGCGTACGCAATGGAATTATTTGAAAAGTGCAGAGAAAAGGCAGAAATAGTATTCCGTTCATCTCTTTTGATAATTCTCAAAATACTGCGAAGCGTTCTGTATGAGATTATACTGAACATCCATTTCATGCAAAAGGGATCGATTCGCACGGGAATCCTGTATAAACGCATAATGCTCATGCGCGTTTATTCCCATGATGCATTGACCGTTGGAAAAAAAAGATAGATCTTCGGGAAGACGCGGATAATTCCAGTCGAACAAAGAACCGGCCGATAATAAAAAATCAAGCGAATGATCGTTGAGCCGGTATATGCATATATCCGGCGCCTGAGGGCATCTGATAAGGTTTGTGCTGGGCCATGAAGGATTATGGCGGATAAGGATCCTATCCTGCAGCAATCTGTTTTGCCATTCCTGTTTCAGCATATTGTATTCGGGAATCTGATCGTAATTGATGTATACGAGGAGGAAAGCGTCACACTGCTTTGACAGAAATAAAACCAGGTTTTTGTAGTTTTCTCCTTCGATATTTTTTTTGAAGGATAACAGCATGATTTCTCCTCTCTCTTCCCTTTCCGTTCGGAACCAGGCTTTATGCATCCATCAAACCGGGCAGACATGCTTCTTCGCCTGCACGTCTGCCCGGTTAATTTCAATATATCAGGCGTTTTTTCCCAGTTCAAACGCTTTTTTGTTCAGCTCCAGGAACTTGGCGGGAACAATGGCCTCCATGGCCCGCATCCAGGCTTCTTCTGGCAGATCGAAGTAATGGGAGAGGCGGCCCATGAGCACGATGTTCACGGCTTTGCTGCTGCCCGCCTGCTTCGCCAGGGCCAGGCAGTCCAGGGCGTCCACCTTCACGCCCGCGGCCCGCATTTTCTCCACCAGGTTCTCCGGGTAGGTCATGGCCCCGGTGATCACGGGCATGGGGTCGATCTGCTGGGTGGAGGTGACGATCTGTCCGCCGGGCTTTAAGAAAGAAATCCACCGCGCGGCCTCCAGCAGCTCGAAGGACACGATAAAGTCCGCTTCGCCCTTGTCGATCACGGGGGACGCCACCCGGTCGCCGTAGCGCACATAAGTGACCACGCTGCCGCCCCGCTGGCTCATGCCGTGCACCTCGCTTACCTTCACGTCATAGCCCTGCTCCATCAATAACCGGCCCAGTAATTTGCTGGCGAGCAGGCTGCCCTGGCCACCCACGCCCACGATCACGATATTTTTCGTTTCCATGGTTCAGCCCTCCTTCTCCGTGCTCTCAAAAGCGTCCTTGGGACAAAGCTGGCCGCAGATGCCGCAGCCCACGCACAGGGTTTCGTCCACCCGGGCCTTGCTGTCCTTCATGGAAATGGCGGGACAGCCGATGCGCATGCAGGATTTGCAGCCGATGCACTTGTCCGGATTCACCCGGAGGGGCGCTTTGTGCTTCACGTATTTGAGCAGGGCGCAGGGACGGCGGGAAATGATCACGGAAGGTTCGTCCGCCGCTAATTCTTCCTTCACGGCCTCGTCGCACTGTTTCAGGTCATAAGGATCGACCACCCGCACGCGGTTGAAGCCCATGGCCTTGCACAGGCTTTCCAGATCGATCTTGCCTGCCGGGTCGCCCTTGATGTTATACCCGGTGGTGGGGTTCTGCTGGTGGCCGGTCATGCCGGTGATGGAGTTGTCCAGGATGATCACGGTGGAATTGGACTGGTTGTAGGCGATGTTGGCAAGGCCCGTCATGCCGGAATGCATGAAGGTGCTGTCGCCGATGACCGCCACGGTCTTGTGTTCGCTCTCCGCGCCGAGGGCTTTGTTGAAGCCGTGGATGGCGCTGACGGACGCGCCCATGCAGGCGGTCATTTCGATGGCCGCCAGGGGAGCCACGGCGCCCAGGGTGTAGCAGCCGATGTCGCCCAGCACCGTGCACTTATTGCGGTTCAGGGTGTAGAACAGGCCCCGGTGAGGGCAGCCCGCGCACATGACCGGGGGCCGGGCGGGAATAGTTTCGTCCAGCTTCACGCCGGTTTCGTGGGGCATGCCGAGCTTTTCGGCTACAATGGTCTGGCTCAGCTCGCCCAGGAGGGGGAACAGCTCCTTGCCCACGGGGTTCAGGCCCAGGTTCCGGCAGTGCTCCTCGATGAAGGGGTCAAGTTCTTCCACGATCACCAGCTTTTCCACGCTGGCAGCGAAATCCCGGATTTTCTTTTCCGGCAGGGGCCACACCATGCCCAGCTTCAAAACGGGGTACTTGTCCCCGCAGGCTTCTTTTACATATTGATAGGAAGTGGAACCGGTGATAATACCGATGCTGTGATCGGTTCCGTCTTCGATCCGGTTCAGTTCCGTTTCCTCGGCGAAAGCAACCAGCTTCCGGGTGCGTTCCTCCACCACAGGATGGCGGCGGATGGCGTTGCCGGGCATCATCACGTATTTGGCGATGTTCTTTTCATAGGGCTTTTCCGGCGGCGTGATCCTGTCGCTCTTTTCCACCAGGGACTGGGAATGGGCCACGCGGGTGCACATTTTCAGGAACACCGGGCAGTCGAAAGCTTCGGAAATCTCATAAGCCTTCTTGGCGAAAGCCAGCGCGTCCTTGGAATCGCTGGGCTCCAGCATGGGCAGCTTGGCCGCCTTGGCGTAATGGCGGGAATCCTGCTCGTTCTGGCTGGAATGCATGCCGGGGTCGTCCGCCACGGCAATGACCATACCCGCGTTGACGCCGGTATAGGAAATGGTGAACAAGGGGTCCGCCGCCACGTTCAGGCCCACGTGCTTCATGCCGCAGAAGCTTCGCTTGCCTGCTAAGCTGGCCCCGAACGCCACTTCCATGGCCACCTTTTCATTGGGCGCCCATTCGCAGTATACCTCGTCAAATTTCGCCAGTTCTTCGGTGATTTCCGTGCTGGGCGTGCCGGGATAGCTGGACACGACGCCGCATCCCGCTTCATACAGGCCCCGGGCCGCCGCTGCGTTGCCGAGCATCAGGTTTTTCATAGGACATCTACTCCTCTTTTATTTCCAAAGTCGAGAGAGTGGAGAGTTGCGAGTGGAGAGTGGAGATTTATATTGTTGAACACTTCGGATTCCGAAGCGCACAGACCATATCATCTCAACTCCCAACTCTCAACTCTCAACTCTTTTCTTCATCATTGATTATCTTCTTCCGATCCGCAGATCAGCCCCTGCCTTTCAATCAGTTCCCGCATGGCGCCGCCCGCCTCGTTGTCCAGGATATTCCGGCGCACGCGGCTGATGGTGGCGCTGCTGGCTCCGGTCTTCTGCAAAATCTCCGTATAGACCTGATCCTGAAGCAGGTACACCGCCACGTCATAGCGCTGCTCCATGCTGCGCAGCTCCGTGGGCGTGCACAAATCGTCAAAGAACCGGCAGCATTCCTCCACGTCCCTGAGCCGCATGATGGCCTCGTACATCGCCATGCTGCGCTGTTTCTTCGCTGTTCTGGGCATCGCGCCCCCTCCCTTCTTCTGTTCCTCGGGCATATCGGTTTCCCGCCGCGCGGGGATGATTCAGCGTTTATTTTAGCACATTAAAGCGTGCAAGTAAATCGAAAACGGAAATTTTTCCTTCCTTTTTCGTACTTTTTCGGTTTTTCGGGGCATGCCGCGGGGAAAAGCCCCTGTTCCGCGCAAATGATGCTGGAATGGCCCTTGACAAGCGGCGCGGATTGCGGTATGATTCTTTAGCGAATAAAAGCGATAAAGCACAGGACGGCGCTTCGCTTTATGAAAGGAATGTTCAGCCCTATGCCCATTACCGATCTGCTGGAAAGAAACAGCAAGCTGTACGGAAACGAAGTTGCCCTGGTGGAAATGAACCCGGAGATTCAGGAAGAACCAAGGGTGACCTGGCGTGAATACGAGCTGATCCAGCCTACCACCGCCACCCCCTACCGCCGGGAAATCACCTGGAGCGTGTTTGACGAAAAAGCCAACCGGGTGGCCAACCTGCTTTTGTCCCGGGGCATCCGAAAGGGCCAGAAGGTAGCCATCCTGCTGATGAACTGCCTGGAATGGCTGCCCATTTATTTCGGCGTGCTGAAAACCGGCGCGCTGGCCGTACCGCTGAATTTCCGGTATACCGCTGATGAAATCGATTACTGCTTAAAACTGTCCGACGCGGACGTGCTGTTCTTCGGCCCGGAATTCATCGGCCGGGTGGAGGATATTTTCCCCAAGATCAGCAAGGAAATGATCCTGTATTTCGTGGGGGACAATAAGCCCTCCTTTGCGGAAAGCTACAATGAAGGCGTGGCTAACTGCTCCTCCGTCGCCCCGAAGGTGCTTTTGGAGGACACGGACGAAGCGGCCATTTATTTCTCCTCCGGCACCACCGGCTTCCCCAAGGCCATCCTGCTGGACCACACCTGCCTGATGCAGTCCGCCCGCATGGAAGCCATGCATCATGAAACCACCCACGACGACGTGTTCCTGTGCATCCCGCCGCTGTACCACACCGGCGCGAAAATGCACTGGTTCGGCTCCCTGTTTACTGGCAGCCGGGCGGTGATCCTGAAGGGCAACAGCCCCAAGGCCATTCTGAACGCCGTTTCCTGGGAAAAATGCACCATCGTGTGGCTGCTGGTGCCCTGGGCCCAAGACATTCTGGCCGCCATCGAACGGGGCGACGTGAAGCTGGAAGATTATCAGCTTTCCCAGTGGCGGCTGATGCACATCGGGGCCCAGCCCGTGCCCCCCTCCCTGATCCGGCACTGGCTGCAATACTTCCCCCACCATAAATACGATACCAATTACGGCCTTAGCGAATCCACCGGCCCCGGCTGCGTGCACCTGGGTATGGAAAACGTGCGCAAGGTGGGCGCTATCGGCGTGCCCGGCTTCGGCTGGAAGTTCAAGATCGTGGACGAACAGGATCAGCCCGTTCAGAAGGGCGATGTGGGCGAACTGTGCGTAAAGGGCCCCGGCGTCATGCGGTGCTATTATCACGATCCCAAGGCCACGGCTGAAACGCTGATCAACGGCTGGCTGCACACCGGCGATATGGCCAAGCAGGACGAGGAAGGCTTCATTTTCCTGGTGGACCGCAAGAAGGATGTGATCATCACCGGCGGCGAAAACCTGTACCCGGTGCAGATCGAAGATTTCCTGGCCGCCCACCCCAAAATCCACGACGTGGCCGTCATCGGCCTGCCCGACCCGCGCCTTGGCGAAATCGCCGCCGCCATAATCCAGGTGAAGGAAGGCATGGAATGCACCGAGGAAGAAATCAACCATTTCTGCCTGGATCTGCCCCGCTACAAGCGGCCCCGGAAGATCATCTTCGCTAATGTGCCCCGCAACCCCACCGGCAAGATCGAAAAGCCCAAGCTGCGCCAGCAGTACTGCGGCGTGCGACTGGTGGAAGCGCAGAACAACGGGTAAGGCTTTATTTTGAGAGAATCCAGCACCCACGCCAGAACCTACGGTCACTTCCGCAAAGCACGGTATCGCGGGCAGCGACGATGTCAAGTTCGGCAGCCTGTGCACCTATGGAACGGAGGAATAATCGACAGGTGGAAACAAAGCCGGAGAGCGACGCTTTCCGGCTTTTCATTTACACGGCTTCCAGCCCCGTATCGTTTTCCACCACCTTGAGCAGCTCCTCCTGTTTCCCGTCCAGAGCGTTGATATAGCTCAAGTAGGTGTGGCCGCCGAATTCGCCCTTGAATTCATAGCACAGTTTTTCCCCGCTGTCCGTGGGGATCAGGCACAGGCGGCCGGACTGCACATTCAGGCGCGCGCCTACCTGTTTTCGGGCCGCGTCTTCGGTCAGGGTAGGCGCCAGCACCCCCCGCGCTGTGTGATTCTGCCAGTAGCCGCGGGCTTCAATGCCCACCACCTGGGCGGTATCCATGCGAAGCTGCACTTTCACCAGATCGGGGTACAGCAGGGTATCTCCCTGAGAGGCGGCGAAGGAGATCACCGCAACGCCCTGATACACTTGAAAATAGGTGGGCTGCATATCCGGAAAACCCTTGGCTGAAAGGAACAGCAGCGCGTTTTCGCGGCATTCCTCCACGCTTTTTTCCGTGGGGAAATCCGCCGTGTCCGGGGCCATCCACAGGATCTTTCCGCCCTGCTGGGTCACGGCTGCCTGAAGGGTCAAATCCCCCAGGTCCAGCGTCACGCCCCAGCAGGGGATGGCTCCGCCCGTGCTCACCCCGGCGCTGGCCCGCTTTACCCGGTCGCCCACAAAGTCCCGGGCAATTGCGACAGCGTCCTCCTGGGACACCACCTTTGTGCCCAGGGCCAGGGCCTGGCCGGTCTGGCGGGCATCGGAAAAGGGCCCGTCGTAGATCAGGGTGGGGTAGCTTACCGCGCTGTCATAGGAAGACGCTTCCGATTCGCTGCCCTCGGGATAGAAGGCGGCTTTCCCGGTTTGCGCCTCCAGGGCCAGGCTTTCCCGGCTCTGGGACAGGGCGGAGGCGTATTCCTCACAGGCGGACAAAAGGCTTCCCAGCCTCGCCGCGTCCTCCGCCGTGATTTTCCCGGAGCGAAGCAGCGTGCTGCTGTAATCCGCCGCCTGGTTGGCAAATTTCATCGCCCGCTGGGTGGCGGTGTGAGACAGGGGCAGCAGGGACAGGCTGCGCTGCACCTGGGCCGCCCCGGCGCTCACCTGGTTCAGATATTGGTTTTCCGCCCCGTCCTCCTGGGACAGCAGGGCCTTGCTGAGGGACAGCTGCATATCCTCCATTTGCCGCAGGGCGGAAAGCACCGCTCCGTCATATACTTCCCGAAGCCGGGCCGCGTACCCGTCACGCTCGCCCTTGAACCGGAACGCCAGCCCGGACACCGCCGCCAACGCTAAAAGCAGGGCGAAAACGCCCAAGGAAAAACGGCCTTTTGCCATATGATACACCTCAATTGTTCAGATTCAAAGTTTACGAAGCAGGGGGCTTCTTCAGCCCCCTAAACCCCTGAACCAAAGGACTTCGTCCTCTGGACACCAATAGGCGAATTGACTTGGTTGGGAAAAGCAAACAGCTTCCGCCTGTCGCCGGGAAATACGAAAGATAGAAGGCTTCTGGCCCAAAGAAAGCCAGGGAATAATCCCCAGG
Source organism: Clostridia bacterium (assembly GCA_017530275.1). Next base: position 88 of record JAFXMP010000283.1, on the reverse strand, counting down.
GGAAAGCGAGCTTTCCCCCTGGGATTTTCCCGGCTTTCCCCGGATGCTTTGCATCCGGGTTGGCCGCTTTCAGCGGCCGGGCCAGAAG
>JAFXMP010000032.1 GCA_017530275.1 Clostridia bacterium | reverse complement strand
TACAAAACTTGGCGGATCAGAAGAAAGAATCAATCAACGAGGCAGTTCCATCTGTTCTGACAAGATCATCAGCTTCATATGACCAGTGATTTTCCAAACGAAATGCCGACATCATTCGGCACATGGCCCGATAATCTTAACCAATTTTGCTTCCTCCATTGGCAGCCACTCAATCGCTTCTCCTATCGTTTCCAGGTTTTCCTTATATACATGCATGAAATCGATCACATGCCCATAAGTGGCAGGAAACAATTCCTCGCAGTATTTGGGCAGCACATGATGCGGAACAATGCCTATATAGTCGCTCCCGTCAAATCGCGCCATGATTTCGTCGGCGTCTTCAAGAATTACAGGCAGTCCAGCAGCGGATAGTGCTGTATAGAAGGTTACCGATTCCTTTGGCCGGTGCTTTCCTCTGACAGAAAAGTAGTATCCAGATTTGCACATGAGATCATGATATTCTGCTTCATTGATTTTTCCAGTGCGATATTTCCATTCCAGTTCTTCCTTATCATGGCACACAAAAAGATCGACATGTGTGCTGTTTCCGCCACGAACCACTTCCCAGGGATGCCCTCCACCACGCTGGCTGAAAAACCACACATCCCAAGCGGCAGGGTCACTAAAATCAATACCCGGGCCTTCGTTTAGTCCGTGTCCTGTTCCCGTAAGTCCTTCATCTCTGCCATCGGCGTAGCGAAGATAAAGCGCAGATGGCGAGAGCGTGCCGCAATCATAATCGAGCGCACGATAGCCACAGGCACATGCACGAAAGAAATCATTGGCGGTAAAACTTGTTATTCTTCCTATCTTATCTGGCTCATTAGCACCGCTATCCAAGAGTTTTCTGAATTCGGTGACGGTCTCAGCACTCAATCCATCCAACGCATCCTCTTTCCATGCCGGGTCGTTTTCCCATAATATGTTTCGTTTGATGACCCCTGTGCGGAACCAGTAAGGAAGATGCGCATTGACATCCTCATTATATGTTCCCTCCCTGACTTTCCCCATAGATACAGCAGCAGCTTTCGCTATCAGAGCGCAAAGCGCTACTGCGGCTTCTTCAGTAAATACGGAGGACGAGGGACCTTCGTTCCGATCCAGTTCCGCACTGATAATCATTTTATTGTCCAGTGAGACGCCGCGGAAACTGAGTTCATGGTTTTTGTTATGCGATTCCACAAGTACCAGCCGATACCATTTTACTTCATTGGGATAATCATCGAGCCAACGGGCTTTGTATTCATCTCTTGTTTTTATTTCTCCATACTCCAATAAATCCTCATAGCGGTCATAATCATCCATGCTGCCTCGGGAGATCTGCAGCCAAATCGTCTTTACTTCTTCATTGTTCTCCATCGGAGCAAGATCAGAAAGCATGGAGAATAACGGTTTCATTGCCGTGACCAGCGCCTTGGAGGGGATGGATGGATTGATGTGCCCGCGGTCAAAAAAGAGAAGAAGGCGGTCAATATCTGGAGCAACCAATTTATATTCTTTCAAGCAAATCCTTCCCTTTCAAATCATATTCTAATCAGCGAACAAATCATCCAATGTGATTACATTGGTAAATACTCCGCTATATTCATTTTGCGTCAGCCCATATGTGGTAATAAGCGTGCTGCGGATCGTCATTTTGGGACTCACTTTGCTCATCAGAATTTCCTGTCTGCCGAGCAGCGTCAGGTAATCGTCCTTTTTTACGGTGAATTTGCCGCCATAGTACTTGATTTCACACATATTCAGAACGTTATCATTCCGGGTTAGCAGCAAATCAATTTGTGTTCCGTCCTGATCGTCCTCCCGTTTGGACCATGCGGAAGCAGAGGTAATGACGCCGGAAATGCCCAGCGCCTTTTTGATCTGGAGAATGTGATTAAAGCAAACATGTTCAAAAGCCAAGCCCCGCCAGGTGACAACGGGTTGGGCGGTCACGTTTTCCTGCCAGAAGGATTCGCTGCCGCCGTTTATCTCACGGGCAAAATGCAGATAGAACAGGCAGAACGGATCGACAACTTTATAGTGTTCCTCCCGCTTTCCCATACCAAAAGGCACATATTTTACAACAAAATCACTGGCGATCAACGCATTCAGATTCTTGGATAGCCTGCCTCCATCGGACATACCGAGCTTGTCGGCTATTTCCTTTCTGGTATAGCCTGCGTTGCGGGTTGCTAAGAAGGTTACGATAGCCTTTTCTGTGTCCGGGTTGATAAACACCGATTGATACAGCCTGTCGTATTCATCCTTCAGCTTTGCGTTTCTGGCAAAGATCATCCTGTCCACATTCTGAGCCAGGCTATATTCGCCGTCAAAATACCCCAGATAATACGGAATACCGCCAAAGATCATGTAGCTCTGGGCAATATCGTATCTCGAAAACCTGATATTGTTTGCCTGGAAGAACGCTTCACATTCTCGCAACGTGAAGGGAGCGAGCTTGATTTCATAGGTGACCCGGTTATACAGACCGCCGTGATTGTTGATCAGGCTGTTCATCATCCAGGAGTTGGCGCTGCCGCATACAATGACCATCAGGTTTTTCCGATGACAGCCCCAGTTATTCCAGAAGCCTTCAAAAGCTCTGATAAACCCTGACCGCGGCGTGTCCAGCCAAGGCAATTCATCCAGAAATACAAGCTGCCGTGAGCCATCGTCTTTTTTTTGCAGAAATTGTTCCAGCAGCAGAAAGGCATCCAGCCAGTTATCCGGCTTGCTGCTTTTCTCCATACCGAAAAGAATCAAAGAGTTATAAAAGTGATCGAGCTGGGCTCGAAGCAGACCTTTCGCGTCTTCATCTGCCGGGGAAAGCCCGGCATGGCGGAAAGTGATCCTGCCCGCAAAGGTTTCGTCGATCAAATAAGTTTTGCCAACGCGGCGTCTTCCATAAACGGCTACCAGCTCCGCACGGTTTCTGTCATACAGCTTGTTCAGTTCCTTGACTTCTTTTTCCCGCCCGATCATTTTTTCATACCCCCGATCGCTTTAACCGGCTGCGAAGAAGATTTTTTACATTTCACCGCCGTTTTAAATTATAATCATAATTAAAACGGCTGTCAACGCTATTTTTACGCGTTCACCGCCGCTTTAATTTGGGAAATATTGAAATCAGATCATATAGCAGATCAAATCGGTTAATAATGCATACAAGGGAGGATTTTCTGAATACTCATTTTTCCTGATGCACATTTCAGCTTATTCTTTTCAGAATTCAATCTACTCCCAGCGCCTTAAACACAGCCTCCTGCGGGGTTGAATAGAAAATTAAACTGAATGCTCCTACCAAGTCTGAAGAAACGATTCCAATATCCACAGCCGAAGTAATGGGGAGCAATGCCTTTTATGCTCTACTACTCAACTTTTTCAGCACTCTCTAATTTTGATGGCCTTTTCCCTTTTAGCAAATAACAGAATGACCGATCCTTAGGAATTGCTATATACTTGTTATTGCATTTTTTTATTAGTTCTTCTTCTTTAATAATTCTAAATTGCCAATTTTCCATTGTTTCCGGTTTTTTAAAATCTTCAATAATACCATCATAATCGAGAACAGTTAGTTTCAACACTAATTCTTTAAAATATCCACTAAAATCATCTTTCCCAATAAAGAACTCAATCTCTCTGAAATTTGAAAAAAGCTTATACTTATCTGCTTCTCCAGCATACCAATAAGAATACCAATACTCATAAAATCTATATTTTCCGTCTAAAGGAATTGTTAGCATAGCTCTCCGTAGTTTGTCAAAATCTTCTAATTCTTCGTTGTTGAAGTTTTTTTCAAACACAGACTGCACTTTTTCTAAAAGGGTAAAATCAATAGATTCAATGGTTCCGTTGTATCCAGAGCACTTTAACGCAAATGTTATTTTTCCTCTCAGTAATTGATTATCTTCTGTATGGAAAATCAATTGTTTTTTGTCCGGATACATGCAAATAATATTCGCTTTAAGCTTTTCTTCATTGGTCTGTTCTCTTGCAAACGAAGATACTACATTATTTGTATTTAAGAAATCATAAATTGATTCTGACCCTTTTGCCAATTCATAAATAAGGCTTATTACACCTGCAAAATTTTCAGGACTTCTAATAATATCAGGCCTTTTCCCTTCAGCAGTAACATCTGCTCTTGAAATGATATTTCTTACAACTCTCATCCAACTTAAGAAGCGATCCTGGTCTCTATTACTGTTATTCAAATAAAATTCAGTTTGTGCATAAAATAGTACTCTATGAGTATAGGATGTATTATTTCCAACTAATATTTGATACAGTAAATCGGTGTCTGGATTGTGCCTCCACATTTCAAGATCAAGTTTCGGAACAGTATTAGTTTTCACAAGTTCTGCATACAAATCATAACATTTGCAAATATACTCGAAATCTTCCTTATCAATATATTGGATCAAATTCCTTACTGCGTTGTTTTCGTTCAATTTCTGGATGAGATTGATTCTTTCAGAATAATTATAATTTTGACTAATAGAAATTCTGTACATTACTAAAGATGTTATAAAATTCATGTGAGCATCGTCGATAGTATTATTTTTTCGATAATTTGACCATAAAAAATCAGTCCATATCGTATCCACTTTATTAGCAAATCTCTCTATAGTGGGCTTTTCTTTTTCCCAGCTATTTTTTTCAATTTTTCCCTGCAATTCAGCCTTGAGATTTTCAAAAGGCGTTAATAGTCGACCTCTGGCATTCATTTTTATGTACAGATCATCCGATAATCCAAAATGCTCCAATATCAGCAAATGAAAAGTTATAATCTTATTATCGACCAAAGCACTCCAGAGTTCATCAACTTGAAAGAAGATGGAGTGAATCAAATCTATTGTGTTAAGCATAGCATGTACAGTTGGATCTAATTTCCATGACAAAAAGAACCATTTTGAATTGATAATATCATCACTTATCTTAGAACTTTCATTTATATCTGTTTGGTGCATAACTAACGATTCGCAAAACCGCCTTGAAGAAATTCTCGTTTCATACGAGAATTTACACAAGAGTTTTTTTGCTTCTTCGGTCTTATTATCTTTTTGATATGCATACCAATGAAGAAGAAAGAGCGTTGTCAACCGCTGTTGACCATCGAGAGGAAGAAAAACATCATCCTTTATATTTCCGTATATGAAATCTAAATTTATTGACTGATTATTTTTTATACTGTCGTAAAGAGCGTTTAAGAAATTTTTGCAAACATCTGTATTGGTAGTCCTTCCTTGCGCATAATCACGTTGAATAATTGGAATTTGAATACGATATTGTTTGGCAAGCTCATAAAAAGTATAAATAGTGTTATCGGTTACAGACATTAGTTATTCACCTCCAAATAGTCACTTAAAACCCTTATCAAGTCTTCTTCATATTTTCTTCGATCTTCATCAGTCCAAAAAGAGATTTTAGGTGGATAGTCACTAAAGTATTTTAGAAATACATTTTTGGTACATAGCGGGACAAATCCACCGCTTTTATCCAAATCAATAATCCTTTTTCTTTTCAGCGGGAATACTGCATTTTTATAGCTTTTATTTGTCTTTTCATCCAAAAGAGTCAAGTTGGATATGTTGTCTATCTCTGTTTCAAGTTTTATGTGATGATTAAAATGTTCAATCACTTTGTCGAAAATAGGCTCAAAAACAGTATCATCATCCCAAGTCTTTTGAGATAGATAATGATCAATACTTTCATTCAATTCAGAAGCACCATCAACCGTTAAGTCAATGTAGTATTTAACATCTTTGCTCCATTGTTCTCTTACATTAGGCGGGACTGAACTGATGTCTTTTCTTGGCGTAATATGCTCAATATTCCATTTGTTTAGTTTATATATATCAAAAGGAAAATACGAACCTTCATTGTTATTTTGTAGCATAGTAAGAATATTATAAAGTAGCAATATATTTCGTGTTTCATCATCACTGTAGTCCATATCAAGCAATTGCTTTGATTTATATTTTGTTTTGATTAAGTCATCCAGGTAACATTTAAACTCACTCTTTGTTTTTTCGCTTGCAGCATTGTACAATTCAGCGATTGGCGAAATGATCTTTGATGAAAGTATCCTAGATGTAAGAACAAATCCTATTTTATGATACAACTCTCTATCATGAAACCATTCATCAAAGCGCTGGAAATAATTGTGTACTTCTTCCCAGTTCTCTTTTAATACTGATTCTGTCTTAGCAATAAGTCTTTCGCTAAAAAACCTAAAAGTCGAATAATTATCATCGCTGATATGTTCATTCATTAGATTAAAAATGTATTCGATTCTATTATCTTCTTTTTCATCGTTATTTAAGAAATACCAAAGGGAACTATTATGTAAAGCCATTTCAATCTGATCCCATTCGTTCGCAATCTCAACTTGTCGCAAACGCATTCCTTCCTCGTCGTTTGAACGAAAGTTGGAACTGTTTAAAAACAATGCCTTAATAAGTTCGGCATTCGTTAAACTTATTTTTCCAATGTTGAGTCTTGTGAATACTTGGGTAGAAGCAACTTCTTCAGTCTCGTACCATATTACCCTTGTTGAAAACTTCAATTTGGAACGAAAATTATTTTGATCATAGTTCAAATCCTCGCTTTGTTTTTGAAACCAGTTTTGTATGGTAATATAAGCAGAATGAATATAAAAGAAATCAATATTGCTATTATCCTCTTGTTCAGGGTGTTGTAAAAACTCCTTTGAAGTCTCTCTTGTTTCATAATCAATTGAAAATAGTTTATCTCTTTTTGATTCGATAAAATCCTGATTTAGATAATGTAAGATTAGATAGAGCGTTGTTAGCCTTTGTTGACCATCAATTACTTCATACTTCAATTCCGAATCATTTTTTACAACTATCGGCTGTAAACAGTACCACGTTTTCTCTCCAGATTCATTAATCTCTTTAGGTTTAAATTCATTGATATCATTTAATAAATCTTCAACCTCTAACTTCGTCCAACGATATCCTCTTTGATAAGATGGTATAAAGAAAGAATACTGAGATAATTCATTCACTGTCATAAGCCTAATTGTAGTCATTTTTAATACCTCCACTAATATATTAGTTCATGCAACAAGTATACTGTTACTGTATTATTAAATAGTCGTCTTTTGAAATTATATAGTTCTTGACAAAGAGTCTGTATTAGGATTATTTTACTGCTGATTGTAGGTTCTACTCATCCATAATATAAACTATCATCATTATCAATTCCTATGCCAAAATCATAATCCCCAGCATTTCTGTATTAATAGTTCTTTTTGTAAAGCATCTATAAACTGTTATGCACACACCGTTCATTTCGATATGTATTAAAGAAATGACTCTACATGCTTTGACATTTTATCACATTTTCATCTTCATTTCAAGAGAGAAGCATTTGAGTTTCCGTATCATGCTTACAAACAGATCATTCCTTTTCAAATCACAAAATGAGTCTCAGCATTCATCACAGCTTTCACTGATCAGCGCGACTTCTTTTCTTCGGAAAGCAATGCCAATCAAGACAATTTCTTTGATGCCGGCTGCTTTCATCTCAGAGATATACTGTTTTTCTTTGATTTGATCAAGCGCCTTGGCCGCCAGGGCATCCAGCCTCTCGGTGTCTTTCTTTGATGCTTTTAGTTCAAAGATAAAGCCCGGCAACTGCCGATCTATCGGGGCCAGTTGAATGTCAAAACGCCCCAGCCCGGCCTCCCGATTGGAACGAACAGCATACCGGTGATTGAGGATGGCGCACAGGCCGATCATCAATCCCTGATAGAATGCTTCGCTGCCCGTATCATAGACGCTGATGGATTCGGTCAGGTAGGCCGCGATGCTTTGATGCAGGTGATCCGTTTTTTTCTCGAAGATCGCCTGCTGAATGGCCGCTGCTGTGGATTCCGCGCAGACAGTATTCAGCCTGGAAATGATCTCTTTGGCAAATACGAAAGAGATTTCCTTGTTCGGGATGGAAACCCGGCACATGAAATTGCCGTCATCCTGCGGGATAATTTCCATGCAGCGAAGATAACCGGCGACGAGCAGAAAACTGTAGATGCTGGATGGATTCTTTTTGACTTCGGGATAGATTACGCCAGTATCCACGTAGGTCGTGACAGGCGTTCCCTGCATCAGCAGGCGAAGGTTTTCCATAATGGCAGGGGACGCCTGCGCAATGATCTCCCCGATGATCTCATTGCTGCCGGTGGACTGCCAGAAGGCTTTCGGACGGCAGTTATCATCCACATAATTGATGACCGACCAGGGATTAAAAATCTCCGATTGCCCAAACTGGTAGCCGTCATACCATTCGCAGACCTCGGCCAGCTTTTCTTCACTGCCGTAATACGCCAGCATTTGGGCTACTTCTTCTTTCGTAAAACCGAAGTAGCTGCTGTAGCGGTCATCCAGGATCGTATTGACCTTCAGGTTGTTCATGCCGCTGAAAATGCTTTCCTTGGCTACCCGCAGGATGCCGGTCAAGAACCCGTAGGCCAAATCCGCATTATCCTTGAAGGCTCCTGAAAACAGATTCCGGATAAAGCCGATCACCTGATCATAGTATCCACAGGTATAACCCTGCTGGATGGGCGTATCGTATTCATCAATGATAATTACGGTCTCCACGCCATAATGCTTATGAAGCATGGAGGAAAGGACAGCCAGCGAACGGGAGAGCATGACTTCATCCGCCTGCCCTGCCACGATGGCCTGATAGGTTTGCAGCTCAACCGCATTGCAGGCAGTGCTTTCCGCCAGCTCCTGATGGCGGGCGTATTCGCCACGAATATTGGCGGCAATGTCTTTCAGCGCATTTTCCCAGGTCGTATATTTGACGTCCTTGAACGAGAGATAGATGACAGGGTATTGCCCTTGGAAGCGTTGGTAGTAATCATCGCATTTCCAGATGGCTTTTTCTTTGAAATATTGGGATGTATCCGCTTTCGTTCGTTCAAAGAAAACGCGCAGCATATCCATGTTCAGCGTTTTGCCAAAGCGTCGCGGCCTTGTAAACAGCGATACCTTGGGCAGGGAATCGAGCAAGTCCCTGATCAGCAGCGTTTTGTCGATATAATAGTATTTGGTCACAGCTTCAATATAGCTAGAAATCCCGACCGGCAACGGAAGAAGTTGCCTGCGGTTCATTGCTTTCGTCCTGACAGTCATTTGCGTATCAGCAGGAATCAGCCAGGATCGCCCTTCCTTTTTTGCGCCTGCGATGGCTCCTTCCTTGCAGAGCTGCTGAACACGGCGGGAAGAAATACCCCACTGCTTCGCCGCTTCCGATATCGTCATATAATCCATAAATGCACACCTCGTTTCTCGGATTGCGAAATCATTATAACCGATTTCGCGAAATAAAGCAACAATTTCGCGAAATTGAAGCGAAGAATTTCGTATAGGGAGCTGTCATCATGAAAAGCCGCCTCCGAAGAAGCGGCTGATGGGATATGCATCTTGTACTGCTCAAAAAACTTTGGTATAATCAGAATGAATTTTACAGGGATTGATCGTCATTTCCTGCTTATCTTCCTAAATCGTGACCAGTACCGCCGAAAGGATGTATCCCAATGCTTCCCGAAGAAAAAGCGCGAGAGCGGATCAACCGACAATTGAAAAAAGCCGGTTGGGAGATTATTTCTCGCGAAGAATACATCCCCCGTCGTGCCTCTGCCATTCAAGAAGCGCTGATGCAGGGAAACACGGAAAGCAATTACCTCCTGTTTGTGGATGATAAAGCGATTGCCCTCCTCGAAGCCAAGCGGGAGGAAAACCCGCTAGGGGAAGATATCCAAAAACAGGCGGAAGATTATGCCACCCATCCGCAAGTTGGTATGGTCTTTGGTATGACAATCTGATTCCCCTCGTACATTTAGGGAAAGGAAAATTATGATGAGTAGTATTGCCAATAAAAGAGAACAAGCGCTTGAAGCCTGTGGAAAAGCTATAAATGGAATCGAAGATGGAACTATTTCTGTTTCCGCATCATTATTACTTTGCATGCGAATCGCTCGTCTTGTCAATGATCCTGAAGGGCAAGAATGGCTTGGCTATGAATATGGTGGTTATCCTCGAGACCAAGATGGTTTTATCCTTCAAAACGCATGGAAAATTGCTGTTGATCATGGACGATCTTATCAAAAAGAAGATGACACAGGCAAAAAAGTGACCTATATATTTACAGACCTCTCTGACGAGTTAGACACATCTATTGAAAGCGAAAAGAAAGCTTTAGCTAACTATACTACTCATGGATTTTCGGTATCAGGGGAACACGCACTTGTTGCCACTGAACGCATGACTTTGAGAGTTTCTCAGAATACAAGTGAATTATTGAGATCAATTAAAACTCATGAGCGACGTTTGTCTATACTTAAATCACAGTATTATGATTATGCTGTAAAGTGGCAAATCGAGTTACAATTTGGGAAAGCAGCCCAAACTGTGTTTGAGGAGTATCAAGAAAGAGTAAATCGTTATTTTTCTTCATTGCCAACAACAACAATTCAAAAACTTAATGCCATTGAAGATATGATAGAAGATGGAAACCCCGAACGCAATGCACAAGTTCTTACTTCTTGTCGGAGATTGTGGTCAGATACTGCAAAAATGCTTTTTAATGAAGTTTTACCGAATTATCCCAATAAGACCTTTAAAACAAAATCAGGAAAAGAAATAGATGTTTCAGGAGATCATGATAATAACAAGTTATCCGCAGTAATAGAAACCCTTCAATCAAAAGCAGCCAAAAACACGCTTGTTGGTAGTGAAACAACATATCTAGTTGACTGGATGGAACAAATCAACAGCAAGCAGAATGCAGGCGTTCATTCTAGTGTTACACGAGAGCAAGCAATGCAATGCATTATTCATACATACATTGCTTTGGGAGATATTCTTTCATTGAAAGCAGATGTAGATAAGCTAAAAAACATGAGGGGTATAAAGGCTGTAGAATAGTTTTTCAATGTGCACAATCAATTCTGCAAACAAAACCCTTTCTACCTCACAAAAAAATACGCATCGTTGCCAAGCAGGAAGAACTGCTGCCGCTGTGCGAAGGCTAATCTGAATACTAAACAGGAGAGGTCAAAAGTGTTTTACTATATTGCCAATGTTCAAAATAAGAAATTTGAAGTATTACGTCAATGCAGCGAGGAAGAGTATAAACGCATTGAGCAATTACAAGAGCCGATTAGAACTATTCTTTTTTCTGCCAATCGTAGGATAGACCCACTTAAAAGGGCATATAAGAAGATTTCAACTATCAACATTGCATTAATGAAACAAACAGGCGAATACAATCAATATGATTTAGGTGATGCTATCTCAGGTTTTCTCTTTCAATTACGAAAATTCTTGGATAATTGGGAAACCTATTTAAAGAGGAAATGTAAGGAAATTCCTGAACGCTTAAAGGCGTTTACTGAAGCAACTCATAAAGCTTACGATGAACACATCGAATACCAAATTGTGTACCGGCTTCGCAATGTCGATCAGCATTGTGACAGTATAATCCAAAATCTTAGAATGGGTATTGCAGAAGATGGGGCAATATATATTGAAGCAAAAACAAAGTGCAGTTATTTGTTGTCAGTATCAAGCGACTGGAAATCTGATGAGAGGAAACACCTGGAAGAACATGATGAAATAGATCTGTTCAAATATATTGCAGTCACCTATCGATGCATTGAAGAGATACACCAAGCCACACTCAACAGTTTCTTTTCGTTGGAACTATACGAAAACTGTTATAAGATAATCGGTTATGCGAATAAATACTTTGATAAGCGGGAAGGGCTGAAGTTCTTTTGCCAGGAAGAAGAATTGACAAAGGAGTTTTGGGAAAGACCCCAAAAGACATTTAATATGCAAGACTGGATGGTAAGAGAGTGTATACACCTTCTCACATTATTTATAAGGAATAATACTTCTGTGGCAATAGTACTATATCATGGCAGTTTCCCTTGTGATTTTATTGATTCTTTTGCCATCAATCTGGATAAAGAAGAGGAAAAAACTGCTCTGCAAATTGGTAGTTTAATCAAGACTAAGAAATGGGATTATCAATGTTATTCCAATAAAATTGATCTACAAAACGATGCAAACATTATTGTTGCTGTAAATACAGCATTTCAAAGAGACAAAGAAAAAGAAATAGTCGATCGGATAGGTCGATTCTTAGATGTCCTTGTGTGGAAAAAGCAGCTTGAAGAATGAATAAAAACAAACAGCCTACATGATGTTTTTCTTTATATAATGCAAAATCATCTACGAAAGGAATTGGTATTTTGGACACTTATAATACCGGCTTTTTCTTCCAACAATACCAGGAGAACAAAGAAAAGTCGCTGGAACTGGCCCAGCTGATCCAAATCGCCGCCCGGGAGATTCATGCGTATCTAGCCGCGGAAAGGGAATGCCGCGCGCTGCGCGGCGCCCAACAATCGTGCGATAAGGACGGGATGTGGCGCGTCATGCAGCAGCATATGCGCGAAAACCAACAGCAAATCCGTGCTTACGGCCCGTTGATCGGCGTCGCCGTCATTCCCGTCGATCAGGCATCCTACGATCGCATGACCATCCAGGATGTGCGCAGCCAAATCGACATCCTGATCGGCGCCATTTACGCCATCCGCATCCTCAAAACCAGCCAGAAAGCATTCAAGGAATGCCTGCGAAGGCACATGAAAACCAGCGGCAAATACACAAAGCAGGAGATCGAATGGGTCTGCCGTGATTAAGCGCTTCAATGATATTGATTATAGCTGAAATATCCTTTGTAGAAAAATGAGGTCTAAAGAATGTCCGAACAAAGCTTTGGCGAAATCATCGTCTACCAGTCCGACGACGGCCTGACCCGCGTGGATGTGCGGTTTGAGGGGGATACCGTATGGCTCTCCCTGGATCAGCTCGCGCTGCTGTTTGGCCGTGGCAAATCGACCATTTCCCGCCATCTGAAAAATATCTTTGCGGAGGGAGAATTGACCAAGGATTCAGTTGTTGCAAATTATGCAACATCTGCGGCGGACGGGAAAACCTATCAGGTCGATTACTATAACCTGGACGCTATTATCTCCGTGGGTTATCGCGTGAAATCCATCACAGCTACCCGTTTCCGCCAGTGGGCTACTGCCCGCTTGAAGGAGTACATGCAAAAGGGTTTTACGCTGGACGACGAACGCTTGAAAGGCAATGGTGGCGGCAGCTATTGGAAAGAACTGCTGGACCGCATCCGGGATATTCGATCCTCGGAAAAGATGCTGTACCGGCAGGTGCTGGACCTGTACGCCACCAGCGTAGATTATGATCCACACAGCGAGGATTCCGTCCGTTTTTTCCAGATCGTGCAGAACAAGCTGCATTTCGCCGCCCACGGTCATACGGCAGCGGAAGTGATTTATCAACGTGCCGACGCCGAGCAGCCTTTCATGGGCCTGCGCACTTTCTCCGGCGATCTGCCCGTGCTGCGGGACGTGGGCGTCGCCAAGAATTATCTGGATGAGCAGGAATTGCGAGTGCTGAACAACCTGGTCTCCGGTTACTTCGACCTGGCCGAAATCGCGGCCATCGAGCACCGGCCAATGTATATGCGGGATTATATCGCGCAGCTGGACGCAGTGCTTTCCTCCGGCGGGCGGAAGTTATTGCAGGACGCCGGAAGCGTTAGCCATCAGCAGGCGCTGGATAAGGCGCAGGCGGAATATCGCAAATTCCAGGCACAGACGCTGTCCCCGGTGGAAAAAGCCTACCTGGAAACAGTGAAGGGGCTGGAAAAAGAAGCCAAGCAAAAAAGTAAGGAAACAAAGCATAGTTAAAAAGGAGAAATGCCATGGGTTCCTGCGATTGGGGCTTCGCCTTTGAAGCCATGAAAACATACCACGATACAGAGTGGGGCGTGCCGGTACACGATGACCGGGTGATGTTTGAGCATTTGATGATGGAGGCCATGCAATGCGGCCTCAGCTGGAGCCTGATGCTCAAGAAGCGGGAGATTTTTCGTGCCTGCTTTGACGGTTTCGATTATGATAAAATTGCCGCCTACACGGAAGCCGATGTGGAGCGCATCCTCGGCTTCGACGGCATGATTCGCTCCTGCCGGAAGATCGAAGCGGTGATCAACAACGCCCGGTGCTTCCAGAAAATCCAGCGGGAACACGGCAGCTTTTGCGATTGGCTGTGGGCCCATTCCGGCGGCAAGACCATCCTGTATATAGGGCACGAAAAGGGAAAAAACCCCCGTCAGCAACGGCCTGTCTGACCAGATCGCCAAGGAGCTGAAGGCATACGGCTTTAAGTATATGGGCACGGTAACGGTGTATGCCCATCTCCAGGCATGCGGTATCGTCAACGATCACGACGACGCCTGCCCTTGCTATCATGCCATCAACGCGCAATACCCTACGGTTCGGAAAAGGCAGTATCTGGAAAAACCATAAGTGACTTATGAGGAAAGCATCATTCATTGCAACATCATTAATTTCTTGCTGGACGATGATCTTATTACTCCGTAGATACTTGCTATGAACAACTCGTCCTACTGTCATACGCTTTTTTCGATCATTCGTCCCAAGTTGGGACAAAGTGAGCAGAGAGATAACACGAGATAACCAACAATGAGATTGACAAAATGGTTATCGCGTGTTATCATGCTGATGGAGGTGTTTCGTGTGACATCCATCGAAATGAGCGCCCGCATAGCGGCATTGGAAGAAGAACTTGCCCGGCTGCCCATGGGAAACCTTGTCATGAAGAAGATCAAGGGCAAAGAGCAGCCTTATCTTCAATGGTCGGATGGTGGAAAGACGAAATCCCGTTATATCAAGTTGGATGAGCGGGAAATAACGATGAAGCAATTGGAACGCCGGAAAGAAATCCAGCAGGAATTGAGAAAGCTGAGAAAAGAAGCGGGGGTGTCTTCCGTGAAAGCGGAGGCGCCTGTTTATCATACCCGCGTGGTTTCTGGCGTGGAGCTCGATCATATGATCTCCAGCGTCGAGGGGCTTCAAAAGCGGGATTGCTTCACTTCCCTGCAAAAATACATGCAAGGGAACACACCCGGCAAAGTTTGTCTGCTTTACGGCCTTCGTCGCACCGGAAAAACTACGCTGCTTTTACAGGCGATTGCCGAAATGCACCCGGACGAGAGAAAAAAAGCAGTTTATATCAAGGCCAGAGTAACGGATACCATGGCCGACATGAACCGGGATCTGAAATTGTTGGACAGCTTGGGTTATCGTTACTTTTTCATCGACGAAGTGACCCTGATGGAGGACTTCATCGATTCCGCCTCTCTGTTTTCCGATGTTTACGCCATGATGGGGCGGAAGATCGTTCTGTCCGGCACGGATTCGTTGGGCTTCTGGTTTACGCTGAATCAGGAGCTTTATGATCGCGCTTATACCTTGCACACCACGTATATTCCCTTCCGGGAGTACAGCCGATTACTGGGGATCGACGATATCGACGAATACATCCGCTATGGCGGAACGCTCCGCGCCGGGGAACTGGCTTTCGACGATGAAGACGCGCTGGAAGCGGACGCCGCTTTCCGGGATGACGAATCCACCCGCAGATACATCGATACGGCCATCTGCAAAAACATCCAGCATTCCCTGGCCTGCTGTGATCGTGGGAATTATTTCCGGCATCTGCGCACCCTGTATGAGGCTGGTGAACTCACCGGAGCCATCAACCGCATCATCGAGAGCATGAACCATCAGTTCCTGCTGCGGACGCTGATCCAGCGCTTCAAATCCCACGACCTGGGCTCTGCTGCCGAGGTACTGCGGAAGCAGCCCGATCCTGAAAAGCGGACGGATATCCTGGATCAAATTGACCGGGAAGCCGTCACGAAGAAATTGATGGAAATGCTGGAAATCCGCAATCAGGAGGATCAGAAGGTCGGCATTACCCAGGCGCATGTGGAGGAAATCAAGGAATACCTGAAAGCCCTCGATCTGGTGGTGGACTGCCCCGTGGAAACTACGGTCATTGACGCAGAACCGACGGAATACGTGCTCTTCACACAGCCCGGCATGCGCTACTGCCAGGCGCAGGCATTGGTTCATGTTTTGATGAAAGATTCCCTTTTCCAAAGCTTCAGCGAACATGATAAGAAACTCGCGACAGAGAAAATTCTGGAAGAGGTTCGGGGCCGTATGATGGAAGATATCGTTCTGCTGGAAATCGCTCGTTCCTTGCGTAAAGAGGATCGTGCTTTCAAGCTAGTGCTGAGCCGGAGTGAGTTTGATATGTTCATTTACCACGCGGGGAATAACACCAGCGAAGCCTATGAGATCAAGCACAGCCGGGAAATCGTCGAGCGGCAGTATCACGTCCTGAATGATGATGAACTCTGCGCCGACGCGGAACGCAAATACGGCGAGATCACCACCAAATGTATTCTCTACCGCGGCGCCGATCAGGATTTGCCCAATGGGATCGTATATCGAAATGTGGAAAAATGGCTCAAGCAACGATGAACCGAAGGAGTAAAACAGATGAACATGAGACCAGTAAATGAATCAGATTGGAAGCTGTTTCGTTCCAGGCTCCCCGGCTGGCAGGAAGCCCACATGGAGCGGCTGGTGGAAGAATACGCTTCTATTTTGGCGGGCCCCGGCAAAGCGTCCGATAAGTTTTGGAAATTGGATAAACGCATCCGTGGGGATCAGAAGCAGGTCGGCGTGGTTGCGCATATGAGCCGATCCTGCATGTATCAAAATATCCTTGCGCTGCTGATCGAAGGCGCAATCACATTGGACGATCTGGACGGCTTTACCGATGACCTGCGGGAAGTCATGACATTCCTGATGAAACGATGAACGGAGGATTCCAAGGACGCTTGAAAAGACAGGCGGACTTGCGTTGAATCAGTTCTTTCATTCATCCACGAATTGAAAAGAAAAAAAGCATCCAGAAACATTTCGTTCTGAATGCCTTCATCCTTATGCGGGAAGGTTTGAAAGACGCTTTCCATAGCGCTGTCCAGCAAATTCACGCCCCGAAGCTCGGGAGAACCGCCCGTTTCCTGAATCAGCAATTGGTGCAGAAGCAGCACCTTTTCCTGTGAAAAGCGAATCATTTTAGGCAGGATTCAACCTATTTTATCAGCCTTTCTCCCCAAATCTGTCCGCTGTGTCCATCATGGCGAGGCAAAATTGCTCCATCTGTGTCAATACCATCTGTGACGGGTCACCCTCACGAATCCGTAACGTTCTGCGGATTTCCTTGGGGATTACGACCCGGCCCAGTTCGTCTATCCTTCTTACAATGCCTGTCGCTCGCAATGCTTCGCGCCTCCTTGACTTTCATCAGCCATAGGTTTTCCATGGAAGCGGCTTTTATGCGAAAGGAAGCGGCGGGAAGATTTGGAAGGAACGGTTAATTTTCATTGAATCATTGCGCCGCACGTTCAAGAACGACGTTCGGGCAGCCTTCAATTAGCGTAGCCTGCAATTTCGGTCACGCTGGCGGGAATACAGGCGTAAAACAATTCGCGCAGTCTGCAAAAGCCCTCTACCGATGGATATGCAGCCTTCCGGGATGGGCGACTGCTTCAAAGGCTGTGCCTGCGAAAGCTTCGGCTTCAATGGCTTTCAAACTCGCTGTCAGGGCGGTAACTCCTTTTACCGTGCAGGACGTAGAAACACCCCTGTCCGCCGTGGCGGTGATGGTGACAGTTCCGACTTGATAGGACGTCACCTGACATCTTGGAGGTCACTAATCCATATATGTGGAGGGTTTAGGTTAATCAAGCAGTAATGCTGTTCTCGGAGCAAAAGGGAAACGCCTCTTTTTATTTCAGGATCACATTTCTTGTTTCATAACCTCTTTTTTCTTTTGTACCCATTCATGCACCAGAGAGTACAGAGTGGCTGTGATAGGAACGGCCAGGATCATGCCGCCAACGCCGCTTAGACCGCCACCAACGGAAACCGCGGCCAGTACCCACAGGCTGGGGAGGCCCACGGAATTGCCAACAAGACGCGGATAAAGGATATTGCCCTGAAGATTTTGAAGGGCAACGATGAAGATCAGGAACCACAGAGCCAGACTGGGATTCGCCGTAAACACCAGAAATGTACCCAAAGCAGCGCCAATATAGCCGCCAATAATGGGAATCAGGGAGGTGGTACCGCTGAGCACAGCCACCATCAGGGCGTATGGCATGCGGAAAATGCGCATGCCCAACCATGTAAGCACACCCAAGATCAGGCCGTTAGTGGTCTGGCCGATAATGAAGCCAGAGAAACAGCGGTTCGCGGTTTGCAGTACATGCTGCAATTTGTTATTGTTTTTATCCGTTACGGCTGCAAGCATTACATTATGGTACTGGCTTTGCAGCTTTTGCTTGCCAGCCAATAGAAAAATGGCGAAGATCATGGAAATGAGGAAATTCGCAATAGAGCCTGTCACGGCGCTGATCACTGTCACCGTATTGGAAAGCAGGCTATTATCGGCAATACCGCTGATGGCCCATTTTACCACGCGGTCCTGAATAAATTTCCAATCCAGTTCTATATCCTTCACATAATCTGTAATGGAAGGTACGTCACTGAAGGTTTCCATCACCCAGCTTTTGACCTGAATGAAATAG
This sequence comes from Clostridia bacterium, assembly GCA_017530275.1. The sequence continues at coordinate 14,039 of JAFXMP010000032.1, read as the reverse complement.
TTAGGGAACTCTCGGCTAAGTACCGTAAAAGCTTCCGTCAATCCGGGAATAATGGTGGACACCAGCAATACGGCCAGAAACAGCACCAATAGCGTTGCCAGCAAGATGCAGACTGGTCTTCGAGCTTTGCAGATCCATTTGTTATTGCTGTTTGACAGGAAGATTTTTTCAAACCGCTTGATCATGATCTCCAGGATATAAGCAATGATTCCTCCAAGGATCAGAGGACTCGCCACCCGCCAGAGCATCACCGCTGTATTGATAATAAACTCTATATGGATCACCGCCAGGGCTAGAATGGCGGCCAGAAGCATCAGACGGACGATTTTTCTTTCTCCAAACCATTTGGAGAGAGGATGTTCACGTTCGGTCATCAAATTTCCTCCTTGATAAGTTGGGCTAATATATAAATGAAAACACAGAAATAACAATTACAACTCGATTATAGCACAGCAAGAGCCTGTTCGTCTACGGTATTTTCAATGTATATCAATGTTTCACGTGAAACATTGCAGTCTGTGTGTTTGATACTGTTTCACGTGAAACATTCACCTTGCCGTTGACTTTCTGACAGGGATGTGGCAAACTGAACGGGAAAGATCAGGAGGGACGGAATATGCGTTTGACAGCGCTGAGATTGCGCGATTTTAGGGGATATGGGCAGGTGATGCTTTCCCTGCCGGAAGGCGTTACGGTTTTAGTGGGTGAAAACGGCGCAGGCAAAACAAACTTGTTGGAAGCGGTGCACCTGTGCTGCCTGGGCCGCAGCCACCGGACCAGCGCTGATAAGGAAATGATCCGCCGGGGACAGGAAACCGCCGCGGTGCAGCTGATTGTAGAACGGAAGGACGGCAGGCACGAGGTGGGCGTGCGGCTGTATGAAAACGCCCGCCGCCGGAAGGTGGTCTATGTCAATGGCAAAACAGCCTCCAGGTTGGGGGAACTGATGGGCCACGCCACCTGTGTGATCTTTTCACCGGAGGATCTGGCGCTTGTGAAGGAAGGGCCCCAAGCCCGACGCCGGTTCCTGGATATGCTGCTTTCGCAGGAGCAGAAAGCGTACTTTTATGCGCTGCAAACTTATATGACCGCCCTGAAACAGCGCAACGCGCTGCTGAAACAAGGGGATGTTCGCTCTTTGTCTGCCTGGGACGAACAGTTGGCCGCTGCCGCCGCGCCGGTGGTGCGCCTGCGCCGCGCGGCCTGTGATCAGCTGCATAAGCAGGCTGCGGTCCATTACCGCTATATCGGGGGCCGAGAGGAAGAAATCTTCGCTTTGCATTATCAGGGTGTTTTGGCCGAAAGCGAGCAGGTAGAGAAAGATATGCTGAACGGGCTGCAAGCCAGCCGAGAGGAAGATTTGCGCCGTCAAACCACTTGCTTTGGCCCTCATCGGGATGATTTGATCCTGAACCTTTGTGGTGAACCTATCAAATCTTTTGGTTCTCAAGGACAAATGCGCACTGCTGCTCTGTCCATGAAGCTGGCCGCCTTTGACCTGCTGGAAGCGCATCAGGGCGAACCGCCGCTGCTGCTGTTGGACGATGTGCTCAGCGAACTGGACCCGGACCGCCGCCGCCGCCTGATTGCGCGCATTGGCCGCGCCCAGGCCCTGCTGACTTGCACCGATCAGTCGGATTTCATCGGAGCGCGTCCATCTTGCGTTCTGCGAGTGGAAAACGGAAATATCCGCGAATGCGGAAGCGATGAAGGAATCATAAATGCGGACAAGGAAGATACCCTATAATTGCAGCAAACACTGAAGGAACAGGACGCGTTTACCGGCTTCTGAAGCATTTTTATTGGGAATCGTTTTTTGAAAAGAATTTGTGAAATATTCTTAACAAGCAAAGAGAATTATGGTATATTATGAGAGGGAAAACGGACTAACAACGCGGGAAAAACTCCGCTCTGTTCGGTTTATGCGCCTGATCTGCCAACGAAACGAGGAAAAAATGATGAGAAAAATTCTGTTCCTGTATGTGCTGCTTCTGTGCCTGGCTTTTGCGAACTGCGCGCTGGGCGAAGACGTGACCTATCACAATTTTTATGGCACTGTGACTGTAGACAGAAATGCGGAGTATGTGGATCTGGGCAGCGTGAAGGTGCCCAATAACGATGATGATTACAGAGCGCTGTATAAATTTCTCGATCAACTGCCCAATGTGAAAAAGGTGGATATGTTTTCCTCTGAAATCCGCCGCGCCAGGATCGACGAAATGTCCAGCCGGTACCCGGATATCGAATTTGGCTGGACCATGATCATTCCCTGTCATAACGAACTGCACCCCGAGCGCACAGCCCATCATATTCGCACGGATGATACGGCCTTTTCGACGCTGCACAACACCACCTGCACAGAGCACTCTGCCAAGGATTTTGAAATTCTGAAATACTGCAAAAACCTCCAAGCCCTGGACATCGGCCACAATAGGGTCACTGATTTGAGCTTTTTGTACGATCTGCCCCATTTGAAGGTACTGATCATGGCTTGCAATATTGACCTAAAGGACATCACGCCTATAGGCAGTCTGAAAGAATTGCAATATCTGGAGATTTTCAAAAATGATATTAACGATATCTCCTGCCTGGCCAACTGCACTGAGCTGGTGGACCTGAATATCTGTTTCAATCGCATCAGCGATTGGTCGGCGCTGGAGAGTCTGACCCATCTGCGCCGTCTGTGGCTGTTCAACAGCAACAATTATTCCGATAATATCCCTGTGCCCAAGGATGCGGTGGACGCTCTGCGCCAGGCTTTGCCGGACTGCAAGGTGGACGATGTATCCTATTCCACCCTGGGTGGCTGGCGGGAGCATCCCCGGTACGTTACCATTAATACCATGTTTGCCGGAACGGAGTATATTCCCTTCACCACGCTGGACTAAAACGGGAAAGGAAAAACGATGAAGACGCTGAAGGAGATCCGTCCAGCGGACGGCGGATTCCTGAAAAAGTACGAGCTGTATTACGATTCTGACGGACAGCCTGTGTGCTGGGAGGTCATTTCCCTGAACGATCTGAAAACGGAAAAGGACTTGGCCTGCCGCAAAACAGCGGTGGAGATCATCGCGCGCTTTCAGGACGGGGATTATCTGCTGTGCCGGGAATTCCGCTTCGCTGTGAACGATTATGTGTGGGAATTCCCCACCGGCGTCATCGATGGGGATGAAACGCCAGAGCAGGCCGCCGCCCGGGAGCTGAGAGAGGAAACAGGGCTGGAGCTGGTTTCTATAGATCGTGCCCTGCCTCCCGCCTGCTACTGCGTGGGTCTGACGGACGAAATCATCGTGCCTCTGTTTGTTACCGTCCGGGGCGAAATGAAGCCCTGCAACGAAGCTTACGAGGATATCCGGCCCTGCAAAATGTCCGTTGATCAGATTCGTGAATTGCTGAAACAGGAGAACGTAAAAATCACCGAAACCTGCATGCTCATCCTTGGGATGCTGACCGCCGATGCGTGAACAGACGCTTTATTGAACACTTTAAGTTAGAGTTGAGAGTGGAGAGTTGAGATAATATAGTGTTTCATGTGGGAGAAACAAATTTGATCGACCATATAATCTCAACTCTTAACTCTCAACTCTTTCAATGCTTAAAGCGTCCTTGAAAAGAACAGCTACAAACACCAAAAACCATCTGAAAGCGAGGAACACCCATGATCACCGCCCAGACCATCGCCCACGATCTTTTGTCCATCCGCGCCGTATTCCTCCGGCCCCAGGAGCCTTTTACCTGGGCCAGCGGCATCAAAAGCCCCATTTACTGTGACAACCGCCTGACGCTGACCGCGCCGGAAGTACGCACCCACGTGGAGGAAGGCTTGAAGGCTCTGATTGAAGCAAATTTCCCCGATGTGGAAGTATTAATGGGCACGTCCACCGCGGGCATCGCCCACGCCGCCATTACCGGCCATTTGATGGGCCTGCCCATGGGCTATGTGCGCTCAGGGGCCAAGGATCACGGCCGGGGCAACCAGATCGAAGGCAGGCTGGAAAAAGGCCAGAAGGTGGTGGTGGTGGAGGATTTGATCTCCACCGGCGGCAGTGTGATCGAAGTGGTGGACGCTCTGCGGGAAGCGGGGGCGGAAGTGCTGGGCATTGTCAGCATCTTCACCTACGGCATGAAGAAGGGCCTGGAACGCCTGGCCGCCGCCAACGTGCGCAATATCAGCCTGTGTAACCTGGACATCCTGGTGGAAGTGGCTGCCCAGGAAGGATATATTGAGCCGGAAGCCTGCACCCGTCTGCGCCGCTTCCGGGACAACCCCGGAGATGAAAGCTGGATGAAGTAAGGGAGGCGCGAAGCATGCACAAAGCTGTCACCGTGTTCGCCGGGTCGGCGGATAATTGTCCGGAGGTTTATAAACAAGCGGCGGAACAGTTGGGCCGCCTGATTGCGCGTCAGGGACGGGAAATGGTTTACGGCAGCGGGTACTGCGGCCTCATGGGCTGTGTGGCACGGGGAGCAAAGGCAGAGAAAGGCCGCATCGTGGGCATCAACGTGCGCCGCTTTGAAGAACACCTGCCCCTGCCCGGCACCGATGAGCTGATCATGCTGGATACCTTGCCGGAGCGCAAAGCCGCCCTTATCGAACGGGGCGAAGCGTGCATCGCCCTGCCCGGCGGCGTGGGCACCCTGGATGAGCTCATGGACGTATACGCCCTGGTGCAGGCCGGTATCCTGGAAAAGCCTGTGGGCCTGCTGAACGTGAACGGCTATTACGACGGTCTGCTTTCCCAGCTTCGCCGCGCAAACCAGGACGGCTTCCTGAACGACAGCGATTTCCATCGGCTCATTGCTGCCGACGACCCGGAAACGCTGCTCAAACTGCTGGATGAAGAAGCATCCTGATATACGGGGACGGTTCTTTACGCTGAAACATCACTTGATGCAATGCATATAGAACCCTTCCAATGCCGTTTCCAATTTCCATTTTGAACATAAAAACACAGAGGAACGGATCCTGGCAGCAGGTTGGTTCCTCTGTGTTTTCATATGCCGCGCGGTAAAAAAGGTGAGAGAAGATTACAGCAACTTGATCAGTTCTTGCCGCACGCCGTCCATGCGGGCGTCGGAAAGACCGAAGTCCATTTGCTTATAGCTCCAGGCGCAGCGGGAAATGCCGTATTTTTCAAAGGCGGCGTGAATCTGGCGATACCATTTCACCGTATCCTCGGGGCTTGCGATGTCGATCACGCCATATTCACCGCAGTAGAGCATAGCGCCGTACTTGCCTGCCGCTTCAATGGCGGGGGCGAAATCCTTTTCAAAGTAATCGTCGGGGATGGAGGCTTCCTCAAAGGTATACCGTGCGCTGCGGTCCAGGAAGGGAACCCAGTACGCACCTTGATGGGTGAAATGCACCGGATTATAGCAATGGAAATTGTAGGCCACCTGGCTGTCGGCTGGGGCGGCCAGGTCCGGCACGGCGGCGGCGCTGTTGTTGTGGTAGCTGCCCACCAAAATCAGGGTGTTTGGGGCGATGGGCCGGATACGGCGGATGCACTCGCTGGAAATGCGGTTCCAGGCGTCGATAAAGCCCTGATCCGTCACTTCGTTCAGCAGCTCAAAGGCTATGTGGGCGCTGTCGCCGCCGAAACGCCGGGCCAGCTCCTCCCACAAGCTAAAAAACCGCTGCTGGTATTTTTCACTGTCAAAAAACCCAGCTTCCTTTTCCCCGGCGTCAAAGGAAAAGCCCGCTGTTTTATGCAGGTCCAGCACCGCGTTTAGGCCGTTCGCCCGGCACCAGCTCAGCGCTTTTTCGATGCGGGCGAAGCCGTCCTCGATGAAGGCGCCGTCTTCTCGCTGTATCACGTTGTAGTCCAGGGGGAGGCGCACATGGTCCAGTCCCCAGTCCGCAATCACCGCGATATCCTTTTCCGTAATGAACCCATCCAGCCGTTCCTTGGAGTAATCGCACTGGGACATCCATCCGCCCAGGTTAACGCCCCGGTAAAACCCCAAATCCTTCATCTGCATTGCTCGTTTCCTCCCAACGTTTTCTCTAAGCCGATTGTAGCATAATTTTCCAAAGGTGTAAACGATCACAGAATGTATTATTGCACTCTTTTCCTTAAGGGCAGCGTTGCCGCGTAACAAATCGCGGCGCATAACACAATGGCAGCGCCTGCGCCAGTGTTTTCCATATAGTAGGAAACCACCAGCCCGGCGACCCCGCAGAACAGGCCGATCAGTATACTGAACAGAGCGTGCTGGGCAGCGGTCCGGGATACGTTTCGCGCTGCGGCCGCTGGCAGGATCAGCAATGCATTGATCAGCAGCACACCTACCCAGCGGATAGACAGCATGACCACCACCGCTACCAGGGAAACAAAAGCGTATTCTACCCATTTGGTATTCACGCCACGGCTCTGGGCCAGGGCGGGGTTCACGGCGGTGAGAAGCAGCTTGTTATACAGCAGCGCCCATGCGCCAACGCCCAGGGGCAGGGCAATCAGCAGCCACAGCAGATCGCCTTCCGGCACGGACACGATATCCCCTGCCAGCAGGGCGGAATACTTGGCGAAGCTGCCGTTCCGGGATAGGATCATCAGCCCCGCAGCGATGCCCGTGGAGGAAAACACGCTGATGATGGTGTCCGCCGACGCGCCGCCAGTGCGGTTGATGCGGGAAATCATCACGGCCCAGATCACGCCGAATAGGATCATGCTGACCAATTGGCTTTGGATGCCCAGCAGCAGTCCCAAACCCACGCCGCACAGGGCAGAGTGGCCCAGCGCGTCCGAAAAGAACGCCATGCGACGGTTCACCGCCATGGTGCCCATGAGGGCCAGCAAGGGGGTCAATAGCAGGATCGCCAGCAGCCCCCGCTTCATAAAATCCAGCTCGAAGCATTCAAAGGGCAGAATAGTGTTCATGATTTGATAAATCGTCGTCAAGAAAAATCCTCGCTTTCATGATCAGAGAAGCCGGAAGAATGGACAAATACACAAATCAACCAAGTATTTCTTTCACAATGCTTTCAGGTTTAACGGTCATTTCAACCCAGGCGGGCGTAAAGCCGCATCGGAGGGCGTTTCGCATGGAGAGCAGATTGGACCAGGCGGAGCAGTAAAATGGGACCTTGCCCCGGTCCAATATTTCTAAAGCCAGACGGCTGGTCAGCGCGGCGGCGACGCCCTGATGGCGGTATGACCGCAGCACATCCACGCCGATCTGCCACATGTTTTCAGCATCCGCCGAGCATCCGGCCAAACCGATAAGCTTGTCCCCGTCGTAAGCGCCTATGCCCAGTACGTCCAGCTCCTTGCGCTGTTCGCACAGGGCGTTGTGCCACTCCGGCAAATACAGCCCGGCAAAATCCTTTTGTTCCAATACCCGCAGGGGATAAGCGCAGGGCAAAGCGCGCACTTTATCGGGATCGGGCAACTGATATTCCGCCATGAAGCACACCTTTTGCCCCATCGGGGCGATGTGCTCGTCCAGCCAATGGATGGCAGGCGTTTCAAAGCAGCGGTAAAATTCAAATTTGTGAATATACTCTGCCGCAATTTCCTGATATTCCGGCATTGCTGAAGCCACCACATTGCTGCCGTAGGAGACAAAATTGATGGGAAGGGGCTCTTTATAGTATCGCTTGGCCTGGGCGCTCAGTCCACTGCCGCCGGAGGTCAGCACAGGCTGCAATTTTGAAAAATCCTCCGGCCTGCAGTTCAGGTCCCGGGCGGATTGCTCCATGGCGATTCGTTTGATTTCTTCCTTGCTGAACATGAGTTTTTTCCTTTACAAGGTAGCTTCAATGCGGTCCAGCGCTTGGCCAAATGCTTCGTCATTGTGGTCCATCACGTGTGCGCGGAACACGTGGAAAGGGAAAACGCCCACATCGTTTACCTCCCGTTCGTCCCAGGTGAAGCCCTTTTCCGGCACGGAAACGCGGCAGGCGTACATGGAAATGAACAGGCCGGTGCCATCCTGCCAATGAACGGTATATTCGTATACCAGGGAAAGCTCGTCCGGACATACATCCAGATGCAGTTCTTCCTTAGCTTCCCGGACGGCTGCCTGAGCAGGCGTTTCATGGGCCTGTACGCCGCCGCCGGTCACATCCCATTTCCCGGCGAAATACCGGGCTTTCAAAGAACGCTGCTGAACAATATAGCGCCCCTCTCCCTGACCGGGCGGGGGGCTGTTCTGCGTTTTCATCACCAGCACTACATGGCGGAAATAATCGCCCGGACGCTTGGGAGCGTGCTTTTCGACGATTTCGCCCGTTGGCGTGCCATCTTTTCGATATACAGCACGGTGTTCCGTTTCGTTTTCTCTCATGTTCAAGTATGTATTACAGCAGTTCCCGGATCACCCGCTGGATGCGGGGATTGTCATAGAAAAAATCCTCCATGGGGTTGCGCAGGGAATGCTGAGCGGCGTCGGCGTCCTTAATGATTTCGTCAAAGGGATCGCCTTGCACGCGTTTGTCGCTGTGATTGTAAATCCCCTGATAAATTACGGCTTTTTCCTCATCCGTAAAGCAAGTGAGGTGATCCAATACGCGCTCTTTCGCGTAATCCGCGCAGGTATGGGCGTGATCGTCCGTATCTGAGGATCGGTCCACATAGGTCAGCAGATCGTGGAGCATGCCAGCGATTTCGGCCATTTCTGCTGTTTCCCGGTCAAAGCCCCTTTTCAGGGCAAGCAGGGAAGCCAGCAGTCCTACACCGTACAGATGCACATAGGCCCCGCGCTTGTCCGCTTCGTTTTCCAAGCTCATGATGATGGCGTCGATCAGTTTTCTGGTTTCATCCAGTCGGGTATACTGACGTTCCATATATGCCTCCTCACGGCTTGAACAGCGCTCCGGCGGTGGCGTCCCTTTCCAGTATGGGCGGCATTTCTCCCCGGAACACGTTGGCAAATTCGGGAGAGGAAAACACTTCTTGCGGCGCGCCCGTTTTCAGCACCTTCTGCTGCACCAGCACCACAAAATCGGCAAATCTTCGCACCAGGTCCCAATCGTGGCTCACCATCAGAATCGCCATGTGGTGGGTCTGGCGGAGGGCAGCCACGGTCTGCAAAAACAGCGCAAGGCCGTTCTGATCCACACCGGAAACCGGTTCGTCCAGCACCAGCAGGTCTGGCAGGGGCGTCAGGGCCATGGCCAGCAGTACCCGCTGCAATTCGCCGCCGCTTAAAGCACCCAGCCGCTTGTCGATCAGGCTGGCTGCCTGAGTTTCCTCCAGAGCTTTATGCACCTGCTCACGCATGGCCTTGCTTACCCCCGTCCACACTGGATGGCGGGTCAGACTGGCAGCCATGAGATCACACACCGTCAGCGGCATTTCCCTATCAAAAGGCAATTGCTGGGGCACATAGCCAATGCGGGGTGCGGGGAATGTATGGCCGTCCGCGTCCACATGGCGGATGGCGCCGGTATAGGGCCGCTGGCCTAAAATGGCCTTCACCAGGGTGGTTTTTCCCGCGCCGTTTGGCCCCACCAGAGCGGTGAGCTGACCGCAGTGGATATGAAAGCTCACGTCCTCTACCAGCACATCCGCCCCGGCTTTTACGCTCACATGGTCCAGTTCGATCCGGCAAAGGCCGCAGGCGTCCGCCTGGGCAGGCTGCGGGCGCTCACGCTTCATCGCCGTCGCCCAGTTCCGGGTCCATTTCAGGGATGTCGCCTTCGTCCACTGCGGGCACCGTCATCTGGGCCATCTGCTGGCGCAGCAGAGCGTCGATCTCGTCCGCGATGTCGGGATGATCCTTCAAATACTGGCGTGCGTTATCCCGGCCCTGGGCAATACGCTGATCGTTGTAGGAGAACCAGGCCCCGGACTTGACGATGATATCCTTAGCAACAGCCATATCCAGCAGGCTGCCTTCCCGGCTGATGCCCTGGCCGTAGATCAGATCGAATTCGCAGGAACGGAAGGGCGGGGCCACCTTGTTTTTGACCACCTTCACCTTGGTGCGGTTGCCGATCACGTCGCTGCCGTTCTTGAGCTGTTCGCCCCGCCGCACGTCCAGCCGCACGGAAGCGTAGAATTTGAGGGCCCGTCCGCCGGGGGTGGTTTCGGGGTTGCCGTACATCACGCCCACTTTTTCGCGGATCTGGTTGATGAACAGGGCGATGGCGTTGGTTTTCGCCACCACGCCGGTGAGCTTGCGCATGGCCTGGCTCATGAGGCGGGCTTGGATGCCTACGAAGGAATCGCCCATTTCGCCGTCGATTTCGGCCCGGGGCACCAACGCGGCCACGGAGTCGATGACCACGATATCGATGGCCCCGGAGCGTAGCAGCGCTTCGGCGATTTCCAAAGCGTCCTCGCCGCAGTTGGGCTGGCTTACGTACAATTCATCGATATTCACGCCCAAATTCTTGGCGTAATTGGGATCAAGGGCGTGTTCCGCGTCGATAAAGGCCGCCGCGCCGCCCTTTTTCTGCACCTCAGCCACCACATGCAGGGCTACCGTGGTTTTACCGGAGGATTCCGGGCCAAAGATTTCGATGATGCGGCCCCGGGGAATGCCGCCAACGCCCAGCGCCATATCCAGGTCCAGGCACCCAGTGGGCACCACGTCCACCTGCATGGCGGTCTTTTCGCCCAGCTTCATCACCGTGCCCTTGCCGAATTCTTTTTCAATGCTGGACAGGGTGGCCTCCAGCGCCTTCATTTTTTCCTGCTGGGTGTTGTCTGTTTTCAGGTCTTTCTTCGCGGATTCTTTCTTTGCCATGGTCATTCTCCTTGATACTTTATAATGTACACGTAGGTTAGTAGAAGATACGAGGCAGGGGGCTTCTTCAGCCCCCTAAACCCCCGAACCAGGGCCGCTTGGCCCTGGACCCATCCTGGCGAATCAACTTGGATAGAAAAAACAAACAACATCCGCCTGTCGCCGGGAGATACGAAAGATAGAGGGCTTCTGGCCCACAGAAAGCCGGGAAAATCCCAGGGAAAAAGCTTGCTTTTTCCTGGGGATTATTCCCTGGCTTTCCCCGGATGCTTTGCATCCGGGTTGGCCGCTTTCAGCGGCCGGGCCAGAAGCACAAAGGCGGCAAGCTGGGCTGTTTTTTTATGCAGCAGCGGGAGATTGTTTGTTCGTCGCATCAAGTTTATTCCGCGGGAGAGGGTGCAGGGGATCATCCCCTGCCGCGGGGTCTGGGGCCGCGGAGGCCCCAGGTTCTTCCATTTCGTTACATCCCGCCGGAAGTGATGACCTCCCGATATCCCCACAAATACTTGGCCCCGCTCCACACGGTCATCACGGCCATGGCGACGGTGAGGATCAGGGTGACAATGTGGCCCTTGGGCAGCAGCATGCCCCCCAGGATGCAGAAAAATTGCAAATTGGTTTTGATTTTTCCCAGCCAGCCGGCGGCGATCACCGTGCCCTTGCCAACAGCCACCAGGCGCAGGCCATCCACCATTAATTCCCGTGCCGCCACGATACACACCGCCCAGGCGGGAAGGATGCCGTCCGCGCACAGGAAGATCATAGCGGTGAGCACTAAGATCTTGTCCGCCACCGGGTCGGCAAACTTTCCGAATACAGTGGTGATGTTTTTCTTCCGGGCAATGTATCCATCCAAAAAATCAGTCAGCGCCGCCAGCGCAAACACTGCCGCCGAAAAAACAGGCAGCCCCAGCGCCCACAGCGTCAGGCACACGGGAATCAGCAGGATGCGCAGCAGAGTCAGCTTATTGGGCAGGTTCATGACAGTTACGCTCCATTAGTTTTTTTCAGGTCCTGCCGCGCCGGTGCAGCAGACCGCCGGCCCATTCCGCCACGCGGTAAGGCCATTTCTGGTGCCTTTTCATGGCGAGGGCGGCGTCCAGCGCGCCCCGGCGGTATTCGTTGTTTTCCGGCTTCAAGCGCACGGCCTCCCGGAAGGACTGGTGGGCGGTATTGTACTGCCGCATGCCCATCAGCAATTGGCCGTGAATATAATACCATTCATCGTCCTTGCTTTCGGCGTGGCTCAATTGCAGCAGGGCGCTTTCATAGCGCTGCTGCTCCAGCAGCTTTTTCGCGATGGTTTTGGCTTCCTCCGGGGAAACGGTATGAAAAACGGTCTTTGGTTTTCCGACGGTACGGCGAAGGGCTTCTTCATAAGCCAGGTTCAGTTGGATCAGCTGATCCTGGGCCTGACGCTGTACGTCCCCGTCCTTAAACTGATCGGGGTGGCAGGCCTTCACCCGTTGGTGATACGCCTGGCGCACCTGCGTTTCGTCCGCGTTTTCGTTCAGTCCTAATATTTCAAAAGCATTCAAAGCATCATTCCCTTTCGGTTAGGGATTGGGGAGCAGGGTGAGGAAAGAAAGACAAAAAGAATAATTCGCTATACTAATTCCTATTGCCTACTGTCTAATCCCTACTATCACCCGTGCAGTTCCTGCGGGTCCAGGGGCTCCCGGCGGATCTTCGCGCCCAGAGCCCGCAGCTTATCTTCCATATGCTCGTAGCCCCGTTCAATAAAGCCGGGTTCATAAATTTCCGTGGTGCCGTTTGCCATCAGCCCGGCAATCACCAGCGCGGCCCCGGCCCGCAGGTCCGTGGCGGTAACAGGCGCGCCGTACAGTTCGCTCACGCCCTCGATCAGCGCAGTCTGTTCCAAAATGCGCACGTGGGCGCCCATGCGCTGCATTTCCATCAAATGCTTGAATCGGGCCTCGAAAATGGTTTCGATCACTACCGAATCGCCGCTGGCCCGGGTGAGCAAAGCGCTCATGGGCTGCTGCAGATCGGTGGGAAAGCCGGGATATTCCTGAGTCTTGATATTCACGGCCCGGTGACCTCTGGCAGTGCGCACCCGGATGGCGTCGTCCATATCGCCCACCGACACGCCCATTTCCAGCAGTTTGGCTGTCAGCGCGTCCATATGCGCGGGAATGCAGCCCCGGATCACTACGTCGCCCCGGGTGGCCGCCGCGGCGATCATCAGCGTGCCCGTTTCGATCTGGTCCGGGATCACGGTATAGGTGCTGCCGTGCAGGTGCTTCGCGCCAACGATGCGGATGGTGTCCGTACCGGCGCCGCGCACCCGGCAGCCCATGGAGTTCAGAAAGTTGGCAAGGTCTACCACGTGGGGCTCCCGCGCGGCGTTATACAGGATGGTATTGCCCTCCGCCTTGGCCGCCGCCAGCATGGCGTTGATGGTGCCGCCCACGGTGATCCGGTCAAAAAACACCTGTGCGCCCCGCATTTTGCCTTTGGCGGTGATGGTGGCGCCACGTTCCTCTACCTTGGCGCCCATAGCCCGGAAGGCCTTTAAGTGCTGATCCACCGGACGCGCCCCGATGGAGCATCCGCCGGGATAGCCAACCTCCGCCTCGCCGCAGCGGCCCAGCAGCGCGCCCAGCATATAATAGCTGGCCCGCATCCGCTGGCTCTGCCGGTAAGGCACCTTGCAGGAGGTAACGGTGCGCGGGTCCACGGTCATCCGCCTGGCCTCGCCCTGATACTCCACCGTCGCGCCCAATGCCCGCAGGATATCCACCAGCACCCGCACGTCCTCAATATCCGGCAGGTTTTCAATGGTGCAGGGCTCGTCCGACAAAAGCGCCGCGGGGATCACCGCCACCGATGTGTTTTTCCCGCCAGAAACATACGTTTCGCCCATCAGCGGTATGCCGCCCGTGATCAGCAGCTTGTACGAATCCATCCGGTTCGTTCCTCCTCGTTCAAAGGCATACACAGATAGAACACCATTTTTAGTATACCATATTATTTCAAATTTGTTAAGCACTTTTTTCTTATTCATATTGTAAAATGCAAGTATAAAAGGAACTGCCCCTCGAAAAGCAGTTCCTCAAAAGTCTTCCAATCAATTCGTTCCGCCCGCTGCCTTGTCCAGTTTATCCATATCCAGCAGCCTTTTGCCACATTTTATCCGCTGTCAATTCCGCCTCGGAGCGCTCTACGGAAAAGGCCTCGATATCAAGGTCACTGAAAAAGGTACGCTGGTACAAGAAGGGCAGCGTATCTTTTTCAGTTACAAGTGAGAATAACAGGCGAATTAGCAAATTGGAACATAAAATCGGGGGAAAAAGAAAAGCCTCGTAAATCAGGAGGGAATT
>JAFXMP010000031.1 GCA_017530275.1 Clostridia bacterium | reverse complement strand
GACACAGAACGACGCGGAATTCGGCCGCACTACCGGCATGGACAACGCCCTGCTCACCCCGCCGTATTACGCCATCCAGATCGCTCCCGGCATCCATCACACCATGGGCGGCGTGAAGATCAATACCAGCGCCCAGGTGATCAATACCAACGGCGACGTGATCCCCGGCCTGTTCGCCGCTGGCGAAGTCACCGGCGGCGTGCATGGCGGCAACCGTCTGGGCGGCAACGCTGTGGCCGATATCGTGGTCTTTGGCCGCATCGCCGCGGAAAGCGCCATCGAATACTGCAAATAAAATTCATTCTGTATCTCAACGGCCCGGAGCAATCCGGGCCATTTTTTATGGATTCCTCAAAAACAGCAAAAAATAAGCGAAAATTGAAAACAATAAAGGAATTGACGTATATCCCGTTGTATATTACAAACGCAGGGAGGAGGCGTACCGAATGACGATCCGGGAAGAATTGGAGGCGCGGGAAAGAGCGTACCTTTCCCCATATGCCGTATGCAGCGCTGATACCAGGGGAAGGCAGCGGCCCATAAACCCATGTTCTTTACGCACGGAATTCCAGCGGGATCGGGACCGCATCCTCCATTGCAAAAGCTTTCGCCGCCTGAAATTCAAAACCCAGGTATTCATCGCGCCGGAGGGAGATCACTATCGTACCCGCCTTACGCATACTTTAGAGGTTTCGCAGGTGGCCCGCACGCTGGCGCGTGCGCTGAAGCTGAATGAGGACCTGACGGAAGCCATCGCCTTGGGGCACGATCTTGGCCATACGCCTTTCGGTCACAGCGGGGAACGTACCCTGAACCGTCTGACGCACGACGGATTCCGCCATAATGAACAGAGCCTGCGGGTGGTGGACGTGCTGGAAGGCGGTGAAGGGCTGAACCTGACCTGGGAAGTGCGGGACGGCATTCTTAAGCATTCGGGGAAACTAAAACCCGAGACCCTGGAAGGGGAGTGCGTTGCCAGGGCGGACAGGATCGCTTATATCAATCATGATATCGACGACGCTATCCGGGCGGGAGTGCTCCGGGAGTTTGAAATCCCTCAGGACCTGCTGCGCGTGCTGGGGGAAACCCACGGCCAGCGGATCGATACAATGATTTCAGATATCGTCCGGGAAAGCGCGGGACAATCTCATCTGAAAATGAGCGCACCGATCCAGCAGGCCAGCGACGAATTGCGCGCTTTCCTTTTTGAGCATGTGTATCTGGATGAATGGCGGCAGGCAGAAGAAAAAAAGTGCGATCATGTGATCGTTTCGCTTTTTGAATACTATATGGAGCATCCCGGAAAAATGCCCCTGGAATACGTGCAGATTTCTTATCGGGACGGCACGGAACGGGCAGTGACGGATTTTCTGGCGTGCATGTCGGATCGTTACGCCATCAGAACCTACCAAAGTCTGTTCATTCCCGTTTCATTTCCTGTAATTTGAGTGCGAAAATTATCATATTTGGCAGGAAATCCGCTTTTCATCTCGAATCATAGCACTTGAAACACCAAGGAGGGAGGGGACAGGGCTTGGCGGGACGTATCCCATCGGCATGGATGGACGAGCTTTATGCCAGAACGGATATCGTTTCCGTCGTTTCCAATTATCTTCCTCTAAAGAAGGATGGCCGCCGCTATTGGGGCCTGTGCCCTTTTCATCACGAAAAAACCGCTTCCTTTTCGGTCAATCCCGAGTTGAACCTGTATTATTGCTTCGGCTGCAAAGCGGGCGGCAATGTTGTGCAATTCGTAATGGAGATGGAGCGGATTTCCTACCTGGAAGCCGTGAAGCTGCTGGCGGACCGGAATCATATGACGCTGCCGGAAGTCCAGGACGATCCGGATTACGAAAAGCGCCGCAGCCAGCGGGAAAAACTGTTGAGCGCTAACAGGGAAGCAGCAAGGTTTTACCACGAACAGCTATGGAAGCCGGAAGGAAAGCGCGTGCTGGATTACCTGCATAAGCGCGGTCTGGATGACGGCATTATCCGCCGGTTTGGTTTGGGCGCGTCCGCCGACCAGTGGGACAGCTTGACGCAGTATCTAACGGAAAAAGGCTATACCCAGGAAGAACTGAACTTGGCGGGGCTCACCGTTGTGAAAAATGACAGCGCCTATGATATGTTCCGCAGCCGCGCTATGTTTCCCATCATCGACCAGTACGGCAATGTGCTGGGCTTCGGCGGGCGCGCCATGAACGACGCAAAGCCCAAGTATCTGAACACCTCCGATACGCTTGTGTTCAACAAGCGAAAAGGCGTATACGCCATCAACCTGATCCGGAAACAGCGGGACCTGAAGCGTATCCTGTTGGTGGAAGGGTATATGGATGTGGTGGCGATCAGCCAGGCGGGAGTGACCGGCGCGGTAGCGACCCTTGGCACGGCGCTGACGAACGAACAGGCGCGGCTGCTGAAACGGTTCGCCCCGGAAGTGCATTTGGCTTACGACGGAGACGAAGCGGGTCAGCACGCCATCGAACGGGGCCTGGATATCCTCGAACAGGAGGATGTTCCGGCGAAGGCGCTTTATTTTCCGGATGGACTGGACCCTGATGAATTCATCCGTCAGCGGGGACTTAATGCGTTTCAGGCGCTGCGCCCCATGACGCCGACGGCTTTCCGCATGCAGCGCCTTCGATTGCAGTATGATCTTGAAACCCAGGAAGGGCGCACCGAATACGCCAAAGGCTGCGCGGAATTGCTGCGGAAGGTGCGCGACCCGGTGGACGTGGAAAACTATTTGGAGCTTTTGAGCGTTCAGACCGGGTTTTCCCGGGATGTGCTGGTGGCCCAAATCGGCGTTTCCGCCCCGAATGCGACCGCACAGAATAATTCTGTGCAAAATCGGGAAAACTCACAGCCAAAGCGCAGCCGCGTTTCGGAAGGGTTCCGTACGGAACAGACGCTGCTGGGCTTGCTTGCGGCAGGGGCAGTGCCCCGGGATATGGTAAAAGAAACGGATTTTCTTCATCCTGCCCTGCGAGAAGCGGCGATGCATCTTTTAAGCGGTCGATCGCCTGCCGAAATCATGGGCGATGAAAATGTGAGCGACGAAGTGCGCCAGGCCGCGGGAGAAGCCTTTTCCATGCTGACGAATACCGATAAAGACCATGCCGCGCTGATCGCCGCGGATTGCCTGAGAAACTTGCAGATACAGCGTATACAGCAGGAAATCAACAAAATGACCGAACTGATGAAAACCGCCGAAACGGCTGAAAAACAAGGGGAAGCGCTCAAGGAAGTGGCGGCGCTTTCCAAAGAATTGGCTCGGCTGAAACAGCAGGGGCGCTGACAGGAAGAGAGGAGTGGAGCCATTGAGCACGCAGATGGACGCGAAGCAGGCCAAGCTGAACGAACTGTATGAATTGGGCAAAAGCAAAGGCGTACTGACTTATGATGAGATTATTTCCAAGCTTGCGTCCTACGAAATTGATCCTGAGCAATTTGACAGTATTTTGGAAACCTTCGAGGCCATGGGCGTTTCCGTTACCCGCGACGCTGACAGCGCCGTTCCTCAGCCGGAACCCCTGCCAGAGGATCTGGACCTGGTGCCCGAGGGCATCAGCATTGATGATCCCGTTCGTATGTATCTGAAAGAAATCGGCCGGGTGCCCCTGCTGACCGCCGAAGAAGAAATCGAAATCGCGCAGCGCATGGAACAGGGAGACGAGGAAGCCAAGAAAAAGCTGGCTGAAGCGAACCTGCGCCTGGTGGTTTCCATCGCAAAGCGTTATGTGGGCCGCGGCATGCTGTTTTTGGATCTGATCCAGGAGGGTAATCTGGGCTTGATCAAAGCCGTAGAAAAATTTGATTATCGAAAAGGCTACAAGTTTTCTACTTATGCTACCTGGTGGATCCGACAGGCCATCACACGCGCCATCGCCGATCAGGCGCGAACGATCCGCATCCCCGTCCACATGGTGGAAACCATCAACAAGCTGATCCGCGTTTCCCGTCAGCTGCTGCAGGAATATGGGCGTGAACCGACCCCTGACGAAATCGCCAAGGCCATGGGGATCAGCGAATCGAAGGTCCGGGAAATCATCAAGATCGCCCAGGAACCAGTTTCCTTGGAAACGCCTATCGGCGAAGAAGAGGACAGTCACCTGGGAGACTTCCTGGAGGATGAAAGCGCGCTCGCGCCAGCGGAAGCAGCTTCCCACGCCTTGATGAAGGAACAGCTGTGGGATGTGCTGGAAACCCTGACTCCGAGGGAAGAAAAAGTGCTTCGGCTGCGTTTCGGCCTGGATGACGGCCACCAGCGTACGCTGGAAGAAGTGGGCAAGGAATTCCAGGTGACCCGCGAACGCATCCGTCAGATCGAAGCAAAGGCCCTGCGCAAGCTGCGCCATCCAAGCCGCAGCAAAAAGCTCAAGGATTATTTGGATTGATATGCAGCCGGTTCATTTAGACGATCGTTTATCCCGGGCTGCCGCTCTTTTTCCCGCCTGTGCATACGGCGCCGATATCGGCGCGGATCACGGGCGGTTATCTTGTTATTTGCTTCTGCAGGGGATATGCGAAAAAATGTGCGTAGCCGACATCAGTGCACCGTCCCTGCATAAGGCGAAAGAACTTCTGTCCAGCCATGGCCTTTCGGATCGGGCGGATTTTTGCGTGGGGGACGGGCTGGCTGTGCTGCCGCAGCCTGCAAATGCCATTGCCGTGCTGGGCATGGGCGGGCACACCCTTTGCGGCATCCTGCGCAGCGGCGCGGACAAACTGCAAGGCGCGACCCTGATCCTATCTGCTCATACGGATGTGCATCTTTTACGAAAAACGTTGATGGAATTGGATTATAGAATCGATCGGGAGGAAATCGCTTTTGCTGCCGGGCGGTTTTACGTGGTGCTTCGGGCCGTTCCCGGCAGGGAAAGCATGGGGGAAAGGGAACTGCTTTTAGGGCTTCGCCTCATGGAAAGCGTGCCGAAGCATTACAGAGAGTATCTTGCCTGGCGCATGGGCATTGCGTCCAAAAAACGCACAGCAGAAGGACAGCGGGAATGGACTTGGCTTAAGGAGGAATACAGCCGTGTTTGCAACAGTGGGATGGATTGAAAGTATTTTGAATGAAATCGCGCCTGTGGAAACGGCGGAAAGCTATGACAATGTGGGGGCCATCATCGGTCGCCGGGACGCGGAAGTGACGAAAATCCTGGTGGCGCTGGACTGCACCCTGGATGTGGTGTTGGAAGCAAAGGATTTAGGCGCGGAGCTGATCGTGACCCATCATCCGCTTTTGTTCCACGCCCGGAAAAACCTGTTGGAAGAGGACGCCGAGGGCCGCATCCTGTGCGAAATGGTGCGGTCCCACCTTTCCCTGGTCGCCGCCCATACCAATTTGGACCAGACGGAGCTAAGCGGAAGCGCCAGCTGTGCCAAACTGCTGGAATTGCTGAATATTCGCAAGGCGTCTGATTACCTGTTTTTGGGCGAGCTGGAAAAGCCCTTGCAGGCCGCGGAACTGGAAGCGCGGATTTCCCGTGCGCTCTCCTTTCCGGTCCGCAGGTATGGCAGCTCCGTCAGCCTGATTTCCACCCTGGCCATCGCGGGCGGGGCGGATGACGGCGATTGGCAGGCCGCGCAGGCCCTCGGCGCCCAGGCGTTACTAACGGGGGAAGTACGCCACCATAACGCCCTGGCGGCCTCTATGAGCGATTTTGTGCTGTTCGATGGCGGACATTACGGCACGGAAGCGCCTTTGGTGCCATTTTTGGCGGAGTATTTACAAAAACGGCTGAATGATGTACAATATAATGTACGGGTTTACCCGTCTCAATACGCGCCCTTTGGCAGCGTCTAATATAGAAGGAGGGCCAAAAATGGATCAGTTGCATCTATTATGGGAATATCAGAAAGCAGACGTGGAAGTGGATAAAATGGAAGCTTCCATCAAACGCTCTCCTGTCAGGCAGAAATTGGTTAAATATCGCGACTATTACGCCGAACAGCAAAACACCATGAAGCGCATCGAAAGCGAAGTTTCCGCTATGCAGGACCGTTTGGAAGCGCTGAAGGACGCCATCAAAATGACCGATGAGCAGCTGCATAACCTGCACGCGAAAATGGAAAGCGATCCGCCTAAGTCCAGCCAGGATGTGCAGCAGTTTATGAACGACGCAAAACGCTTGCAGAATAATCTGACCGCCTACGAGCAGGAGATCAAGCGCATCCGCAAGGACGCCGGAGACCGGGAACGCCTTCAGCACGACGTGCGTGTCCGCGCCGCCAAGGCCAAGAGTGAATTTGACAAGCTGAAGGAAAGCTACGACGAAGAGAAAAAGGAAAAGGATCAGGAATTGGAAGCTTTGCGTGCCGCTGCGGCGGAAAAAGCCAAGCCCATTGAAAAAGAATTCATGGATCGCTACCGCGATATCAAGAAACACAGCGTACCGCCCCTGGCCGCCCTGTACGGCGATCAATGCGGCGGATGCAACATGTCGCTTCCTTCCTCCGTTTCCCGCAAAGTCAAGGCCGGAGAACTGGTCGAATGCGAAACCTGCGGAAGACTGCTGATCATCATATAAGTTTTTCATTCCACCGATGGATGTTTCATCCATTGGTGTTTTCTTTAGAAAAAGCAACAGCGCGTTGCTTGCGGTTTTCTATAAACAGGATATAATGATAGATGAAAATGAACAGGAGGCGAGAGAATTGGAAACCAAGGATATTTTAAAAACTCTGCGCGAAAAGAAAGGCTTAACGCAGGAGCAGTTGGCCGAACAGGTGCTGGTCAGCCGCCAGGCGGTCAGCCGTTGGGAGACGGGGGAGACCCAGCCTAATACGGACACCTTGAAGCTGCTGTCCAAAACGCTGGATGCATCCATCAATACGATGCTGGGCTCGCCAAGACAGCTGGTATGTCAGTGCTGCGGCATGCCGCTGTACGAGGACGATGTGATCAGCCGGGAAACGGATGGCGCGTTCAACGAAGAATACTGCAAATGGTGCTATACCAACGGCCAATATACGTATCAGAATAAAGCGGACTTAGTGAGCTTTCTGATCGATCATATGCCCAACCCGGACGGCCTCGCCGATCAAGACAGACGGATGCAGTACGACCAGGCGCTGACACAGCTTAACCATTGGAAGTAATAGTTTTGATTGACGTTCGCTCTGATTCGCTGTATAATGTCCCCGTGACAAAGGCGGCTGAATGGCCGCGGGCCCGCAAGGGCGTGAGGAAAGTCCGGGCACCGCAGGGCAGGGATGCCTGCTAACGGCAGGTGGAGGCGACTCCAAGGCAAGTGCAACAGAGAGATACCGCCGGGGGAGACCCCGGTAAGGGTGGAAAGGTGCGGTAAGAGCGCACCGGCGGCCTGGCGACTGTGCCGTCATGTAAACCCCATCCGGTGCAAGGTGTAGGGAACGCATAGGGCGGCCCGTCCTGTTCCCGCAGTACCGCTCAAGCGCGCTGGCGACTTCGCGCTTAGATAGATGGCCATTTTCAACAGAACCCGGCTTACAGGCCGCGCTTTGTCACTTACATGAAAAAAATTCCGGGGGAAACCGCTCTTTGTTGGTCAAAGAGTGGTTTCCCCCGGACCCCTTTCCGAGAAAGCCAAAACGGGTTTTTATCGTGTCAGTTTATAATTACCGTTATAGATGCGGTACACGGCTACCACCTTGCCCACGATGGTGACCGATCTTGCGTAAAATGGGCGCATGCGCGGGTTTTCCGGCTGTAAGCGGATGCGGTCCGGCTCTTTGAAATAACGCTTGCAGGTGGCTTCATCATCGATCATGGCGATGATGATTTCACCGTTCTGGGCGGTCTGCTGGCGCTTGACCACTACGTAATCGCCGTTCATGATACCCGCCATGATCATGCTTTCACCGCGGATTTCCAGGATGAAATAATCGCCGCTGCCCGCCATTTCTTCCGGCAGCACCATAAAGCCTTCAGCATTTTCTTCCGCTAAGATCGGCGTGCCGGCAGCCACCTTACCCAGCAGCGGCACCTTTACCATCGGATGCTTTTCTTCCTTTTTTACGATGGTGCGCGGCTTCATAGCCTCCCTGTGCAGCAGGCCTTTTTTTTCCAGTCGGGTCAGGTGGCCGTGTACAGTAGAGGTGGATTTCAAATCCACCGCCAATCCGATTTCGCGCACAGACGGCGGAAAGCCGTTTTCGTCGATGTATTTTTCAATGTATTCCAAAATGCGCTGCTGCGTATCGCCGTTAGGACGCCTGGGCATTGCGAAACACCGTCTTTCATGGAAGAATTACAAATTCATTATAACAGGCAAACAAGTGTTTGGCAAGGGAAGAACAGCTATAAAAACAAAAAAAGAAGGGAAAATTGGACTGACGTGGAAAAATACTCATTGCGGTTCCATTGAAACAAATGTCTCTTATAGCTTTCTCGGAAGAGGGGTCTGGGGGGAAACCGCTCTTTGGCTCCAAAGAGCGGTTTCCCCCCAGCATAACCCAAACAAAATAAAATGGGGGAAAGGTTCATGAAGCAATGCGTGCTGTACGACCGGGAGTGCATCGAATGCGGCGAATGCGACCGCTGCGATCTGGATCCCAACAAAATCTGCGATAACTGCATGAAATGCGTAAACGGCGATCAGCCATTCCGTTCCATTTTGATCGACAAGGTGATCCTGCCCGAGGACGGCAAGAAGCCAGACGAAGCTCAATCCTGATCTTTCGGATCGGCACTGGGCAGCGGTACCAGGCGGGAAGCCTTGCGCTTGTTAGCATCGGACATAGCGGCGTAATGGCGGCGGGTAGTATTAACGTCGGCGTGGCCCAGCACGTCGGCCACCAGGTAAATATCGCCGGTTTCCTGGTACAGATTGGTGCCGAAGGTACTGCGCAGCTTGTGGGGGCTGATGCGCTTTTTCAGCGGGGCGGCAATCAGCGCGTATTTTTTCACCATATTTTCCACAGCCCGCTGGGTGATGCGGCGCTTCTGCAGGGACAGGAACAGCGCGTTTTCGTGCCCTTCCTGGGGCTGTATTTTGCTTCGTTCGTCGAGATACGCCCGCAGCGCTTCCGCCACCTGGTCCGGAAAATACAAAATGCTTTGATCGCCGCCCTTGCGGGTGACAAGAAAGGCGTTCATTTCAAAATCCAGATCATCGATATCCAGGCCCACGCATTCGCTGACACGGATCCCTGTGCCCAGGAAAAGCAGCAGCATGGCGATATCCCGCGTTCGCGTAAAGTTTAAAAATTTTTGCTGTCTTTCTGTCAAACCGTCTCCGGTAGATACAGCGTCCAGCATCTTCTGCATTTCATCGGGCTCCAATCGCAGGATGGGCTTATCATGCAGCTTGGGAAGCTCTACCAGCGTGGTGATATTGGCGTCGATTATACCATTTTTATACATGTAATCAAACAGAGAACGCAAAGAACAAAGTTTCCGCATGATGCCCAATTCATGGTTCCGCACCACATTGGATTCACCGGAAGTCTCGTCTGTCACATAATATTGCATCAAATATTCCTGATAACCGATGATATCCCGCTTCTGGATCATCTTCAAATGCTTGTCCGTAAAGAATCGGGGTTCCACGTCGGCAAAGAAGGGGTTTTCTCTGGTCAGGTACTGGAAAAACAGACGAAAGTCGTAAGCATAAGCCAGCCGCGTCAGGGGACTGGTGGTTTGGGATATGGAACGGAAAAAATCGGTGCAGGCCATGGGCAATTCTTTTTCAAGCTCCCGAACGCGGTCCATGCGCTTGATGGAAGCCTGATCATGATAACTGATCGTTTCTTTCAAAACTATTTCCTCACAATCCTTATTGTATGAGACAAAAGCCAAATGCGATCTGTAGAATCGAAGGGCTTTTGGCGGAGCAGGGTAAGTATACTACATTCCAGTTTTTTTGTCCATAACTATTCGTAAAAGTTTTCTTTTACGAATAGTTTTATTCGTTCCACGCCCTCCACGGGAATTCTCCCCCGGTTGAAACTGTTCGTTTGACAGATTCCGTAAAATCAAGCCGGCGACAGAAAACGAAGCTTTTCAGTCACATAGTTGTCTTTTTATGCATTATTCCATGAATCTAATCATCACTGATATAATTCGCAAATTCACTGAATATATTGATTTTTTTCAATTTTGACTGTATAATGAAATTGGTGCACGAACAAACGAAGGAGGGACTCCCCCATGCCGCAGGATTATGTGTTCATGACTGACAGTGACAGCGATTTGCTGTATTCCATCGCGGATGAGCGTCATATTCCAGTCGTACGCATGCCTTATTCATTAGACGGTCAGGAATACTTTGATGACAACGGCCGCAGCGGAGTGGAAAAAGACCTGTTTGATCGGATGAGAAGAGGCGCCACGCCCAATACATCCTGTCTTCCCACGGAAGCTTATCTTGAATACTTTGAACCGATCCTGAAAGAAAAGGATCTGCTGTTTATTGCCTTTTCTTCTCAAATGAGTTCCACCATAAATAATATTTTTGAGGCACGGGAACGGCTTCTCAAGAAGTATCCAAGCCGGAAATTCGCTGTGGTGGACACGCTGAGCATTTCCGCGCCACAAACGCTGCTGATCTTAGGCGCTCACGATCTTTATTTGCAGGGCAAATCTATGGAAGAAGTGGAGCAATGGGTGCTTAAAAACCGCCTGCGCGCCCACGCCTGGCTGACGGTGAGCGATCTGAAATATCTGGCGCGGGGCGGCCGCATTTCCTCTACCAGCGCGTTCTTTGGCTCCATGCTGGATATCAAACCGATCATCTGCATGGGCAAGGGCGGCAAACTGGACCCGGCTGAAAAGGTGCAAGGCAGGAAAAAAGCGCTGCGCACCATCGTGGACCGCACGGCGGAATACATCGAGCATCCCGAAGATCAAACGGTCATCATCATGCAGGCCGACGTAGAAGAAGAAGCAACGGCGCTGGAAAAAATGCTGCGCCAGCATATCCCCGCCATCAAGGATATCCGGATTCAGATGGTGGGGCCCGTGATCGGCGCTCACTGTGGCCCCGGCACTCTGGCCTGCTGCTTCATGGGCAAGGAAAGAAGCATCTGATTTTGCTTGCCATGTATTACGCCTCCGATCCCGATCGATGGGAGCGGAGGCGTATTTCCTTATAGCGCGTATGTTTCCAGCGCCTTTGCGAAGCCTTCCTCCGCGTAGGAGGCGGTGACGAATCGCGCGGCGCTTTTCGTTTCCTCGCTGGCGTTTCCCATGGCAACGCCCCAGCCCGCGGCTTTCAGCATGGGAATATCGTTGCTTTGGTCGCCTAAGGTCATGACCTGATCCATGGAAAGGCCCATGGCCCGTGCCATATCACGCACGCCCTGGCCCTTATCCACGCCTGCCGGCATGATTTCGATGTTATTATACCAGGATTGCGTCAGATCGATATCGGCCACGGCAGACAATGCCTGCCGGATGGGCGGCAGGGGCATATTATCGCACACAAAAAACTTGTATACCGCGTGCCGGGCAACGAATTCTTCCACCTCTTCTTTTCCGTGGTAATACTGAAAACCCAGGGCCTTGATCCTGTCCCCATGGGAAAGTTCCGAATGATGCAGGCGCTGCCGGGTAGCCGTACAGATGGCATGATCCCCGAAAATAAAAAAATCCGATCCGGCGTTCAGCAGCACGTTCAGGGTCTCCCCTACGGCTGCCGGGTTCATTTCATGGCTGGAGATTTCCTGCAGGCTTTCATCTACGATCCTGGCCCCGTTGACCCCGATGATGGGAAGCCGCAAGCCGTAATCCTCCAATAGCATGTACGCGTTTTCAGGAAACCGGCCAGTGGCGATAGCAACTGTAATCCCTTTTTCACGGGCGGCGCGGATGGCGCGCAGGCTTCTTTCCGTAATGATTCTTTCGGAACTTAGAAGCGTTCCGTCAATATCCGTCGCAATCAGCTTGATGGGCGGCATAAAGTGATTCTCCTTTTTAGAATGGCGGCTGAATGAAAAAGTGCTTATCCCGCAGATAGGACAGCTTGCCTTCGGGATACAGCGTCAATTCCGTGGCGCACAGCTTGAGCCCGTTTGCCTTGACGGCTTTATTAAAACTTCGGTCGCCATATTTATCGTCACCCACGATCGGATGCGAAAGAAAGCTCATATGTACCCGAATCTGATGGGTGCGCCCGGTGATTAGATGAACATGCAATCGGGATATTTTTCCATCAAAATGAAGGGTTTCATATTGGGTGGCGATGGGCAGCGCTCCCGGCGTTTCGTGCGTGACGACCCGGACCAACGCTTCACGGCTGTTTTTTACCAGAAACGCTTCCTTCACCGCTTCCCGGGGGCGCATTTCTCCTTTGACCAGGCATTGATAGATTTTCGTCAGTTTCCGCTCTTCAAACATCTTCCGCAGAAGCTGTTCGCTTTCTTCATCCTTGCAAAGCAGCAGAAGGCCGCTGGTCACATTGTCCAGCCTGTGGCACAAACGGGGGATGTAAGCCCCTTTTGCCCGCTGCGTCATCAGGGAAAGCACCGTCATGCCGCCCCAAATATCCTCATCGCAGTTGATCCCGGCGGGCTTATTGAGCAGGAGCACAGCATCATCCTCATAAACGACGGGGATTTCAACGGAATAACCTGTGTAAAGCTGTATTTTTTCGCCGGGAATGACGGTTTCATCTTTTCCCACACGTCTGCCGCCGCATTTTACATCCCGGGCATCAAAAGCATCCCGAACGGCATAAGAAGGAAGCAATGGCATGGCCCGCTGGATATACCGGACCGCCGGCATGCCCTCCGCGCATTCGGGTACAATGGCTTCATAAACATTCATCAGTTGATTACCGCCGGCGCCATGCCGATCCACCGCACTGTTTGCTGATGCAGCTGCCGCAGGTTATTCAGCATCCTGGGGGTAGGCAGCACGCAGAGCATGGATTCCAGCACCTCCCGCATTTCTGCGATGCTGGCGCCCTGTTTTGCCATCATGCGCAAATCATCCAGCACTTCCTCTTCATCGTATTCAGGGCGCACTGCGCCGATCAGTACACCCCGCATAGCTTCGCTGGAAGCCACCTCTTCGGGAAGTATGCCGCTCATACCGCCCAGCATCATTTCCCGGGTCAGCTGGATCTCGATGGGCGGAAGCTTTGACAGGCTTGAAAGCAGATGTTCCGGGTCGGCAAGGCCGGGATGCAGCAGCAGCATCTCCCCCTCCGGCGTTTCCGTATAGTCAAACGCAGCCCGAAGATACCTGCCGATCAACTGCGAAGATGCCCCTTCCGTCTCGCTGGTTTTTTGAAGGGGAAACTGTGTCAGCGGTACGGAAGCATGAAGGAAACCGGATAGATACAGCAAGCTGTGAAGCGTGGCGTCAAAGGTAAAAAGCTGTTCCCGAACGCGGGTATAACGGGGGCTCATCATCGCCTGCGTGATGGGTTCCATCAGCTCGGGCGCAATCACCATCCGGGCATACTCGTCATCCACCATTTGAAGCGTGCACCATAAACGGGAAATCAGGGCTTCGGCGGAGCTGATCTCATCCCAATCATCCAGATACGCTTCTCCCCCGTTTTGCAGCATCCTCTTTACCAGACGATCCTCTCCCGGAGACAGATAACAGGCTTCAAGCGGCACATTGCGCAGCACTTTTTCGCGCAGCTCCTGCTGACAGGGCACTTTGCGCCTTTCTTCCCTGGCATAAAAAGAAAAATGATACAGATTCCGGATTTCATCCTCGCACAACGCATCAAAAATGCCGGTGGCAGGGCAGCGGTACAGCCTGTCCTGGCACGCTTCCAACTGCTGCTCCCGCATGACGCTCATGGTTTTGTCGCTCCAACGTTCCACACGGCATGTGCTCGTTCTGAACAAGTTCCGCTTCTCCCCTTTCAATGAACCGGCAAAGGCTTTTTCGTCAGTATATGCCCTTTTTCCCCAAGCCTTCTTCAACAGATTATACAGGGAAATAGAACCCTGTCAAGTGTTTTTGATAGGAATACCATTTCAGGAGTTTTGGGCCATGCGTATAAGGTCTTCTTCCGTGATCACGGGAATGCCCAGCGTCTGGGCCTTGGTAAGCTTGCTGCCCGGGTTTTCGCCCGCCACCACATAATTTGTTTTCCGGCTGACGGAAGAGGAAGCGGTGCCGCCGTGATCCCGGATCAAGGCTTCCGCCTGCTGGCGGGAAAGGGTGGGCAGGGTGCCGGTGACCACCATGATGACGCCGTTCAGGGAACCGCCTTCTGCTTTCGCTTCTGCCTGCGGCGCGACGCCGGCGGAAAGCAATCGCTGGATCATGCGCTGGTTTTCGGGGAAGGAAAAGAAATCCATCACGCTCTGGGCAACGATCTCCCCCACCTCGTCGATGGCAAGCAGCGCTTCCATATCAGCGTGCATGACGCCCTCCAAGGTGCCGAAAGCGGCGGACAGGTCCCTGGCTGTGCGGCGGCCGATATTGGGAATGCCAATAGCCAGCAGAAAACGTGACAGGGGACAATGCTTGCTGGCTTCCAGCGCATCGATCAGATTTTGCGCACGTTTGTCCTGGAAGCCGTCCAGGGCTTGAAGCTGATCCGCTGTCAGATGGTATAAATCCGCGACGTCCCGAACGCCTAATTGATCATACAGCAGATCCGCGGTCTTTTCAGAAAAGCCGGTAATGTCCATAGCGTCCCGGGAGGCGAAATGGGCAAGCCGCGCCACGGCCTGGGGACGGCAGCTTTCCCGGTTCAGGCAGAACAAATGCGCGCCGCGCCAGGTGACAGGTCCGCCGCAGGCGGGGCACTTTTCCGGCGGAAGAATGGGCGTACCCTCCACGCCGTCGTCCACCTTGCCCATGATTTCCGGAATCACGTCGTTGGATCGGCGGATCCATACGGTACACCCCAGGGTGACTCCCTTGCGCTGGATATCACCCATATTGTTGAGGGTCGCTTTTTTTACCGTGACGCCCGCGAAATCCACCGGCTCCACATGGGCCAAGGGCGTCAGCTTGCCCGTGCGGCCCAATTCCCAGGTAACGTTTTCCAAGATGGTGGTTGCTTCCTCCGCCGCGAATTTATAGGCTACAGCCCAGCGGGGGAATTTATCCGTGTATCCCATCATCTGTCGGGTCCGCTGGTCCATCACCTTGATCACGGCCCCATCAATGAGGAAATCCAGAGAAGGCCGCTGTTCTTCGATTTCCCGAATCAACTGCAGCGCTTCTTCCCGGCTTTCCGCCACCTGGAAATAGGGGCTCACCGGAAAACCCTGCTCCCGGAGAAACCGGATCATCCCCTTCTGATCAGAAAAAGGAGGGTTTTCGATGGTGCCTACCTGATAGAAAAAGGCGGACAGGTTGCGGCTGGCGGTCACGGCGGGGTCTAAGTTGCGCAGTGCACCGGCGGCTGCGTTGCGGGCGTTTTTCAGCGGCTCCTGGGCGGTTTTGTTATAAGCCTCCAGAGCGCTCAGGCGCATGATGCACTCCCCCTGTACCTCGATCTTTCCTTTCCATGGAATGGAAAGAGGCACGTCCTTTACAGTCCTGGCCTGCGGAAGGATGGCCTCCCCCACCTCGCCGTTGCCCCGGGTGGCGGCCTCCACAAGCACGCCCTGATCATAAGTCAGGTTCAATGTCAACCCGTCGAATTTATATTCGATGCCATAAGTTAATGACGGCAGGGAACTGTCCTGTGCCCACAGCTTTTCCGTCCGATCGAACCAGGCGTTCAGTTCCTCTTCGCTCTGCGCCTTATCCATGCTCCACAGCCGGGAAAGATGGCGATGCTGACGAAAAGCCGCCAAAGGTTCGCCGCCCACGCGGACGGAAGGAGAATCGGGCAGGACGATCCCCGTTTCTTTTTCCATGGCCAGCAGCTGATTATACAGAGCGTCCCATTCTTTATCCGAAATAATGGGATTATCCAAAACATAGTATGCATGAGCTGTTTTGTTCAGATAATCCACCAAGGTGCGCATATCCGTAAACTGTTCCATGAGTTATTCCTCCGAGCAAAAGAATCAAAAACGGATGAACCGAAGCAGGGGCCATGATCCTGACCCCTGCGTGTACGCTAATCCTCAATTTTTACAATCGGCGCGATCGACAATGAAAACTCCTTTGTGCCGTAGGCGGTAAACGCGATCATGATCCGAGCGTCAGCGCCGCTGCCCTTCACCGCCTGCACCGTTCCCTCCCCGAATTTCCGATGCAGCACATGGTCGCCGGGCTTAAACAGCCTGTTCATGGCGCTGCCGGACAGGCTAGCCGCGGTGGAAGGCACGAAGCCTTTCTGTACGCCCGGGATATTCAGCGCACCTCTGGCGCCCGCCGCCATGCCCGGGGTACCGAAGCTCAGGTTCCGAGGCCTGTCCCGACGGGAAACAGAGGCGGTTTGGGAAGGCTCAGGCGCGAAGTTCTTTCGGGTGGCCTCGGCCCATTCATCGATCACCAGCCGTTCGGGGATCTCTTTGAGGAAAGGAGAAGGCGGATTGTGGGTGATTTGATTGAAAATCGTGCGTCTGCGGGCAAAGGAGAGATACAGACGGCGCTTGGCACGGGTAATGCCCACATAGCAGAGCCTGCGTTCCTCCTCCATCTTTTTTTCATCCATAGCCATGCGCATGGAGGGAAAAATTCCTTCCTCCATGCCCGCCATGAACACCGCGTCGTATTCCAATCCCTTGGCGCTGTGCAGCGTCATCAGGGTCACGTACTGAGGCGCGTCCCCTTCCTGATCCAGGTCAGTCACCAGCGCCACGTTTTCCAAAAACGCTTCAAGGGTTTTATCCTGGCTCTGATTTTCAAATTCCTTGGCGGCTCCGGCAAATTCCTCCAGGTTTTCAAGCCGCGTCTGGGCTTCCTCGCTGCCTTCGATTTCAAACTGCGCTTTCAGGCCCGTTTCTTTCAGCATGGTATCCACCAGCTCAGAAAGCGAAAGCGTATCCTTGAGCGCCGTAAGCTTCATGAGCAGCAGCGCAAATTCCGCAATGCATTTCTTTGGCCTTGAAGAAAGGTGTTCCGGTGGATCGTTCAGCACGGAATAGAGGGGAATCTCCTCCTCTCGCGCTTTTTCCTGAAGCGCTGCCACGGTGGAATCCCCGATGGACCGCTTGGGCGTGTTGATGATCCGCGTGAGCGATACGTCATCTGCGGGATTGACAAGCACCCGAAGGTAAGCAAGAGCGTCCCTGATCTCCTTCCGGTCATAAAACCGGGTGCCTCCAAAGATCTTATAGGGAATACCTGCCCGCGTGAGCATTTCTTCGATCACACGGCTTTGCGCGTGCATGCGGTAAAGCACCGCGATCTGGGCATAAGGCACATTCATCTGGCGCAGCCTGCGCACCCGTTCACAGATCCAAGCCGCTTCTTCCTTTTCGTCTCCCGCGCTGTACAGGTGGATTTTTTCCCCTTCGCCTGCATCGGTCCACAGCGCCTTTTCCTTGCGTCCCACATTATGGGCGATCACCTGATTGGCTGCGTCCAGGATATTGGAGGTGGAACGATAGTTCTGCTCCAGTTTGATCACTTGAGTATCCGGGAAATCATTCTCAAAATCCAGGATGTTGCGGATATCCGCCCCACGCCAGCCGTAAATGGATTGATCGTCGTCCCCTACCACGCACAGATTTCGGCTTTCCTGGGTAAGCAGGCGGACGAAGGTGTACTGGGCTGGGTTGGTATCCTGGTATTCATCCACATGAACATACTGAAAACGAGACCGGTAATAATCCAGCACCGGAGGATGATCCACGAACAACTGCAGCGTGCGCAGCAGCAGATCGTCAAAATCCAAGGCGTTGGCGGCGCGCAGCCTCTCCTCGTAATAAGAATAAATCTCGTGAATCTGCTGGCACTGATAGTCTTTGGCAGACGCCTGAAACCATTCGTCCGGCGTCATCATTTTGTTTTTCGCGTCGTCGATCCTGTTTCTGATCTCCTTGGGCGGGATACGGCTTTCATCCATGCCCAGGGTCTTCACTCCGTCCTTGATCACGCGGAGCTGGTCATCTTCATCGTAAATGGTAAAGGAGCGCTGGTAACCCAATTTTTCGATATCCCGGCGAAGGATGCGCACGCAGATGGAATGGAACGTACCGATCCACATATCCCGCGCATCCGTCCCAACGAGCTTTTCCACCCGTTCCCGCATTTGGCGGGCAGCTTTATTTGTAAAGGTGAGCGCAAGAATATGCCATGGCTTTACGCCATGGTCTATAAGATTCGCGATACGATAAGTTAATGTGCGTGTCTTTCCGCTGCCGGCGCCCGCAAGGATCAGAACAGGCCCTTCCAGCATTTCTACGGCTTTTTTCTGCATGGGATTTAAGGCGCTCAAATCCATCATATATCCTCTTTTTCTGCTTCACGCATCCGGCTGATCGCCAGCCTGTAGCCCTCAGCGCCATATACCAGGCTGCGGTTCACGCGGCTGATGGTGGCGGTACTGGCATGGGTGATATTGGCAATTTGGGCATAAGTCAACCCTTGATCCAGTTGAAGGGCCACGTCAAAACGCTGCACCAGGCTGTTGATCTCTTGGATGGTGCACAAGTCTTCAAAAAAATGCTCCAATTCTTCCTTGGTTTTCAAGGATAGGATTGCTTCCAGCAGACGAGCCATATCATCGTGCTTCATACGCATCCCCCCACTTCATCCGATGCCGGCCAGATTTTTGGAGATGATAAAAGTTCCGTTCACATTTTGCATTATAACATAAAAGCATTCAAAATAAAAGCATTCAGTGAAAACATTTAAGAAGGATCATGTATATCTTTCGTCGCAATACTTGCAAGTTTTCACGTATTTATGGTAAAATATGTTCGTTTCTTCAAAACAGTATTCCGAAGGGAACAGCATCATGGACGCTTATGAACGGCACCAAAGGATCTGGGCATTGTTTCAGCATTTTCTCTTTATTATTATTCGAGCTTTTCGCCTGGATTATGAACCCGTCAATGTAGAAGGCCCACTCCTGCTCATCGCCAATCATGTAACTGCGTGTGACCCGCTGCTGATCGCTGCGGCATTGGGGAAAAAACATGTCTACTTCGTTGCCAGCGATCATATCATGCGGAAAGGAATCGCCACATGGTTTATTCGATGGGGTTTGGGGCCGATCCCGCGTCGGAAAGGTTCTTCCGCCTTCTTCACGGTAAAGGAATGCCTGCGGCATCTGCAGGCGGGGCATTCGGTATGTATTTTCGGTGAAGGAGAACAAAGCTGGGATGGGCACAGCATTCCCGTGGTGAAAGGTACAGGCAGCCTGGCGCTGGCAGCCCATGTGCCGCTGGTGACTTACCGGCTGGAGGGCGGATATCTTTCCCTGCCGCGGTGGGGCAAGGGTCTGCGCCGCGGCCATATGCGGGGACGGTTGACCGGCGTTTATTCCCCTGATGCTTTGGCTGCCATGAACAAAAACGAAATCAATCGGCTGCTGAACAAGAATATTTGGGAAAACGCCTGGGAGCGGCAAAAAGAAGACAATGTGCGCTATCGCAGCAGCCACGGGGCAGAATGCCTGGAAAAATGCCTGTATCTTTGTCCGGGCTGCAATTGTATTGGCACATTGAAAAGCAGAAAGGATTGGCTGTCATGCGATTGCGGCTTTCAGGTGCGCTATACAGAAAACGGTCTGTTTGAACCGGATTTTCCCTTCTCCAACCTGTCGGAATGGGAAGATTGGCAGAAGGAACAGCTGCATTGCCGCCGTTTCTCCTGTTCCAAAGGGGAAGGGCTGCTGTTTTCTGACACAGGCGTTTCCCTGACGCAGGTCGATGAAGAAAACCATCCGCTGCCGATTGCCAAAAAAACAGAAATCCGTCAGTTTGAAGACTGCCTGACCTGCGCAGACCGCGTTTTTCCGCTGAACGAGATTCAGAATATGGCGATGACGCAGGCGGACAGGCTGCTTTTTTCGGCCGGGGATAACTACTATGAAATCCACTGCGGCGGCAGAACGAATCTGCGCAAGTATCTGGAAATCTGGAAAGAACAAATGATTCAATAGGAGACTAAGACGATGGACTATTCTGCCGCGAACAGCGGTCTCTGGAAATTCGTGATTGAATTGGGTCTGATCGCCGCGGCGATCCTGACCGCCCATTTTCTATATCGGAGCATCAAACCCATTCGGAAAACCATGCTGCCAGTGGCCGTACTGGCGGGCTTTTTGCTGCTGATTGCAAAATGCCTTGGCCTCCGGCTGGATGAAGAACTGCTGGAAATGCTGGTATTCCACGGGATCGGCCTGGGCTTTATCGCCATGAGCCTGCGCGTGCCCCCTAAAGCGGAGGGCAGCGGCGGCAATCTGACGGGCCTTAAATCCGGCGCGGTCATCGTGAGCACCTATCTGGTACAGGGCGTTGCGGGGTTGATTATTTCCCTGATCCTGTCCTATACGCTGATGCCAGGGCTGTTCCGTGCAGCCGGGCTGCTTCTGCCCATGGGTTACGGCCAGGGCCCCGGACAGGCCAACAACGTGGGTTCCACCTATGAAGCGCTGGGTTTTGACGGAGGTCGGAGCTTTGGTATGTCCATTGCTGCCGCAGGCTACCTTGTAGCCTGCACAGTGGGGGTCGTGATCATCAACGTACTCAAGCATAAAAATAAGCTAACCCTTCCCGAACGGGTTTCCCCCGCCCAACTGGCCCAGGATTATTTTGGCAGCGACGGCAGCGCTGAGCTGTCCGCCTCTCTGGACGTGCTTTCTCTTCAGGCAGCGCTGGTGCTGCTGGTGTATCTGGCCACTTATCTTGTCACCTGGGGCGTGACCTCGCTGATCGCCGCCGCGGCGCCCGGTGTGGCCAAAACCGTTTCTCCCCTTCTTTGGGGCTTCAACTTTATTATCGGCTCTGCCATGGCCATCGGCCTGCGTGTACTGCTGGATAAAAGAAAAGAAGAATCCAAGCGGTTGCTGCGCTATCAGAACAATTATCTGCTAAACCGTATTTCCGGCTTCTTTTTCGATATCATGATCGTTGCCGGGATCGCTTCGATCAATCTGGAAGATATTCGGGGTCTCTGGCTTCCTTTCGCGCTGATGGCGGTGCTGGGCGGCATCGTCACGTGGATATATCTCCATACGGTCTGCAAAAAGGTCTATCCCGGTTATTATTATCAGGGTCTGATTTCCATGTTCGGCATGCTGACCGGCACGATCAGTTCCGGCGTGCTGCTGCTGCGGGAAATCGATCCGGAACTGTCCACGCCCGCCGCCAACAACCTGATTACCGGCAGCAGTTTCGGTATAGTGCTTGGCGCGCCCATTCTGGTTCTGGTCAGTCTGGCAGCAAGGAGCGAACTCCTTTGCTGGGCTACGCTGGGCATCGCATTGCTCTATCTGTGCTTCCTGCTCTTTCTGATCTACCGCTTTCAGGGGAAAAAAACAGCAAAATGATATTTCCGTAAACAATGATATGGAGACGCTGCAATGGAAAGGATTTATATTCCTTCGGTTTTCGCGGTGATATACGATCCGATTTCGCCCGCCCCTGTTCGCTATGCCGCGCGGGAGCTGTGCCGGTATCTGGGAAAAATCTATCCTGTTTCTCCCCTCTGCCTGGAGCAAAAGCCTCAGACAGAGGGCTTTTTCATCCTGCTTGAGCTTCTTCCGGACGGCATGAACGGCGGCGCGTTTCAGTGGGACACAGACAGGTCGGGCATAAGTTTGAGCGCCGGAACACCGCAGGGGATCGTTTATGGCGCATATGCCCTGCTGGAAGCCATGGGCTTTCGTTATTTAGCCCTGGACTGTGAGATATTCCCCACTGCTCCCCTTTCTCTTCCTTTGGGAATGCATCGGGAAACACCTGCTTTTGAAGTGCGGGAGCTGTTCTGGCGGGAAGCCATGGACGGAGATTTTGCCGTAAAGCTGCGGCTGAATTCCGCGCGGTCCACCATTACGGAGGAGCAGGGCGGAAAAGCCATGTTTTACAATTTCAGCCACACTTTCTCCCAATTGGTATCCCCGGATATCTGGTTTGATTCCCATCCCGAGTATTTTTCCATGGTAAACGGAAAACGCCTGAAAATCCGTTCCCAGCTATGCCTTACCAATCCCGACGTGATGAACATCTGTGCGGACGGTGTAAAAAAATGGGCGCGGGAAAACCCAGCCTACAATATTTTTTCCGTGGCCATGAACGATTGGTATCAGCCCTGTCAATGTCCTGCCTGCCTCCAAGTGGATCAGGAAGAAGGCAGTCCGGCGGGCACTATGATCCGCTTTGTGAACAAGGTCGCCGAAGAGGTTGAAAAAGAATTCCCTCATGTCATGATCCACACCTTCGCTTACCTTTATTGCCGGAAACCGCCCAAGCTAACAAAGCCAAGGCGCAATGTGATCGTGCGGCTCTGCTCCATCGAATGCTGCTTTTCCCACCCCATCGAGCGCTGCGGCTGTCAAACGGATGGAATTAACGTGCAGGGCGGCGTTTCCCATTCTTTCCACTGCGAAAAAGGCGAGGAAAATTCTTTCCTGCGAGACCTCAAAGGCTGGAGTGAAATCTGCGATAATCTTTATATTTGGGATTATACCACCAATTACGCCAATTATCTGCTGCCCTTCCCCAATCTCCAGGTGTTATCGGAAAACTTGCGCATGTTCCGCCGATTCGGCGTGCGTGGAGTATTTGAGCAGGGCAATTTCTCTCTGGGCCGTTCCTCCGCCCTGGGAGAGCTTAAAATCTATCTGCTTGGAAAACTGCTGTGGGACCCGGATCAAGCCGTTGAATCCCTGACCGCTGATTTTGTTCAGGGATACTACGGCTCCGCCGCCATTCCCATGGCCCGGTATGTCGATTTATGGCGCAACGCCTGCGGCCCGGATGATCATGCGGGCATTTATGATGCGCCTGATGCATCTTATCTGACGGATGAAATACTGCGTAAGGCGGATACGTTCCTGGAGGAAGCTCTGGCCCTCGCTCGGGAAGAACCATACCGTTCACGGGTGGAACGGGAAGCCCTGTCCGTCCGCTACGCGCATCTTACTCGCTTGGCTCTGGACGTTTCGGATCGGGACCAGCAGATCGATGCTTTTGCCGCGGACGCACGGCGTCTTGGCATCACCGAGCTGTTTGAACGGCGGGATCTGGAGGGTTCCTTTCAGGTCATGAAAAAATCCCGGTTCACACGGAATCGGGAAGAGGCAAAGGCTATTTCATATCCATTGTAAACATTACCATACCGGCGGCGTCCAGAGCACAATCCTGCCTTCCCGCAGGGAATCGGGCACGGCAATGAGACGCTGGTTTTTACTGCCGCAGTAATTCAGTTCCAGCGAACGCTGCGCCTGGATAAAGGGACCGTCCACAAGCACGTCCACTTCCCGAAGCAGGGCCATTTGATCGGGATCATTGCGTTCCAGCAGCTGTTCCCAGGTATAGCCAGTATACGCCCATACGTTAAGCCCCATTCCGTGAGCCGCTTTTGCCAGCTCCAGACAAGAGGCGCTCTGCTCCAGCGGGTCGCCGCCGGAGAGCGTGATGCCGGACAGCAGGGGATTTTTTTTCATCCGGGCGATCAGCGCGTCCGTATCTTCATCGTGCCCGCCCTGGGGGTCATGGGTTTCGGGGTTGTGGCAGCCTGGGCAGTGATGGGAGCAGCCCTGGGTAAAAACGGCGAACCGAAGCCCCGGTCCGTCTACAATGCTGTCGTTCACAACGCCCGCGATCCGTATGTTCATAGATGCGCTCCGTTACTCTGTGATCCATTCTTCCTTTTCACCCTGGCCGGCTTGGAGCAGGGCGTTAAAGAAGGGGATCACGTTTTCGTCGTTCTGGTTGTTCACGGTGATCACGGCGAACAAGCCCCGGTTATCAAGCTGCATGCCGCTCATAAAGCCGTAAAAGTCATCCAGGGGAATACCGTACAGGTGGCGGCTGGTTTTCACGGGACGGTCCTGCTCGTCGTATTCCTCCACACAAGCGACATAGCCCTTGGTCAGATCGGCGCCGCACGGATCGATTTGTCCGTTTTCAATCAGGCTTTCCAGTTCCAGGTAACTTCCCTGGCTGGCGAAAGATTTAAAGTACTGTTCCGTAATGAAATAAATGTCCCCTTCACCTGCCGCCATATACGTCATCAGCTGCATGGTGGTGGTGTAATCGTCGATCATGCTCAGCACCACACCGTTTACAGTTTCCATTTCCGGTACGGTTTCCTTCCAAATCGGTTCCAGGAAGCTGCTAACCAGTTCTGAAGAGGCGGTGTTGGATTGAATATACACGTCCACCCGCTTATCCTGGGGAGAGCGGTAAGCGGTTGTGGTATAAATCAGGCTCCAGCCCATAAACACGCACGCCGCCATCAGCGCGTATTTCCATAAGCCATAGGTCATATGGTGTTTGAGGGTTTCCCTGTTAATGGGAGTGTTGATCCTCATGCTTCCCGATGCTCCTTTTATGCAGAATGCCGGAATGATTGTTCAGGATCATTGTACCACTTTCCGCGCTGAACCGTCAATCTTTGGAGCCTTTGTGCCATTTTTTTGACCATTTCGCAATATACTTATGCCTTTTTTTCCATACCAGGCAGCACATCGGCCCAATCCATATCGGAAGCGTAATAGAATTTGGGATAGCAGGGCTGGTTGTAGCAGTTGTTCTGCCAGGCAACGCCCACCCGGTACTGAATATCGTGAAGCAGGGTAAATAGCTTATGAGAAGTGATATCCGTATTCATATAAATACGGATAGCGGAGCTGTCCCGGGTGCGCAGCAGGATCTCTTCCCGGAAATCCCCGAAGAGATCGGCGATCAGGCAGGGATTGCCCTTGGTGCCGTTGTTGGTGAGGGTGTCCTCCGGCTCCAGCATCACGCCGTGGGTGTTGTCCACGATGCGGCCGATGTGGTCCCCGGTCAGGTAATTGGCCCCGTCGATCAGTTGGGTGCTCAGGTCCGCTGCCCATCGGATGCTGGCGTTGGTGCCCAAGATGGGAACATTCAGTTTGTTTCCTTTGCAGTCGAAGGTATCATGCACCCAGCACTGCAATCCACGTGTTTTCGGGTCGATATCTCCCACCATACAGCGGCCTAAGTCTGTGTCCGCCGGTTCCCCGAAAATCACCTCGCCTGTTTCCGCGTCCCGCAGGGCAAAGCCCCAGGGCGCGGCCTTGGCCCCCTCGAACACATTGAAAATCTGCATGCCTGGGCGATCCGGGTCGATGACGCCGCAGTGCATGGAATCCCCATGGCCAAATTTCGCCATGGAGCCGTCCGGCATTTTCCCATAGCTGGAATAGAGCAGGCTCCCGTCGTGGTCGATCACCGCCGCGCCGTAGACGATTTCCTGATATCCGTCCCCGTCCACATCGGCGATTGCCATGCTGTGGTTGCCCTGCCCGGCCAGGAGGCCGTAAACGGGGTCGGTTCCCTGCCCTCCATGACAGGAATCATCATTGAAGGGATTTTTCATCACCACATGGCCGGAATCCGCTGTGAAACGCTTTTCAAAATGTCCGTTTCGGAAATCGTATGCCGTCACAGTGGTGCGGGTGTAGTACCCACGCCCGATGATCACGCTGGGTCGTTCACCATCCAGGTATGCCACAGCGGAAAGGAACCGATCCACCCGGTTGCAGGGCTCGATGCGCCGCATGCTGTAATCGCCCCACAGCAGTCCATCATCCTGTCGGGGCACGGGAAAGGAAATAGTTTCCAGTTCTCTTCCGTCGCCTGAAAACATAGTCAGGTATTCCGGGCCTTCATAGATGAATCCCTCGAACTGGTCCAGACGGTTTTTATCGCTGCGGGAGGGGGCGTAGACCTGAATGAAATAGTCCGCCAGCGCCTCAGCATCCTGCCGGTTCAGGGGATATGCATAATGCTGCGGTATGCCGAAACAGGCTTCCAGGGTATCGGGCCAATGGCCGTTCTTTACTTCGGGATGATCCCTCCAGCCCTGAAATACATCCGCCATATGGCTGCGGTAATCCTGGGCAGAGCACACGTAATCATCTGTGTTGGATACGCCTGCGGCAATGTCCTCTGGCAAAAGGGTGATGCATTTTTCGCTGATGACGCTTCCGTCCTCGCCGTAAACGGTCATTTTTGTTCCCGGCGCAGTCTTGACGCACATTTCCGCCTTTCCGTCCCCGTCAAAATCATACACCATGAACTGGGTATAATGTGCGCCGGCGCGGATATTCGGCCCCATATCCAGCCGCCACAGCAGCCGCCCGCCCAGTTTATAGCAGTCGATCAGGCAGCGGCCCGTATAACCTCGATGGGATACATCGTGGGAATTAGAGGGGTCCCATTTGACGAAATATTCCATTTCGCCGTCTCCATCCACGTCGCCTACGGACATATCATTGGCGCTGTAAGTGAATATCTCACCTTCGGGATGCATGGTTCCGGGCCGGGCAACGCCGCCTTCCGGTTTATGCAGGGGGATATCCAGATAGTTTTTCCCGTTTTTCCAGGGAGAAACTGGAGCGCATTTTTCTCCTTCCTCGCCGTTCATGACGGGAGCTACCTGATAGCGGCTTTTCACAGTTCCGTCCTTATCCAGATAATTGGTGCTGTCCGTTATCACAGCAATGCGCTTTCCATCCCGGTACAGGGCGAAATCCGCGCCGGTCATGCCGGTGTCATTGTACCCATCCGTTTCCTCCAAAAACAGACGCCAGGAAACAAAAATTCCATCCGGCCGCTGAATCGCCGTCAGGCCCCGTCCCAGCTTTTCCCTCTGTTCATGCATCACTTTGGTAATGGGTGTATGGATAATCGGGCTGCGGTCGGTTACCTGTCCCACGGACAGCGCTTCCACATAAACGCCATAGGACGCGTGGGGTGATTTTTTTAATTGACAGCAGCAGTTCGAAGTTTCCCCGATCAAGCGGTATTCGGCTGTTTTCGTGTGCTTATCGGTCCAGTAAATCCTGTACCTGTCCGCACCGGGAACCGTTTCCCATCCAAGGAAGATACCGGAGCATGCAGCGCTCTTTATTTCGATCCGCAAGGCGATCCCGCCCCTTTCCTTTTTCTTTTTATCCAATTATAAAATCCTGCGCCTTCGCCGTCAATCCCGGAAAACAAAAAAGAACATGTGCGTTTCAGCTCATGGTCTTTTATAAACGAAAGATGCCCCAAGATGCCGCTGCCCTCTATTTTTTCACCCGCTATGTTAAGCAGGCCGGTGCCCAGCGGAAACTTTCTGCCGTCCCCTGGCGTGCGTAGCACGGGGGCATGACATCCTGTAACCTGGCCTGGGTTCCGTTTAATGAAATGTGGGTAAAAATAGAAAACTGGCGAACATCCCAGGAACATCTCTTCGTTTCATATTATAAGCGGGGTTCAGTTCCTTGTCAAGGCAAAGTTTCCAAATTGTTTTGCCCGTCAGCAATTTTTTGTATCTTCCTGACGTAAAGATCGCAAAGCTCGCGGGCGAATTCACTGTCAGGCGCTTCGCCGGTCACGCGCACGGCGGGCCGGTACGCATCGGGGACGACGGTGGCAAAACCGCCGGGATGAGAAAAGCGCACTCCCTCCCCCATGGCGTAATTTCCTTCTGCCTGACCGCATAAGGTACGCAGGACGCGGCCTTTGTCCCGAATATCACAGGATACCTCTTGATAGCTCATATGAGTGCGCGGGATATCCCGCAGCAAATCCAATACAGGACCGTCCTTCATGCCATCGGCAATAAGCATAAGCGAAGCGATCCCATCTTCCATCACGGCGCACTGGCGCAGACAGGCAGGGGAATTATCCGGTGTTTTCAAGGCAGAGATTTTCTCTGCCGCCCGCGGTGTGCCCGGCAGATCAAACAGCATCTTTTCTCGCCGGAAGAAAAGCCAAAGTACCAGCATTTCTTTCTCTTCTGAGGTCAAAGGCCTCTCCGAAAGCAATACCGCGATATCCTCACCCGTTTCCGGCAGCAGGAATCCCGTCTCTCCCATTTTTACCCGTGCTTCCGCCGCGCTTCCCAGACGGATATCCCGGGCATTCATCCGGCAAAGGCATGTTTCCGTCCAGGAAAGCACCTGCCTGGAATCACAGAATACCGCGATGGGTGAAAACAGAGGTTTTTCCCGGCAGAAAGCGAAAAGATCTGATAGATACACTTCTTCTCCCCCGGAAAATGGAACGACCTGCCCCTTCCTTACAATACACATCGGCAGCTCCTGACGCAATACGCATCCATCCAAGGCAGTTTTCTGCTTTTCTGTAAGCGGCAGTCCTTCACGCCCGAAAAAGCGAAGAGACTGATCCTCGGCATACATCCCTCCATCGGCCTTCAAGGAACGGATCAAGGCCTGGAGCATAGGCGCAGTGATCTTACCGACATCCAACACCTTCGCGCCCGTAGCAGCCAGGGCGGCGGAAGCCAGAGGATGCAAGGCGGAATCCGTGCTGCGGGCGGCAATCACACGTTTGGATCCCGTTACCTGAATGAAAGCCCCGCAAAGGTCGCACGCGCATACAGGAGAGTCGCATTCCGCGCCATGGGCCGTCCATTGCGGCGTATTCCATTCTCCCTGCGTTATGCTGCGGGTCACTGCCGCCCCCGCAGCGGTTTTCACATACGGCCAAAGACGCACGCCGGGCCAAAGCTCGGCGTTTGCCCGTACCACCGCCTTTTTCCCCAAAGCGCATCCATCTGCGGTTTCAGCGCCTTGCTGTACGGCAGCTCC
Organism: Clostridia bacterium; assembly: GCA_017530275.1. The sequence continues at coordinate 18,909 of JAFXMP010000031.1, read as the reverse complement.
ATCGCACAGTACAGTTCCTGTGACCATGGATTTCGCTTGTACCTGCGCCCCTGTCCACAGGCAGGAGCCTTCCACCACCGCACCTTTCCCAACCACGCAGTTTTCTCCGATCACACTGTCCCGCACCACCGCGCCGGGACCGATGGACGCGCCAGGACCGATGAAGCAAACGCCTTCCAATCGGGCGGATGGGGCGATCATGGCGTCAGGGTGAACGCCTTTTTCATGAGGAAGACGCGGCAGGTCCTTCAGCAGGTCCCGCTGCGCCTGAAGATAGGTTTTCAAATCGCCCACGTCGCACCAGTAGCCCTTGGTTTCAAAGCCGTACACCGGCAGACCGTCCGCCAGCAGCACCGGAAAAATATCCTTTCCGAAATCAGGCGCGCCTGTATCCGGGATATAATCAAAGATTTCCGGGTTCAAAATATAAGCGCCCGTGTTTACCAGATCGCTGAATACCCGGCTCCAACCCGGCTTTTCGATGAAGCGGGTGATGCGGTTTTCTTCGTCCGTCATGACCACGCCAAACGCCAGGGGAATGGACGCACGCTTGAGAACCAGCGTGGCCAGCGCTTTCTTTTCGCGGTGAAAGCGCATTGCTTCATTCAGGTCGCAGTCCGTCAAACCATCGCCTGAAAGCACAAAAAAAGGTTCGTGAATGTCTTTCCGCGCCATTTTTACGCTGCCCGCGGTACCCAGGGGTTCAGTTTCCTCATAATACCGCAGAGAAACGCCGTATTTTTCTCCGGTTCCGAAAGCCTTTCGGATTTTTTCAGGTTGGTACCATAAGGTGGCCCCGATTTCCCGCACGCCGACGGCTTTCAGCAATTTGATGCTGTAACCCATCACCGGCTCGCCGAGCAGCGGTACCAATGGTTTAGGAATGTGTGAAGTGAGCGGCCGCAGCCGTACGCCTTCGCCGCCTGCCATGATGATCGCCTGTAGAGACAAATTCCATCTCCCCTTCGATTTGTTCTGTGAAAATAGTATGTCTTCTTTCCAGCATGAGTATGCCATGCCTCCATAGCAGATATGGCAGGAATGTAAACAAGCGAAATTCACACTTGCGTTTTTTTCAAAAAAGTGATATTACTTAAAAAGAACGCGATCGCGTGTTTAATTAACAATTTTTGGAAGGTTCTATTTTTATGGAAATCAACTGGTATCCTGGCCATATGGCGCGGGCGAAACGGCTGCTGAGCGATCAACTGTCCCGCGTGGACGTGGTGATCGAGCTTTGCGACTCCCGTCTGCCCCTGTCCAGCCGCAACCCGGATTTAAAGCGTCTGACGGAAAAAAAGGAACGGGTGCTTCTATTAGGGAAAAGCGATTTAGCCGATCCCACGCTGACGGCAGCATGGCTGAACCAGTTCAAGCGGCAGGGGCTTTCATGCATGGCGCTGGACATGAACCGTCAGGCCAAGGCGGCCCTTTCCCTGGTCGAAAGAGCGGCTCATGAAACGGTGGAGCGGGCCGCTCAGCGAGGCATCAAAAAAACGGTGCGGGCTATGGTGGTGGGCGTGCCCAACGTGGGAAAATCCACGCTGATCAACCGGCTGCACGGCGGCAGCATCACCAAGGTAGGCGATATGCCGGGGGTGACAAGGGCCAATCAGTGGGTGAAGGTTTCACCCTATCTGGAACTGCTCGATACACCAGGACTTCTGTGGCCCCGGCTTGACGATCCGCTGGCCGCACGGCGGCTTGCCTATATCGCCGCCATCCGGGATGAAGTGGTGGACACCGCCCAATTGGCCATTCAGCTGCTCACCGATCTGATCGGCACAGCGCCCAATGCCGTGCAGGAACGGTTTAAAATCAAGGATTTGTCCCTTCGCGGTCCCGAACTGCTGAACGCCGTTTGTCAGGGGCGGGGCTTTCTGATGAAGGGCGGCGCGTACGATACGGAACGGGCCTGCAAGGTGGTATTAGATGAATTCCGGGGCGGCAAATTGGGCCGCATCACCCTGGAAACGCCGAAGGAAGAAAGAGGGGAGCAGCTTGAAGAAAAACAGCCTAACGGAAGAGAAACGCAGGGTCAGGCTGCAAACCCTGGTGGAAATTGACGCTCCTCTTTGGGAAGCGGGTGTGCGCTTTGCCGGGATGGACGAGGCGGGCCGGGGCCCCCTGGCAGGCAACGTGGTAGCCGCCTGCGTAGTCATGCCCCGGGAGCCTCTTCTCCTGTGGGTGGATGACAGCAAGCTGCTATCGCCCAAGCGCCGGGAAGAAACCTATGAAGCCATCCTGAACACAGCGGCATTCGTGGGCGTAGGCCAAGCCAGCCCGGAGGAAATCGACCGATATAATATATTAGAGGCTACAAAAATGGCCATGCGCCGGGCTGCCGAAGGCGCCCCTGCCGATGTGTTTTTGATCGACGCCCTGTCCGGCCTGGGATTACAGGGAGAGGAACGGGGTATCATTCATGGGGACGCGCTGTCCTATTCCATCGCCGCCGCCAGCATCGTGGCCAAGGTGACGAGGGACAGGCAGATGCAGGAGCTGGACGCCTTGTACCCCGACTACGGTTTTGCGCAGCATAAGGGCTACGGCACTGCCGCGCACATCGCCGCTTTGAAGGGAAATGGGCCCTGCCCCGCCCACCGGCGGAGCTTTATCGGGCATTTCGTATGAATATCAGGGAAACGGGGCTGCTTGGCGAAGCCCGGGCGGCGGCATTCCTGCGCAGGCGGGGCATGCGCATTTTAGTCCGGCGCTACCGCACTGCCCATGGGGAAATCGATCTGATTGCCCGTGATAGAGACGCTCTCGTTTTCATCGAGGTAAAAACCCGGTCCCGGGGGCGGCTGGATTCCGGCCTTTCAGCGGTGAACGCTGAAAAGCGCGGCCATATCCGCAGTGCGGCATGGGAATACCTGCGCCGGAACGGACAGGAGGACTTCCGTTTCGACGTGGTCGAAATCACAGCCGCGGGCCTGCGCCACATCAAAAACGCGTTTTAAGGAGCTTCCATGAAAAAAACAATCATGCGGTACATTTTGATCGCCGCAGCAGCCGTCGCGGTAATCGCGCTGGGTTGTTACTTGTTCCTCCGTCCTTCTTCCCCGGCTGATTACGGTGAAAATCTTTTGGTCAACGGCTCTTTTGAAAAAGTGGACGCCAGAGGCGTGCCGGAAGGATGGACGCTGGATGCTTACAGCGGCCTTTCCGGTGCGGTTTTCGATGTGGTGAAAGATGAAAATGGCGCTGCCGCGCATATCGTAAACCAGATCCCCAAGGACGCCCGCTTCGCGCAGGAAGTGAATGTCGAGCCGGACACGTTGTACCGCCTCCATGGCTATATCAAAGCCGACGCTCAGGACGGGCGGGGTGCCAATTTATCCATTAAGGATATCTACCTGTTTACCGATGAAATCTACGATACCAATGGTGAGTGGCAGGAAGCTGTTCTGTACGGCCGTACCGGCAGCGATCAGCGCGCGGTGACCATCTTCGTGCGCCTGGGCGGCTACAGCGGCGAAGCCACAGGGGAAGCCTGGTTCCGGGATGTGACGCTGTGCAAGGTGGAAGGGATTCCGAACGGGTATTCCGCTCCCCTGTGGTGCAGCGCGAATACCTCCAATACGGAAACGGATACCCAGGCGGGCACGGCCTCGTCTCTCCTTTTGCTCTCCAGCATCGTATACCTGGGTTTGTTCGCCCTTTTGTGCCATACGCTGCTGCGGCCGCGCCTTCTGGAGGGTTGGCAGCGCATATGGACCAAGGGCTGGACAGCGGCGCTGTTTTTACTGGCTGCTTTTTCACTTCGCTTGGTGATTGCCGCGCTGGTGCCGGGCTATGATGTGGATATCGGCTGCTTCCGGGCCTGGGGCAACAAAATGGCTGAATCCGGTCCTCTTGGCTTTTATCCTCCCAACGATCCCTTCTCATTCTGCGATTATCCACCTGGATATATGTGGGTGCTGTGGCTGCTTGGGCTTGCGGGCCGCGTTTTGGGCACAGGGGTGACGGTGTTTATGGTAAAACTACCGTCCATTGCCGCCGATATGGCCATTTGCGCCATCCTGTACCGCGAAGGAAAAAAGCATATCCCGGACGCCGCAGCGCTGGCTGTCAGCCTGCTTTATGCTTTCAACCCACTTATCCTTGCCACCGGGGCTGCCTGGGGCCAAGCGGACGCGCTGATGACACTGCTGCTGATGCTTTCCGTCCTGTACGCGGTACGGCACAAGTGGAAGGCCGCGCTGCCCCTGTATCTTGCCAGCGTTCTGTTGAAGCCTCAGGCGCTGATGTTCGGTCCCATGGGCCTGCTCGCCCTGGCAATGGATTTCCTGACTGTTCGGAAAGACGAAACCAATAAAAAAGAAAGGCTCCGGGACATGGGGCTTGGCTTCATGTTCACTGCGGTTACCGGTCTGGTGATCGTCGTGCCTTTCTCCATTCATCTAAAATGGGACTGGCTGTTTACCCTATACAGCCAAACCATGGGCCGTTACGCATATGCCACGGTCAATAGCTGCAATCTGTATTTTTTGCTGGGCAAAAACTGGGTATCCGCGGGCAGCGGCATAAACAGTGATTTCTGGGTGCCCTTCCTGGCCTTCTGTCTGGCCGTTCTGCCCCTCATTGCTGCGTGGATAGCCCATTGGAAAGGAAACCTGAAATCCGCCCTGCAGGATCAGAGCGGACGCCTCCGGCTTTATGTTCTGGGCGGTACGGGCTTTTGCTTGGCCCTGACGCTCTTCGCGCTTGCCATGGCGGGCAGCATGACATATGCCACCCTGGGCACGGTGATGATCGTATACTGCCTCGCCGTGTTCTCCGCCCTGTACGTTTTCAGCCATGACGCCGCAAATCTGTCCGTTTTTGGCGCGGCGCTGCTGCTGCTTTTGTTCAATACCGGTTCCATGATGCACGAGAGGTATCTGTTCCCAGCTGTGGCGCTCCTGCTGCTTGGGTATCTTCTGAAAAGAGACGTGCGCATCCTGTGGCTGGCGTTGGGCGTGTCCGTCGCCGGTTTCCTGAACGTTGGTTGCGCGCTGGACCGGAACATCCGCATCGGCGGGGCAGCAGGGCATTTGAATGCCCCCGCGGTTTCTATCAACAGCGATACGGCTTTGCTGGAATATGTGTCCTCCGTACTGAATGTCCTGACGGGCTTTGCCTCACTGTGGCTGTGTTCATCGCTGAGCTGGGGCACTGTCACGGAATTTGCGTCCGAGAAACGTTCGGCCTCGCCCATTCCCAGAACTGCAGCCTCTCGAAAAATGACTGCGCGGGACTGGATCATCCTCACATCCATCACAGTCGTTTATTCTGTGATCGCTTTCACCAATCTGGGCTCCACGAAAGCCCCGCAGACCGCTTTCGTTTCCAAATCCCCTGATGAACAAATCGTTCTGGACCTGGGAGAGGAACGCACCTTTCAGATGCTGTATTACGGTGGCATTCACCAGTATCAGAGCGATTTTACCGTAGAATTCAGCCTGGACGGCGAAAGATATGAGCAATCCTATATCGCTCCCATGCCTATAGGAGACTGTTTTAAGTGGAAATACCTGTCCGCTTATGGGGAGTATCCGGAAACGCTCACAGCCCGGTATGTGCGCATCACCGCCGGTCACTACAACCTGACGCTGTTTGAGATTCTGTTCCATGACGCGGAAACCGGAGAATCCATTCCTGCCGCGGTCATCAGCGACCTCATGTTAAAAGAAGTGACGGCAACCATTCCCGAAACGGGCGAACCGTGGATCAACCTAAGCACCGGCGAGCCCGTGACCCACATGGAAATGGCGGATGCCGAAAACGAAACCGCCGCGCTCCTGGTGGATGAACACGACAGTATGGAGGGCGATTATCCCAGTTGGTACAATTCCACCTATTTTGACGAAATTTACCATGCCCGCACCGCATACGAGCATTTGCATCAGATGCAGCCCTACGAGTTCACTCATCCTCCGCTTGGCAAGGTGATGATGAGCTGGGCCATCGCCATTTTCGGCATGACGCCCTTTGGCTGGCGCTTTGCCGGGGCTTTGGCGGGGGTGCTGATGCTGCCGGGCATGTATCTGCTGGGCAGGCTCCTGATCAAACGCTCCTGGGGCGGCATGGCCTGCTGCGCCCTGCTGGCTTTGGATTTGATGCACTTCACCCAGACCCGCATCGCTACCATCGACAGTTTCGTGGTGCTGTGGATCATCTGGATGGTGTACTTCATGCTGCGGTGGTTCTTCCTGGAGCCCTTCCGGCAGCCGCTGTGGAAGTCCCTCGTTCCCCTTGCCCTGTCCGGCCTGTGCATGGGCCTGGGTGTCGCCAGCAAATGGACGGGCTGCTATGCAGGCGTGGTGCTGGCGCTGATCTTCTTCTGGGGCATAGCCCGTCGCTGGCGGCTGGTACGCGCCGCGAAACAAATTCCCGAAAAGAAACGCACGGAAGAAGAAAAAGCGGCTGCCGTCGGCGGCAAACCCCTCCTAATCACTGTGGCAAGCTGCCTGATCTTCTTCGTACTGGTGCCCGCGCTGATTTATTACTGCGCCTATATCCCTTTCTTCGCCTACGACGGGGCGGGTGTGAGCGTGAAAAAGATCATCGCGGAAGCGGAGCGTATGCTCAGCTATCACAGCCAGCCCGGTCTTGGCATGGATCACGCCTTCTATTCTCCCTGGTACGAATGGCCCGTAATTGCCAAACCCATGTATTACGCCTCCAATTCCTACGAGCCCGCGGGCTATCACACCACCATTTCCGCCATGGGCAATCCCGCCGTATGGTGGGTTGGCCTGTTATGCATCCTGTGTCTTTTCGGCGTATGGATCAAACGGCATCTGCTTAAGGATTATACCCTGACCCTTTGGGCGGAAAAGGACGATCCACGCATTGCCCTGATCCTTATGTGTTATTTCGTGCAGTTGCTGCCCTGGATCCTGGTGCCCCGCGGCACCTACATCTATCATTACTTTCCCTGCGTTCCTTTCCTGGTGGCCGCCATCGTGCTGAGTCTGGACCTGCTGGCGGATACCGGATACGGAAAAGTGGAGCCGCAGGCGGATAATGTGGAAAAAACCGCACAAATCGCATGGATACACGAAAAACGCTCCGAGTTCGCAGCCATGATCCTGCTGGGTGTGATTCTGATCGCCGCCGCCGTGCTGTTCGTAGCCTTCTTCCCCTATGCCAGCGGACGGCTGACCAATCAGGACTGGCTGGACGCCATGCGATGGTTTGACCGGTGGCTTTGGTATTGATTGTTTCGGAAATGAGGTGACTAACCGTGCTTGCCCGGACGCTGTGCTTTGCCCTGCAGGGGGTGGATGGCCGCCCCGTGTGGGTGGAAACCGACGTGAGCCCCCGTTCGGGTGACGCTCATTTTCTGATGGTAGGCCTGCCGGATACCGCCGTGCGGGAAAGCCGGGACCGGGTGACAGGCGCACTGCGAAATTCCGGCTACGCCCTGCCCTTCGGCATGATCACAGTGAACCTCTCCCCCGCCGACCTGAAAAAAGAAGGCGCGGCATTTGACCTGCCGATTGCCGTTTCCATCATCGCCGCAAGCCGTCAGGCTTCGCTGCCCGATTTGGATAAGGTGCTGCTGCTGGGCGAGCTTTCGCTGGACGGTACCCTCACTCCTGTTCGCGGCGTCCTATCCATGGTGATCGCTGCCCATCAGGCGGGTATCGAAAGAGTGGTGCTGCCAGTGGAAAACGCGGCGGAGGTACAGAGCTTATCCGGCATGCGGGTCTACCCAGCAAGGAGCCTGACCCAGGCCGTCGGCCATTTGAGCGGCAAGGAGCCGCTTCCCGCCCAGATCCAGCTTTCCTATGAAGATACCCTGCGCGCATCCCGGCCTGCCCTGGATCTTGCCCTGGTAAAAGGCCAGCAAGGCGCGCGGCGGGCGCTGGAGGTAGCGGCAGCGGGAGGGCACAATCTGCTCATGATCGGCGTGCCCGGCAGCGGCAAAACTATGCTGGCCCGGTGCCTGCCCGGCATTCTGCCGCCCATGACCTTTGAGGAAGCCTGTGAAACCACCCGCATCCATTCCGTGGCGGGGCTGCTCAAGCCCGGCCAGGGACTTATGACCGAGCGGCCCTTCCGCACGCCCCACCACGCCGTTTCCGCCCCCGCCCTGGTGGGCGGCGGAAGCGACGCCCGGCCCGGTGAAATCTCGCTGGCTCATAACGGCGTGCTGTTTCTGGACGAACTGCCGGAGTACGCTCCCAATGTGCTGGAAGCCCTGCGCCAGCCTTTAGAGGATGGGGTTGCCACCATTTCCCGGGTTCGTGCCAGAGCTCAGTACCTTTCCCGCTGCATGCTGGTGGCAGGTATGAATCCCTGCCCGTGCGGGTATTACGGCAGCCGCACCCGGCAATGCCATTGCGGCGAAGCAGCCATCCGCCGGTATCTTGGCCGGGTTTCCGGCCCCCTGCTGGACCGCATCGACCTGCAGGTGGAGGTAGACGCGGTGCCGGTGAGCGAAATCAACGCTTCCGCCCCGGCGGAAACCTCCGAAACGGTGCGCCGTCGGGTCCAGGCCGCCAGGCTCCGGCAGCAGCGCCGGCTTGCCGCGGCAGGCGTTTACTGCAACGCCCAAATGGATGGGGCTGTGCTCCGGGAGCTTTGCCCTTTAAGCAGCGCGGTCCAGCAGCTGTTGACCCGGGCTGTGGATAAAATGGGCATGAGCATGCGGGGCTACACCCGCGTGATCAAGGTTGCCCGCACCATCGCCGATCTGGCAGAGGAAGATGATATTGCGCCTGCCCATATTGCCGAAGCCATTCAATATCGGGCATTAGACAGCAAGTATTGGGGGACATAAATGGGTTTTACTGACGAACAATTAGCCCGTATCTGGCTCCAATGCGCTCCCATGGGAGCATGGAACCGCTTAACCGCCCTGCGGGAAACCATGGGCGGCGCGCTGGGCGTATGGCGGCAGTTTACTCCGGCGCTGTATGAGACTCTGGGCCATGATATTTTCGCCATCCTGGCCGACAGCCGCGCCGTGCGCTGCGGACCCGTGCTGCGGACCCTGGAAGCGCTAAACGCCAAGGCGCTTTTCTTGGGGGATGACAACTATCCTGCCTCCCTGGCTTCGGTCGATAATCCGCCGGACGTGCTGTTCCTGCGGGGCAGCCTGCCGCCGCTGGACACGCCCGCCATCGCCATCGTCGGCTCCCGCCGGGCCACCCGTTACGGCTTTTCTCAGGCCCGACGCATCGCCCGGGAATTGGCCGAAAAGGGCGTCACCATCGTCAGCGGCCTGGCCCGGGGCATCGACTCGGCGGGACACTTAGGCGCGCTGGACGCTCATGGCCGCACTGTTGCCGTACTGGGCAGCGGGGTGGGCAATCTCTATCCACCGGAAAACAAGGAGTTGGCCCAGCGCATCCTGGCAGAGGGCGGGGCCATCCTGTCGGAGCTTGCCCCGGATGCGCCGCCCTTTCCTTACCATTTCCCCGTACGCAACCGCATCATTTCCGGCCTGTCAGACGGCGTGCTGCTGGTGGAAGCCCAGCGAAAAAGCGGCACCCACTTTACCGTAGATTACGCCCTTAGCCAGGGCCGGGAGGTGTTCGCGCTGCCAGGCAACGTGGACGCCCCGGGCAGCGAGCTGCCTTTGGCCCTGCTCAAAGAAGGAGCGAGCATTTGCACCTGCGGGGAAGATATCCTTTGCCGCATGGGCTGGGAAGAAAAAGCGCCGGAACAAAACACCTTCCTTCCCGAAGCAGAAGAGGAGCAGGATCCGATCCTGCGGGCCCTGACGCTGGAAGAAAAGACACTGGAAGAACTGATCGCCGAAACGGGCCTTTCCGCCTCGGAACTCGGCACTCAGCTCACGCTGCTGGAAATCAGCGGCAAAGTGGAGCGACGGGCTGGAAGGGCCTATGCGCTGTGCCGATGACCCGCTTCGCTCTGACCTTGATTCCGGAGGCGGAAATGTCCAGATTTTAGAGTTGAGAGTGGAGAGTTGAGATTTATCCTGTTTTTCAATTCATTCCTGCATAACCAGTGCAGAAAATGGCAGAAAAAGTCTCAACTCTCAACTCCCAACTCTCAACTCTTTGAATCTAAAAACCGACTGTCCAGAAAAACGTATATAAATTGGAGGACGAAAACGTGGCAACCGCATCGAAATTGATTATCGTGGAATCTCCCGCCAAAGCCCGCACCATCGCCAAGTTCTTAGGCCGGGGGTACAAGGTGGAGGCGTCCCAAGGGCATGTGCGCGATCTGCCCAAATCCCAGCTGGGGGTGGACGTAGAAAACGATTTTTCCATGAAGTACATCACCATTCACGGCAGGGGCAAGATTTTGACCAAGATCCGCAAGGAAGCCAAAACCGCTTCCAAAATCTACCTGGCCACCGACCCTGACCGGGAGGGCGAAGCCATCTCCTGGCATCTGGCACAGACTTTAGGCATGGACGTGAATGCTCCCTGCCGCATCGAGTTCCATGAGATCACCCAGCGTGCGGTGGAAAATGCCCTCAAAAACCCCCGTCCCATTGACATGGAGCGGGTGGACGCCCAGCAGGCGCGCCGCGCTCTGGACCGGTTGGTAGGCTATAAGATCAGCCCGCTTTTGTGGGCCAAGGTGAAAAAGGGCTTGTCCGCCGGGCGTGTGCAGAGCGTGGCCACAAGGCTTGTGGTGGACCGGGAGCAGGACATTGAGGATTTCATTCCCGAGGAATACTGGGATATTTCCGCCAACGCCCTGCTGCCCAGCGCCCGGGGCCGGAAAACCACTTTTATGCTGCGTCTCAACACCTTGGACGATCAAAAGGCAGAACTCCACAGCGAGCAGGAGGCAAAGGAAGCCCAGCAGCGGGTGGAAAACGCCCGTTTCGCCGTGTATGGGATCAAGCATGGAGAAAAGAAAAAGCTGCCCGCGCCGCCCTTTACCACCTCCTCTCTACAGCAGGAGGCTGGCCGCAAGCTGAACTTTACCACCCAGAAAACCATGCAGGTAGTACAGCAGCTTTATGAAGGCGTGGACCTGGAGGACGAGGGCGCCCAGGGTATCGTTACCTATATCCGCACCGACAGCGTGCGCATTTCAGAGGAAGCGCTTTCCGCTGTGCGCGCCTATATCCCGGAACGCTTTGGCGAAGAATACCTGCCCGAAGTGCCCAACGAATTCAAGGGGCGCCGCAACGCCCAGGACGCCCATGAAGCCATCCGCCCCACGGACGTGCGCCGCACCCCGGAATCCATCAAATCGTCGCTTACCAAGGAGCAGTTCCAGCTGTACCGCCTCATTTATTCCCGGTTCCTGGCCAGCCAGATGAAGCCCGCCCTGTACGATACCATGACCATGGACGTGGCGGGCGACGGCGTAGGTATGCGTTTTTACGGCGAGCACAAGCGCTTTGCCGGTTTTACCAGTGTATACGAAGAGAGTACGGACGAAGTGGAAGAAGCGGCGGAATCCACCCTGCCCCAGTTCGAGGAAGGCGCGCCGGTAACCATCGAATCGGTGGAAAGCCAGCAACACTTCACCCAGCCTCCCGCCCGCTATACGGAAGCCAGCCTGGTCAAGACATTGGAAGAAAAGGGCATCGGGAGGCCCTCCACCTATGCCCCCACGATCACTACCATCATCGCCCGGGGCTACGTGATGCGGGAAAACAAGCGACTGTTCCCCACGGAACTGGGCAAAATGATCAATAACATGATGACCGAATATTTCGGCCCCATTGTGGACGTGGAATTCACCGCCGAACTGGAAGAGGAACTGGACGCGGTGGAGGAAGGCAACGAGGATTGGCACAAAGTGCTGCGGGAATTCTATCCCCCCTTTGAAAAAATGCTTGACAACGCCGAGGACGCCATCGAAAAGGTTGAAATCAAGGATGAGCCCAGCGACGTGATCTGCGATAAGTGCGGGGCCCAGATGGTGTACCGGGTGGGCCGGTACGGCAAATTCCTGGCTTGCCCCAATTTCCCGGACTGCCGGAATACCAAGCCCATCCTCAACTATATCGAAGCAAAGTGCCCCAAATGCGGCGGGCGGCTGCTGGAAAAAACCAGCCGGAAAAACCGCAAGTTCTACGGCTGCGAAAACTACCCGGATTGCGATTTCGTTTCCTGGGAAATGCCGGTGGACCAGAAATGCGAAAAATGCGGCAGCTACATGACGCTCAAGCGCTCCCGCAAAGGCGAAACCTGGTATCTATGCAGCAACGAGACCTGCCGCCACCGGGTGGAAGCGCCGAATCAGGACGCGGAGGGCGAGGAGGCATGAGCGTCACCGTGGTAGGCGCGGGGCTGGCGGGCTGCGAAGCGGCCTGGCAGCTGGCCAAGCGCGGCGTGCCCGTCACCCTGATCGAGCAAAAGCCGAAAAGCTTCAGCCCCGCCCATCATTCCCCCCTGTTCGCGGAGCTGGTTTGCTCTAATTCCCTGCGCTCCGACCGTCTGCAAAATGCGGTGGGCCTGCTTAAGGAAGAAATGCGCCGCCTGGATTCCCTGATCCTGGCGGCGGCGGACAAGGCCCGAGTGCCCGCGGGCGGAGCCCTGGCGGTGGATCGGGATTGCTTTTCGGGGTATATCACCGAAACGTTGAAAAATCATTCCCTGGTGACGGTGGAGGAAAGGGAGGTTACGGAGATTCCCGAAGCTCCCGCCATCATCGCCACCGGCCCCTTGACCAGCGACGCCCTGGCGGATGCCATCGCGGCCATGCCAGAAGTGTCCACATTGAATTTTTACGACGCCGCCGCCCCCATCGTGACGGCGGAAAGCCTGGACATGAGCAAGGTTTACCGCGCCTCCCGGTACGGCCGGGGGGACGATTACCTGAACTGCCCCATGACCCAGCAGGAATACGACGCTTTTGTGGAAGCCCTGCTGAACGCCGAAACCGCCCCCGTTCACGGATTCGAGGAAAAAAAGGTGTTCGAGGGCTGCATGCCGGTGGAATCCATGGCCCGCCGGGGGCATATGGCGCTGGCTTTCGGGCCGTTAAAGCCCGTAGGTTTGCCCGACCCCCGCACGAGACGCGACCCCTACGCCGTGGTGCAGCTTCGTCAGGATGACGCGGCGGGCACTCTGTATAACATCGTGGGTTTCCAGACGCGGCTGAAATTCCCGGAACAGAAACGGGTGTTCAGCCTGATCCCCGGATTGGAACACGCGGAATACGCCCGGTACGGAGTGATGCACCGCAACACTTTCTTAAACAGCCCCGGCTTGCTGGACTGCCATTATCAGATGAGCGCACGGCCCGGCCTGTTCTTCGCCGGACAAATGACCGGCGTGGAGGGCTATGTGGAAAGCGCCGGAAGCGGGTTGGTGGCCGGTATCTGCGCCGCCATGCGGGAACTGGGCAGGCCCCTGCCGGACTTTCCCCGGGAAACAGCTTTAGGAGCCCTGGCACATTACGTGGCCGCCGATAACCGCGATTTCCAGCCCATGAACGTGACCTACGGCATCATGGAGAGCTGGCCGGAAAAAGTGCGGGGCGGCAAACAGGCCCGGTATGAAAAGATCGCAAACCGGGCGCTGGAAACCGTCGAACGGCTGAAACAGGAAATCGACAGGGCCTAAAAACGGAGGCGGGACGCATGAAAAGACTCTTCATTGCGGTTTTATGTGTGTTGCTGCTTGTTCCCACTTTTGCCTTCTGTGAAAACAACGGCTTGATGGCGGAAGCGGTTTCCATCGGCGAACCCGCTTTGCCGGGTACGCTCACCCTGCCGGAAAACGCCGCCTCTCCCCTGCCCGCCGTGGTACTGCTCCACGGCTCCGGCCCCAACGACCGGGACGAGACCGTGGGCCAGACCAAAATGTTCCGGGACTTAGCACAAGGGCTGGCGGCTCAGGGCGTCGCCGTACTGCGGTTCGATAAGCGCACCCTGATTTACGGCAGCCGCTATACCCATGAAGATTTGAAAACCTTCACCGTTGACCAAGAATCCATTCAGGACGCGGTGGCGGCGGCGCAGATTCTGCGCGCCGACCCGCGCATCGACCCGAACAGAATTTATCTCATTGGCCATTCCATGGGGGCTATGATCGCGCCACGCATCGCTCAGGAAAACCCCGGCCTGTTCGACGGGATCATCCTGCTGTCCGGCACGCCCAAGACTTTGGGGGACATCGTGCTCAGCCAGAATCAGGCCATCGTGGACGCCCTGCCGGCCCTGACGAAAGCCATCGGACAAATCCAGATGCAGGGCCTGCGCAAGGAATGGGAAAACCTACTGAACAGCTCGGAGGAAAATGCGAAAAAGCTGACCGTCTTCGGCCAGCCCGGCTACTACTTCTGGGAAATGGCACAGTATGACACGGGAGAAATCCTGCAATCGCTGGATATTCCCGTGCTCATCATCAACGGGGGACGGGATTTCCAGGTGGTGGACGCGGACGGCATCAATGCATGGACTGCCCTGAATCTCCCGGAAAATGTACAGGTAATCTATCATCCCGAGCTGAACCATCTGCTTATGGACCCGGACGCGCCGGAGGAAGCCCGGGGAACCGTAAAGGAATACGATACGCCCTGCCGCGTTTCCCAGGAAATCATTGAAAAAATCGCGCAATTCATTTTGGACTGATCTTAGCATTTTTTCCGTTTTTCTCTTGCTAAATGCCGAAAAGTCTGTTATGATATGTAATGGTCAAAGAAAGACAACTCTTTGACGCAAATAAACGGATTTTCCCATTTTCACATCATACGGAGGAATTTATTTTATGACCATGAAAGGCACCACCATCTGCGCCGTCAAAAAGGACGGCAAAATCGCCGTGGCCGGGGACGGCCAAGTGACCATGGGAGAGCATACGATCTTTAAGGGGACAGCCCGGAAGGTGCGGCGGATTTATAACGACAGCGTGGTAACGGGCTTTGCGGGCTCCGTGGCCGACGCCTTTTCCCTGTGCGAACGCTTTGAAGACAAGCTGACCCAGTGCGGCGGCAATTTGGAGCGGGCCGCCGTGATGCTGGCCCAGGACTGGCGGGGCGATAAGGGCCTGCGTCAACTGGAAGCCATGCTGATCGTGGCCAATAAGGAAAGCATGCTGATCGTTTCCGGCACAGGCGAGGTCATCGACCCGGACGACGGCGTGGCCGCTATCGGTTCCGGCGGGAATTACGCCCTGGCCGCCGCCCGTGCCTTGGTGCAGAACACCGATCTTTCCGCTAAAGAAATCGCGGAAATGGCCCTGCACATCGCCGCGTCCATCTGTGTATACACCAACGACAACATCATCGTGGAGGAGGTGTGACCCATGAGCGAAATGAAAAAACTGCCGGGCCGCGCCCATGAACTGACTCCCCGCGAAGTGGTGCGGGAATTGGACCGCTATATCATCGGCCAGGACGACGCCAAGCGCGCCGTGGCCATCGCCCTGCGCAACCGCTACCGCCGGTCCCAACTGCCCAAGGAATTGCGGGATGAGATTTATCCCAAGAACATCCTCATGATCGGGCCCACCGGCGTGGGAAAAACCGAAATCGCCCGCCGCCTCGCCAAGCTGGTGGAAGCTCCCTTCATTAAAGTGGAAGCCACCAAATTCACCGAAGTGGGCTATGTGGGCCGGGACGTGGAATCCATCATCCGCGATTTGGCAGAAAACGCTGTGCGCATGGTGAAAGACGAGCATGTGGCTCGGGTCAAGACCCGTGCCCAGGTGCTGGCGGAAGACCGTCTGGTCACCCTGCTTTTGCATCCCATGAAGAAGCCCAGCGGCGGCAATAACCCCCTTGACATCCTGCTGGGCCGCGCGAAGCAGGAGCCGGAACCCTCCGAGGCCGAAAAGAGCGAGATCAGCCGCAAGCGGGGAGAACTCCGGGAGCAGCTTCGTTCCGGCGCACTGGAAGATCACGAGCTGGAAATCGAAGTGGAAGAAGCCACGCCCCAGTTGGAGGTGGGCGGCGCTTCCATCAGCATCGGGGACATGATGGGCGGCATGCTGCCCAAGCGCATGAAGACCCGCCACGTGAAGGTGAAGGAGGCCCGTGAGATCCTCATTCAGGAGGAAAGCAACAAGCTGATCGACGAGGACGCGGTGAAGGAGGAAGCCATCCGCCGCTGCGAGCAAAGCGGCATCGTGTTCCTGGATGAAATCGACAAGATCGCGGGACGCAGCGTCGGTTCCGGCCCGGACGTGAGCCGGGAAGGCGTGCAGCGGGATATCCTGCCCATCGTGGAAGGGTCCACGGTGAACACCAAATACGGCCCCGTGCGCACCGATTTCATGCTGTTCATCGGCGCGGGCGCGTTCCACGTGGCGAAAGTCAGCGACCTGATCCCCGAGCTCCAGGGCCGCTTCCCGGTGCACGTCAACTTAAAATCCCTGACCCAGGAGGATTTCGTCGCCATCCTGACGAAAACAGATAACGCCATCACCCGGCAGTATTCCGCTCTGCTGGAGGTGGATAAGGTACACCTGACCTTTGACGAGGACGCGCTCAACGAAATCGCCCGCATTGCCATGCTCTCCAACGAAACAGGCGAGGACATCGGCGCCCGCCGCCTCCACGCCGTGTTTGAGGAACTATTGGAGGACGTATCCTTCAACGCTGGCGGCGACAATATGCCCGACGTGTACCTGACCATCACCGCCGACTATGTGAAGGAACACCTTAAAACCGCAAAAGAAATGGATATGCGGCGGTATATCCTGTGAGCAATAAAGAGTTGAGAGCGGAGAGTTGAGAGTATAGATTGATTTGATAATGAGATATACTCGGCAATCATCGTTCACAGAGTAAAAAAATCTCAACTCTCAACTCTTTTAACCTTATCACTTTATGATGAAAGGCGGGTTTACATTGCCTTTGACCATCGCCATCGACGGGCCCGTGGGCGCAGGCAAATCCACCATTTCGGATGTGGTGGCGCAGCGCTTAGGCATCCTGCATCTGGACACCGGGGCCATGTACCGGGCCGTGGGCCTGTGCATGCTGGACAGCGGCGTCGATCCCAAGGATCAGGAAACCGTTTGCGCCCTCTGCGAGGAAGGCAAAGCCTTGGTGGACGTGCGGTATGAGGACGGCGCTCAGCGCACCCTGCTCAACGGCCAGGACGTGAGCACCCGCATCCGCGCCCAGGAGGTGGGCCAGGCGGCGTCCTCCGTGTCCCGCTATCCCGCCGTGCGCCGCATGCTGGTGCGCCGCCAGCAGGAAATGGCGAAAGGCCAATCCATGCTGCTGGACGGCCGGGACATCGGCACGGTGGTGCTGCCAAACGCCACGGTCAAAATCTACCTGACAGCCTCCCCCGAATCCCGGGCCCGGCGCCGCATGCTGCAGCTTCGGGAAAAGGGCGACGAAACGCCTTTTGACGCCATCCTTCAGGAGGTCAACGCACGGGATTATCAGGACATGCACCGGGAAACCGACCCCCTCCGGCAGGCGGAGGACGCGGTGCTGGTGGATTCCTCCGACCTCACCTTCGATGAAACCGTCAGCGCCATTCTTTCCCTTGTGGAGGCGAAAAAATGACCATGGAAACGAAGAACACGCCGAAAAAACCGGAAAAAGCGGAACAGAAAGAGAAAAAGCCCGTCAGCCCCGAAAAGGAGCGCACCTTCGTTTATTCCCTGGCCCGCATCGTGGCTTTTCTCGGCAACCGCACCATTTTTCCCGTCCGCTATCACGGCAAAGAAAACTTTGATCTGAAAGCGCCCTACATCGCCATGTCCAACCACAACAGCGCTTTGGATCCCCTGATCCTTGCCTATCCCTGCAAAAAGTACGAGATTCGCTTCGTGGGGAAAAAGGAATTGGTGAAGGTCAAATGGATCGGCAATCTGCTCAATAAGGGCCTGCACATGATCACCGTGGATCGCCACAATTCCGATATGGCGGCCATGCGCCTGTGTATGAAGACCCTGCGGGAGGGCTACGTGCTGGGCATTTTCCCGGAGGGCACCCGCCATCACGAGGACCTGATGAGCGAAGTGGAAACCGGCGCCGCCGTTCTGGCCCTGCGCGCCAAGGTGCCCATCCTGCCTGTGTATATCCAGAGCAAGCCCAAGCTGTTCCGCTTCAACCATGTGTACATCGGCAGGCCCATGGATATTTCCGATTTAGCGGCCCAGGGCTTCAACACCGACACCGTAGAAGCGCTGTGCGACCGCATCCGGGATACCTTCCTGGACATGCGGGAGGAAGCCGGGAAGAAGTAAAGCGGAGCGCAGAGTTCAGAGTTCAGAGTTCAGATTTCAGATAATACAGTCTGTGTTTTGCTGAACGATTTGCTTTTATCGCGCTAAAACATCCATCTATATAAATCTGAACTCTGTACTCTGTACTCTCATGGTGCAAACGATTGAAAAAGGAAGAATAGAATGCACACGATTCGACGTGCTGAGGACCGGGATATTCCCGGCATCATGCGCCTGCTGGTGCAGGTTGACATGGTGCACCATACCATCCGGCCCGATCTGTTCAAAGGCCCCGCCACCAAGTATACCGAGGATGAATTAAAAGCGATTTTTCAAAACGAGAAAACGCCGGTTTTCGTCTGCGTGGATGAAGATGGACAAGTAATGGGCCATTGTTTCTGCTGCTTCAAGCAGCACGTGGGACATAACGTACTCACCGACGTGAAAACCCTGTATATCGACGACCTGTGCGTGGATGAAGCCCACCGGGGACAGCATATCGGCAAAGCGATGTATGATTTCGTACTGGATTTCGCCCGCGCTTCCGGCTGTTATAATATCACCCTGAACGTATGGGCGGGCAACGACAGCGCCCGGCGTTTTTATGAGCACTGCGGGCTCAAGTACCAAAAATTCGAAATGGAACTGGTCCTGTGATTCCGTCAAAAAAGCGCCGTATGCTTGCGGCGCTTTTTGTTTACCCCTTGATGGTTTTCCGCAGCGCATCGGCGTCGCCCTCGGAAATATCCCGGTCACTGTACCTGGCCTGTTCGTACATTTCGGTAAAGGCTTTTGCCTGGGTTTGGCTGTAGGCTTTTTCGGCTGCCAAGGCTTCCCG
>JAFXMP010000282.1 GCA_017530275.1 Clostridia bacterium | reverse complement strand
CCTGGTTTGGTCGATCCTCTTGCTTATTACCTGAGAAATACTTGAATTCTTGTTACGATGTAGCGCCGTATACCTGACCGGTACGTACGGTGCAATGAGAGGGGCGAGGACTATTGCCCTCCCTCTACTCTATTGCCTTGTTTGCGGTTATTTATCGTAATTGACGACCTGGGAGAAGTCCGGGGCTTTCAGGGAAGCGCCGCCGATGAGGCCGCCGTCGATTTCGGGCTGCGCCATCAGGCCCTTCACGTTCTTGGGATTCATGCTGCCGCCGTACTGGATGCGCACAGCGTTGGCCGTCCGCTTGCCATACTTCCGGGCGATGGCGGCGCGGATGACGCCGATGGTCTCGTTGGCCTGTTCGTCGGTGGCGGTGAGGCCGGTGCCGATGGCCCACACGGGCTCATAAGCGATGACGACCTTGGAGATTTCCTTGTCGGTCAGGCCGTTCAGGGCAATCAGGGTCTGGTATTCCACCAGGGCGTTGGTATAGCCCGCTTCCCGTTCTTCCTTGCGCTCGCCCACGCAGATGATGGGGATCAGGCCCGCTTTCACGGCGGCCAGGGTGCGCAGGTTCACGGTGGCGTCGGTCTCGCCGAAATACTGGCGGCGTTCACTGTGGCCGATGATGACGTATTCCACGCCGGCTTCCTTCAGCATGGCGGCGGAGAGCTCGCCGGTGTACGCGCCGGATTCCTTGAAATGCACGTTCTGAGCGCCCAGATGGATGTTGCTGCCTTTGATTTCTTCTTTCACAGCATAGATATCCACGGCGGGAACGCATACCACGACAGTGGCGTTCGCTTCCTTCACCAGGGGCTTGAGCTCCGCGACCAGGGCCTTGGCTTCGGCGGGGGTTTTGTTCATTTTCCAGTTACCGGCAATAATAGGCTTGCGCATGGGAATGCACCTCTTTCTTTATTTTTTTTCTGGGGGAAACCATTCTTTGGAACCCAAAGAATGGTTTCCCCCAGCCCCCCTTCCAAGAAAGGTATAGGGGATTATTCTTGTTCGTTCCTCTCAAGGAGCTTCTCTCTGTTTCTCTAAAAAATCGAGAGGACTACTCCTTTGAAGGCTTTCTTTGGAAGAGCGCGAGAAACCTTTCTTTCAGGAGAAAGAAAGGTTTCTCGCAAAACTCCGTCCCCTTACTTATCGTTCAGCGCCGCGACGCCGGGCAGGGTCTTGCCTTCCAGGTATTCCAGGGAAGCGCCGCCGCCGGTGGAGATGTGGGTCATCTTGGGGGCCAGGCCCATCTGTTCCACGGCCGCCGCGCTGTCGCCGCCGCCGATAATGGTCACGGCGTCGCTGTCGGCCATGGCCTGGGCCACGCCCAGGGTGCCCTTGGCCAGGACGGGATTCTCAAACACGCCCATGGGGCCGTTCCAAACCACGGTCTTGGCGGCCTTGATGGCGGCGCCGAAGAGTTCCACGGTCTTGGGGCCGATGTCGCAGCCCTGCATGTCGGCGGGGATCTTATCGGAATCCACGATCACGGTTTCGACGGGGGTGGTAATGGGATTGGGGAATTCCTTAATGCAGACGGAATCGATGGGCAGAAGCAGCTTCACGCCTTTTTCTTCGGCTTTCTTCATCATGTCGTTGCAGTAGTCGATCTTGCTGGCGTCCAGCAGGGACTGGCCGATTTCATAGCCCTTGGCCTTGAGGAAGGTGAAGGCCATGCCGCCGCCGATGATCAGGGTATCCACTTTTTCCAGCAGATTGTTGATCACGTTCAGCTTATCTTCGATCTTCGCGCCGCCCAGAACAGCCACGAAGGGCCGGTCGGCGTTTTCGAGCGCCTTGCCCATGATGCGCAGTTCTTTTTCGATCAGGTAGCCGCAGACGGCGGGCAGATAATGGGTCACGCCCTCTGTGGAGGCATGAGCGCGGTGCGCGGTGCCGAAAGCGTCGTTCACGAACAGCTCGGCCATGGAAGCCAGGGCCTTGGCGAATTCGGGATCGTTCTTTTCTTCTTCGGCGTGGAAACGCAGGTTCTGGAGCACCATCACCTGGCCGGGCTTGAGGGCGGCGGCCTTGGCCTGGGCGTCGGGGCCGATCACGTCGTTGGCCATGATCACTTCCTGGCCCAGCAGTTCGCTGAGGCGCTTGGCAACGGGGGCCAGGCTCAGCTTCTTCACGTCGTTCTTCGCCTTTTCCAGGGCGGCGGCGGTGGCTTCGGCCTGTTCGGCTTCGGGCAGTTTTTCGATCTTGGCTTTTTCCTTCTTGTTCAGCTTGATCTTGTCGTTGAAAACGTTGTGGGGCTTGCCCATATGGCTGCACAGGATCAGGGCAGCGCCGTTGCTCAGCAGGTACTTGATGGTGGGCAGCGCGCCGTTGATGCGGTTTTCATCGGTGATGCGTTCGCCGTCCATGGGTACGTTGAAGTCCACGCGGCAAAGAACCTTCTTGCCCTGCACGTTTACGTCTTCGATGGTTTTCTTGTTCAGGCTCATGGGAATACACTCCTTTTTCCTATTTATTGACTTGGGGTGTTGTATGCCAAAGCCCTTTGATGAAGGGCCGTGGTATCAGATAGTCAGTGTGGAGTTTGAAGAGTGGAGTGTGGAGTTATCATTATTTCCATATTGTTCAGGAAAGATTGATGAATCCAAATCACTTGATAAAACTCCACACTCCACTCTCCACACTTCAAACTATTTTGAGCATTATCTGCTCTCTTGCCTGCTCAGCAGACTTACGATCTTCTGCGCGGCGGCCTCGTCGGTGATCAGGGAATCGTGGGTTTCGTGGCGGGAGGCGGCGATAATAGCTTCCGCTTTGCGTTCCCCGGCGGCCACAGCCACCATTTTGCTTTCCTTGTACGCTTTGCCGATGCCCAGGGAAACGGTGCTGGTTTGCAATACGGTTTTGCCGTCAAAATCGAAGAAATCGCCGAATGCTTCACCGACTGCCCGATGTTTTTTCAGCGTTTCCAACGCTTCCACGCTCAAATGGCGGCGCTGGGCCATACTGTCCGCCCGGCCTACGCCGTGCACCACCAGATCGGCGCGTTGCAAAAGCTCTAAGGTTTCTTTGACTTCCGGCAGCTTCATCATTTCCTGCAGGGCGGCGGCGTCCAGGGAATCGGGCAGATGCATCACCCGATGATGACCGCCGATCCTGCGGGCGATTTCCTCTGCCACGGCGTTGGCCTGGGTCTCCACGGAGGAACCCATGCCGCCCCGGGCAGGCACCACCATCACATTCATGGGGGTGGCGGACTGAATGCCGCGGGCCAGCTCGCTCATGGTGCGGCCGCCGGTAACGGCCAGGGTCATACCGCTTTGCAGCAGCTTATGCACCCGGTGGGCGGCGGCCCGGCCCACCTCCTTGAGCACCTGTGGATCGGTATCGGCATTCCCGGCTACTACCACCACGTGGGGTACACCCAGCAACTGGGACAGGGCGTGTTCCAGCTTGGTCAGGCCGAACATGGCGCGGCTTAAATCGTGGGCCCCGGAAAGCACCTCGATGGATTGGGGGGTCAGCTGCATCCCTGCCGCGTCCATGGTGATCAATCCCTGTTCCTTGAGGGCGGCGGCGGCGGCCCGCACCTCCCTTTCGGGCAGGTTAAGCCTCGCGGCCAGGGCCCGGCGGCCTACAGGCTGCATGCTCTCAATGGAGGAAAGCACCTGGGCCCGGCGGCCAATGTCGGCCATCAGGTCCGGCGCGATGCGGCTTAAAACGGTCATTTCATCCAGCACCGGCAGCTTCCTCCTTTCACACTTCTTGGACGCACATTGCCCCACTGGGCGAATGTTGCCCCACCGCGAGACAGTATAGCATATCGCATCCTGAATGTAAAGAGATTGAAGAGCGTTTTTCCGGACAGATCAGGAAGGTTTTATCAATTTAACATTTTCTTCACATGTTTTTTGGTTCCGGTATTTATGAATAAAGCACCGGCAATGCGCCAGCGTGCAGACTGCCGTAAAAATCTTGGGATGCATCGAAGGATCCGCCTGGCATGGCCGTCCGGGGCCTTTCGACCCGTCCTCCTGTTTAACGGTAGCGGCGTAATGTAAATTATACGAAAAACGACCCTTGCGGACAGCAAAACGCTTGACGAGAGATGAAGAAACTGTTACAATAGTATAAAGATATCGTTTCTTCCCGCATTCCCCTGCCAGGAAAGCGATGCTGATCCAAGGAGGTTTCTTTTCCATGAAAAAGCTGAGTTTGCTTTTGGTGCTGATGCTGCTGATGGGCAGCGTACCGGTCAACCCCGCGCTGGCGGGCACTCTGCAGACTGATCCCATGGCCCTGCCCACGGACGCCCCTTCCGCTTCCTTCTCCCTGCCGGAGGGATACGATCCCGCCTCGGAGGAAGACAACGGCAGCTACAGCGTATACGGCGCGGCCTATAACGATTACGGCCGTTCACTGTATGCCGGGACTACGCCCATTCCCCTGGACCCCATCGATATGCCCACCCCCACGCCCAAGCCTACGCTGACCTTCAGCTACGGCGCTGTTACCGCGGACAAGCTGCGCCTGAGCTTTGAAGCGCCTGTGGGCTGGGGGATCGATGCCTCCGCCGACGACGCGATAACCCTGATCAACCAAACCGCGCTGGACGGTTACAACGCCTATATCACGATTCGTGTGTACAGCGTAGCCTCCACCTTCAAGCTCGCTGATCTGCGCGACGAACTGCGCAATACCCTCAAGGAGATAGGCCAGTACAATTTCGCCAAATGGAGCACCAAAGAAATCGCCACCCGCCAGCTACTGAAAAAGGATGGCTACTACAACGATTACGAGGGCCAGTACTACGACGGTACCGCCATTTACGGCCGGGTGATGATGGCCCTGCTGGACGGCCATCAGGTGATCATGGTGCACCTTTCCTGCCCCGACGGGTATTTCAACAGCAGTTACAAGGCTGTGATCAACCATGTGCGTGATACTTTGAAGCAGATTTGATCCAAGCCGCGGAGCATGGCGGCGCTTTTCGGCCGCGGGGGATGAGATTCCGCCGCGGCTGTATTATTTCTTTTCTGATAAGGAGTACTTTCGATGAAACGACTGGCAGCTTTATGCGCCGCCTTGCTGCTGCTGGCGGGCGTATATCCCGCCGCTGCGGAAAGGGTCTCGATCCCGGATGTGCTGCGCTTTACCCAAAAAACGATGGACCGAGAGTATATACGGGACAAACAGTATATCCTGCGCACCTATCCCGAAACGGCCAATGAAACGGTCAATACGGACCAGCGCGCCTTGATCGACAGCATGACGGAAAGGGCACGTCCCTTCCTGCCCGAAGGAAAAGTCGATCCGATTTCCTACTTGGATGTTGGGTCAACGGTTTTCCGCACAGGCAGCCAATGGATGAGTTTTCTTACCATCGCCCATATCGCTTTCAATAAGGAACAGACCTATGTGGATTTCGATGCAAGGGTCTACGATATGGTTTCCGGCAGCCGCCTTACGCTGACGGATTTGTTTGACGAGGGCAGTGCTGCCTGGGAACTCATGGCCCAGGAAGTCAGGAGCCAACTGACGGACTATTTCATCACCGAATCGCCCGATCCTGCCGCCCTGGAGTCTCTATGCACCCGGGAAGCGCTGGAGAACGCCGCCTTTACCCTGACCCCCGCCAAGCTGGAATTGCTTTACCGGGCCGATGCCCTGTACCCCGGAAAAAACATCCTGATGCACGTGAAGCTGTACTATTCCGCCCTGCGGCCTCTGATGAATGAAAAGGGACAGGAAATCACGGACAACAGCCGCTATAAAATGATCGCCCTCACTTATGACGACGGCGGGGCGCGGGGCACCACCAACAATCTGGTCCGCTGCCTGCAAAAGTACGGGGCCAATGCCACCTTCTTTATCGTGGGCACCATGATGGATAACAACCACGACATCATGTGCCGCCAGCAGGACGCGGGATACGCCATGGCCAGCCACAATTACGTGCATACCTACACCGGGATCAATAACGAAAGCGTGAGCCGGTGGAAAAAGCAGTTTGACACGCTGATGGACGCCATCGTGGGCGTCCGCCCCGCTTATATGCGGGCCCCCGGCGGCCACTCCGAAGCTTTCACAAAAGCCGGTGTCGGCCTGCCCGTGATCCATTGGAGCCTTATTTCTTCCGACGCGGATAGCAATAACGTGGATCAGATAGCGGGCAGGGTGATTTACGGCGCCAGGGATGGCGACGTGGTGCTGATGCACGATCTGAACCCCTTATCCGCCGAGTATTCGGAGATGATCCTGAAGGAACTGGAAAACAAAAATTTCCTGTGCGTCACGGTGGATGAACTGTTCGATCACTACGGCGTGCCCCTGGAGCCCAACCAAGTCTATTGGAGCTGCGCGGACCAGGCTGCCGAGCAATAATACCGGTAACGGCCCTCAAATTCCATATCGCTAAAGAACGAATCTTCGGGTTCGTTCTTTTCTTTTCTTCCGCTGCATACCCTGTTCCGAAGGGAGGCGGGGACCATGCGGCAGGAGATTCAGGACCGCTGCATGCGGCTGGGACGGTATATCGCGCGCACGGGAGCCACGGTGCGCCAGGCTGCCGAGCGCTTTGGCATGAGCAAGAGTTCCGTGCATAAGGACGTGCATGAAAGGCTTCGGGCTATTCATCCCGGCTTGTACGCGGAGGTGCGGGAAATCCTCAATTATCACCACGCCGTGCGCCATCTGCGGGGCGGGGCCGCCACCCGCCAGCGGTGGCGTCTGATCCGGCAGCAGAAGCAAGCGAAGGCCGAATGAATCAGGATTTATAATTTTTACGGTTTTGTCAGTATTTCATCATACTGTAGGATAAGCCATCAGCGCGCCGGGGGCGGACAAAGTCAAATCATACCCGTCGGCGGGCAACAGGGCGGTGTGTCCGGCGGGGACGCGCAGGCTGCTATCTGCCCATTCCAGGCGGCATTCTTTGAGCGCCGTAAAGAACGAAAACCGGCGGGGATCGGCAGGCAGAACGCCTTCAAAATCCTGAAAACGGTCCAGGCCGAAATACTTTTCATTCAGCAGCCGGAACCGGCCCTTTTCCAGTTCCGTTTCGGCGGCGGCGTCCAACTGGGCGTTCACATCCGTCACGTCCACGGCTTTTTGGATGTGCAGTTCCCGCTTGTTGCCGTTTTTGTCCTTCCGCTCCCAATCGTAGAAGCGGTAGGTCACGTCGCTGCTCTGCTGAATCTCGTACAGCACGATGCCCGCGCCGATGGCGTGCACCATCCCGGCGGGGATATAGTAGGTTTCCCCGGCATGCACCTTCACCCGGCGCAGCAGCTTTTCCACCGCCGCCCCTTCCTGGGAGGCTTTCAGCAGGCTTTCCTTATCCGTGCCCGCTTTCACGCCGTACACCAATTCGGATCCTGGCGCGGCGAACAGGATATGCCAGGCCTCGGTTTTGCCTAACTTTCCTTCCGCTTTGGCGGCGTAATCGTCGTCGGGATGCACCTGCACGCTCAAGGTGTCCTTGGCGTCCAGGAGTTTCAAGAGCAGCGGGAAAGGATGGGCAAAGCCCTTGCCCGTCAGCCTTTCCCCATATTTTTCGATCAGCTCTGTCAGGGTGTTTCCCGCCGGGTCCCGGCTTTCCAGGCCTGGAATGGCGCTGACTTCCAGCGCTTCCCCCGTATGTTCGCCGGGGATGTCCTTGCGGAACATGCTGCGCAGTCCTTCACCGCCCCAGGGCGTAGCCGCGCCCCAGCGATAAGCGGGAGTCATCAGAATCGGTGCGATGGGCATTTTCCTGTCCTCCTTTTTGGACGCTTTAAGTTAGATTTGAGAGTTGAGAGCGGAGAGTTGAGATGATATAGTGTTTCATGTGGGAGAAACATATTTGATCGACCATATAATCTCAACTCTCAACTCTTAACTCTCAACTCTTAACTCTCAACTCTCCGCTCTCAACTCTATCTTAAAAGCAGTATGTCTGTTGCTTTATTCCACACTCTTGGTGGCGATCACGTCCACGCCGGTCCCGCACACGTCGGGGATCAGCACGTCCCCGGCGGCGATGGGCGCGGTAAAGGGCTTTGCCATGATGGCGCGCATGCAGTCGTCGATGCTTTTCTTTGGGATGGGGGTGCGGGTTTTGAGGCTTATGGGCATGTCCCGGTCCTGCACGGGGGCCACGGCGGTGACCATGCGCAGGGGGGCCACGCATTCCTGGCGGGCGTAGGTATCGCCCCGCTTGCAGGTATTGCCCTTGACGGACAGCACGGTTTCACCCTCATGGGTCACTTCCATGCGGCAGCCTACGGGGCAGTTGATGCAGGTGATGATTTCAGTGGTGGCCATTTTTCATTCCTCACTTTTCTTTCCCGCCAGCCGGACGATGGCGCGGGCAAAAATTCTCGCGTTCTGGAACAGGGATTCTTCCGTGATGTATTCGTCGGCTTGATGGGCCATTTCCGTTTCGCCGGGGAACAGCGCACCGAAGGCCACGCCCTCCTCCATGGACTGGGCGTAGGTGCCGCCGCCGATGGCGATGGTGCGCTTTTCGCCGCCGGTCACCTCATGATAGGCTTCCAGCAGCTCCTGCACCAGCTCGGTCTTATCGCTGACGAAGTGCGGCGGCCGGGTACCGTCGTCCTCCGCCCGCAGGTACTGGAGGCGCTGATTCAGCAGTTCGTACATGCGGCCCGGATGGAACAGCACGGGATAGCGCACGTCCATGATTGCTTCCACCTTGCCGTTTTCGATGCGGATGATGTCCAGGCTGCCGGTCAGCTCGCCGGACACGTCGTCCCGCATGGCGATGCCGAGATTTTCCCCGTTATAGGTCATGCCCACGCTGTCCGCCAGCTCCAGCAGTGCGCCCTGCGCCCCCAGTGCTTTGAACAGCAGCAGCATCTGTCCGATGGCGTTTTTCCCGTGAGAGGGGAACGCGGCGTGGCCGGTGAGGCCCGTGGTTTCCAGGATCACCGCGCCGTTGCCCACGGTGGCCTTCACGGGGAAGCCCAGTTTTTTGCCCGCTTCCTCGGCCTTCGCGGCCAGTTCCTCATCCCCCTCCACCAGCGCGGAGGCGAAGCCGGGGATCACGTTGGTCCTTTCCCCCACCTGCATGGACAGCACCTGCAGGCCCTCCGGGGAAAGATCGCCCACGAATCGCACGTGGGAGCCGCCCTTTTCAATGTTGATCACTGGGTAATCCGCGTCCGGGCTGAAGCCGGAACGGGGCATTTCCGTCGCTTTTTTATAATAAGCCATGTCGGAGGAGCCGCATTCCTCGTCGCAGCCCAGAATCAGGCGCACCTTGCGGCGCAGGGGAATGCCCGCTTCCTTCACCGCCCGCATGGCGTACAGGGCGGCCACCGCCGGACCCTTGTCGTCGCTGGTGCCGCGGCCGTAGATTTTCCCGTCCGCGCGCTCGCCGCCGAAGGGCTCCTTCGTCCAGCCGTCGCCCACGGGCACCACGTCCAGGTGGGCCAGGATAGCCAGCGCGTCCCGAGTATTTCCTTCGCCCAAATCGGCGTGACCGGCGTAGCCGTCAAAAATCTGGGTTTTCAGGCCGAACTTTTCGCAGTCCGCCATGGCGGCGTCCAGGGCTTTGCGGGCTTCCAGCCCAAAAGGCGCGCCGGGAGCCGGTTCGCCCTTGACGCTGGGGATGCGCACCCATTTTTGCACGGTTTCCATCATTTCTTCCCGGTATTGCAGCAGCAATTCTTCCATTCGATCCATGGTTTAATCATCATCCTCCAATGCAGCTTGTAAACGTTTGATTCCCTCGGTCAGTTGTACGCGGGGACAGGCAAAATTTACGCGCATGAAGCCCTCGCCCTCTTCCCCGAAAAACGTGCCGCCCGTGAGGGCAACCTTCGCTTTCCGGCATTTCCGCGCTATTTCTTCGCAGGTACGTCCATAGGCTTTCAGGTCCAGCCAAGCCAGGTACGTAGCCTCGATGGGGCTCATTTTCGCTTTGGGCAGGCGATCTGCGATCAATTCCGCAAGCAGCTTCCGGCTGCCGTCCAGATAATCCACGAGCCCGTCCAGCCAATCGTCGCACGCTGTATACGCCGTTCGGGCCGCGATCAGGGCAAAGGTGTTGCCGCTCATAACGCCCGCCGCGTTCATGTCTCGCTTGAGCTTATCCAGCATATCTGGGTTCGTGCACACCAGCGCTGCTTGCTGCAGGCCCGCCACGTTAAAGGTTTTGCTTGCGGAGCAAAGCATCACCGCCCGCTTTCTCCCCTCCGGGATACTGAGGATCGAAACAAATTTTCCCAGCTTATACACGAAATCCGCGTGGATCTCATCGCACACGATGGGCACGTCGTATTGTTCCGCCAGATGGCAGAGGCGAGTCAGTTCTTCTTCGCTCCATAATCTGGACACTGGATTGTGGGGGCTGCACAGCATCATCAGCCTCGCGCCGTCTTTCAACGCCGCTTCCATAGAACCAAAGTCCAGTTCGTACCGGCTTGTTTTTTCATCCCGAACCAGGGAAACCGCCTTTACCGTCCGCCCGTTGCTCCGGATGGAACCATAGAAGGGGCCGTATACCGGCGTCACGATGGCCACGCTGTCCCCAGGCTGGGTAAACGCCCGGACGCAGGCTTTCAGCCCCGTGACCACGCAGGGAAGCATTTGGATATCTTCATCCCGGAACATGACCCCGTGACGGCGCTGCCAGTAACCGATCAGCGCTTCATTATCCGCGGGATTCTCGATGGAATAGCCGAAGCAAGGATGCTTCGCCCTCTCCTGCAGGGCATTTACAATGGCAGGCGCGCAGGGAAAATCCATGTCCGCCACCCAAAGCGGAATGCCGTCCGGGTCTATTACGTTCCGGTCGTCCCATTTTTCGCAGTCCGTATTCCGCCGGTCCAAGGGCTGTTCAAAAAATGCCTCGTCAAACTTCATGCTGTGTTCCTCCCTGACAGCGGATCACCCAAAACCCGCCGCTTTTTTCCGCTGTCTCCACATTCTCAAATATTGTTTTCAGGTATTTCAGCGCCGACTCCGCTCCCTGCTGTTTGCGGATCACGAGATACAGCGCACCGCTTTTGGTCAGCTTCTGGGCACTCTGGGCGAACAGGCGGTAGATCACTTGCTTTCCGGCCCGGATGGGGGGATTGGTGAAGATATAATCGAAAGGGCCGTCTATATTATCCAAGCCGTCGCTCAGCACCATTTCCGCCCGAACATTGTTTGCCTCCGCGTTTTTTCGGGCCAGTTCCACCGCCCGTTCGTTTACGTCGCTCATGACCAGAGAGCAGGCGGGATACTTTTTTCCCACGCACACGCCCACCGCGCCCCAGCCGCAGCCCAGATCCAGCGCCCGGCCCGCCATACCCTCCGGAATAGAACGCAGCAGCACGTCGGTGCCGAAATCCACTTCTCCCCGGGAAAAAACCCCCGCGTCCGTCAGAAACCGCAGTTTTTCGCCCCGGTAGACGTATTCCGTTTCCACGTATCGATGCTCGCTGCCAGGCGACGCGGTAAAATAATGATCATTCATGCTTGATCCCCGCCGCCGCGTATAGTGCGGCGATTTCCTCTTCCTTCAATTCCCGATACTGGCCGGGCGTCAGCGTTTCATCCAGCAAAAGCGGACCGAAGCGCAGGCGGCGTAATTGCTTTACCGGCTTACCCACTGCCTGGAACATGCGCTTGACCTGATGGAATTTCCCTTCCTGCACGGTCACGCGCCCCGTGTCCGGGGATAGGATTTCCAATTCTGCGGGAAGGGCGGTAAAATCTTTGAACGCTATGCCCACGGCAAACGCGGCGATGTCCCCTTGTTCGAGCGTGCCCTTCACCTGCGCCTCGTACACTTTGTCCACATGCCGGGCGGGAGAAATCAGCCGGTGAGCCAGTTCTCCATCCGTGGTCAAAAGCAGCAGGCCGGTGGTATCTTTGTCCAGGCGTCCCACGGGCATGCAGCCCAGGGAACTGTATACTTTCGGCAGCAGGTCCATCACCGTTTGCTGACGGGCGTCCTCCCGAGCGGTGAGCACCCCGGCGGGTTTATTCATCATCAAATGGCGTTCCATGCGGCAGTCCAGCGCCTGGCCATCCAGCGTCACATGCGCCCCATCCGGCAGATCAAATGCGCCGGAGCGCACCGTTTCCCCATTTACTTTTACCCGTCCAGCCCGCAGGAGCTCCCGGCAGCCGGAACGGGATGCTTCGCCCAAACGAGACAGCAGTTTATCCAACCTCATGATCATTCCTGCTTTTTCTTCGCTGACTCCTGGGCCAAGCGTGTGTCGTCCTGAGCTAACTGAACGGCATCTTGGGCAGAATCATCATTCTCACTTGTTTGAACAGGCGGTGTTTCTTCCAGCGTGTCATCCTGATCGGGCAGCGGCGTTTCTTCCTTTTCACCGCTTCCCATGCCGGCAATGAGATCCATTTTCTTTGCGGTTGCTGGGGTTGGGACGTTTTCTTCGCTCATTTGTATAGAGGGACGGCTGCTGTGCTCGCTTTCCTCCATGAGCATGCCTATCAGAGCCGCGTTGCGGGTTTTCCGAAGAATCCAGAAAGGTACGTACAGCACCAGCGCCACCCCGCCAAGTATCAACAGCGTTCCCGCTGGCAGAGGGGAGCGCAGCAGGCGCAGCGATTGGCTCACCACCAGATCCGTACTCATGGAAAAAACAACACTGGCGCGCACATAAGGCACCAGAACCAGCGCCACGCCGATCCAGAAAGGAAGGCTGATGAGAAAATTCACCAGGGTGTTTTTCAGTATTGCTCTTCCATACTTTTTCCGTATCCGGCGGCTCCAATGCAGGATTCTGTCTGTTTCCATAGAACGCACAGGCAGATATTCAACAGGCAGATCACGCCACCATCCATAAGCGAACAGCAGGCCAAACACTGTCATTAAAATCAGTGCGATCAGCAAGCCTGTGCCAAGATTGGGTTCCTGGCCTGCAAGCACCGCCAGAGAACGTACCGGCATCCAGAAGGTTTTGGCGTCCAGTTTATGATAATACACCGTAAAATACACCGTGCCCGCCAGGAAAGGAACTCCCCAGAGGATACCTCGGAGATAACGCAGCAGTCCGGTTTTCAGCCATTTTCTATATGCGTCTTCATGGCGGTGATTCACATGCCGGGTATAAAACAGGCGGCGCATCTTTTCTCTGCCCCAGAAACGCATGGGGATCACCACCGCGATATACAAGGCCAACGCCACGATCAGGCCGGTCCATGTGGGCAATTTACCCCCGAAATCAACGCATAAAAGCATAGGAAGAAACGACGCGACCCTCAGCGCCACGGTTACAGCAGCTACTGCGGCAATTGTACCAAAGTTCTTGCTGATTTCTTTCCATGCCGCATTCCCAATCGATGGCTGTCCCTTTTTTCCCTCCGAGGTCATTTTTCAACCGCCTTTCACCATTCATGAACTGCGATTTCATTATAACGCATCATGCTTCCAAATGCAACTTCATTTCAGAAACAGCGTTCTATTGATCTGTATTCCGCGTCGGTTGCCTCTCGCCTTTGTAAAGGTTGATTTTCTCTGATTTTTTCACGCAAAACATGCAGCCGCATTTGACATTTTGGCCAAAAGAGGGTATGATGCATATTGCAAGAAGCGCTTGCATTTCCGGCTTTGAAATGGAGGAATAAGTCATGAGCGAATCCCAGCATCCCACGTTTGTGATTACACTGGAAAACGGCGGTGAAATAAAAGGCGAGCTGTACCCTGAATACGCGCCCCAATCGGTAGGCAATTTCGCGTCTTTGGCCAACAGCGGTTTTTATGACGGGCTGATTTTCCATCGGGTGATCCCCGGCTTTATGATCCAGGGCGGCTGCCCCAAGGGTACCGGCATCGGGGGCCCCGGCTATTCCATCAAGGGCGAATTTGCCCAAAACGGGGTAGAAAACCCCATCAAGCATACCTATGGCGTATTGAGCATGGCACGGGCCATGAACCCCGATTCCGCGGGCAGCCAGTTCTTTATCATGACCAGCGATTCACCCCACCTGGACGGCGCCTACGCCGCTTTCGGCAAAGTGCTGGAAGGCATGGAAAACGCGGAAAAAATCGTGAACGCTCCACGGGACATGCGGGATAAGCCGCTGGAACCTCAGCGCATCGCATCTATCCGGGTGGACCTGAAGGGAAATTACTATCCCTTCAATCAATTATGATCCTGAATAAAGGCATTGAGCGCCGGTATACCCTGCGCATCGCGGGGCGGGACTACACCATCATCAGCTCCGACGCGCCGGATCACGTGCGCCGGGTGGCCGTATATATCGACCGGAAAATCGCAGAAACGGCGTCGGCGGGCTTTGTGAATCGGGAAAGCGCCGCCGTGATCGCCGGCATGACGGTGGCGGACGAATTGCTCACCGCTCAGGATGACAACACCCGCCTGCGCCGGGAATTGCTCCAGGCGCGGCAGGAACTGCAGGAATTGAAGCATGCCAGTACATGATTTGGAACTGCTTGCCCCCGCGGGCGGCGTGGATGCGCTGAAAGCTGCGCTGGCAAACGGCGCGGATGCGGTGTATTTGGGCGCGGCGGCCTTCGGGGCCAGGTCTTCGGCAGGCTTTGATGAAGATTCCCTCCGTCAGGCCCTGCGGCTTGCCCACCTGCACCGGAAAAAAATCTATGTCACCGTAAATATCCTGATCAAGGAAAGAGAACTGGACGACGTCCGGCGCACTCTTTCCTTGTTGTCGTCTTTAGGCGCGGACGCCGTGCTGCTCCAGGACCTGGGACTGGTAAAAATCTGCCGGGAGGAATTTCCTGAACTGCCCATTCACGCCAGTACCCAAATGGCCCTGCACAACGCTTCCGGGGCAAGGCTGCTGCAAAGCCTTGGGGCGAAACGGGCGGTGCTGGCCAGGGAATGCGATTTGAACGAAATCCGGCTTGCCGCCCAAACGGGCATGGAGATCGAAGCCTTCTGCCATGGGGCCCTGTGCGTCTCATGCTCCGGCCAATGCCTGTTTTCCTCCATGATCGGGGGACGAAGCGGCAACCGTGGCCGGTGCGCCCTGCCCTGCCGCCTGCCCTATACCTATCAGGGCGTGACCAGGGCATGGCTTTCTCCCCGCGATTTATGCGCGCGGGACGAGCTGCAAGCCCTGGCAGACGCTGGGGTGTACTCCTTCAAAATCGAAGGGCGGCTGAAGCGTCCTGAATACGTGGCCGTGGTGACGCGGGTATACCGCAGCGCTTTGGACGGCATTTTGGAGGGCCGTTTCGCCCCAGTGGATGAAAAAGAAAAGGAAAGCCTGACCCAGATTTTTTCCCGGGGCGGCTTTACCCTGGGCTATCCAGGCAAAGAGAGGGACGCCGCCATCATCGATCCCGCCCGGGTAACGCCCATCGGCGTAACCATCGGGAAAGTAAAAAAAGTGTATCAAAAAGGCGGGGCGTTATTGGCAGACGTGCCGCTGGCGAAACCCCTGCACAATGGGGACGGTCTGGAAATCGGCAGGCAGGAACTGCGCTATTCCGGCCCGGAGGTCCCCGCCGGACAGATTGCCGTTCTGCGTTTGCGGGATGATGTGCGCGTCGGTGAAGCCGTCCGCCGCACGGAGGACGAAAGTCAGCTTTCCGCCGCCCGGAAAACCTATGAGGGCGAAGCGCTGAACGCGGCCCTGCCCATCCCCTTTGACGCGCTGCTGACGGCCTATCCGGGCAAAGAAATTTCCCTGCGGGTCACGGACGGGGAAAGCGCCGTCACCGTAACGGGCGATATTTGTCCCCCTGCCCAGAAAAAGGCTTTGGACAAAGAGAATTCTCAAAACGCTTTGAGCAAGACCGGGGGCACGCCTTTTATCCTGCGGGAGCTGACCACGAAAACGGCGGGGGCTTTCGTGCCCGCCTCCGCCCTGAACGCCCTGCGCCGGGAAGCGCTGGATAAACTGGCCGAAGCCCGCATCGCCGCCCAGCCCCGGGACATTTCGACCGCGGCGAAGTTTGATATGCCGAAGCGGGATCTTCCCGCCCCCCGGCTGATCGTGAAAACCTCCGATTTTGAAATCATTCCCTCCCTGCTGCAAGCGGGGGCGGAGGGTATCCTGTATCTGCCCCAGGATTTCCGGGAACCGTATCTTCTGCCCGTCTTTGCGCATTGGCCGGAAAAAACGCGGCTGTGTCTGCCCTCTCAATGCGGGGAAGAAACTTTCCAGAAACTCAAAGCCTGGGCGGAGGAAAGAAACATCCCGCTGTGTCTGTCCAGCCCCAATCAGCTTACCTCCGGGGATATGGCCGGGGAGGGCGTGCCGGTGATGAACAGCGAAAGCATCAAAATGCTGTCTCGCTTGGGCTGCAAAAGCGTCACGCTGAGCCGGGAACTGTGCCGAAGTGAAATCCTTGATCTGCCCCTGGATATCTGCGAATTGATCCTGCCCGTGTACGGCCGCGCCCGGCTGATGGTGCTGAACCATTGCCCCATGCGCACAAAAATGGGCCTGCAAACAGGCCGCGAATCGTGCGAGCTGTGCCGCCAGGGAAAGGGCGCAATGGGCACCAGTCTCACCGACCGGATGGGGGCTGCCTATCCCCTGCGTCCCCTTCGCCTGCCCGAGGGCTGTCAGATCGAACTGATGGGAGATAAGCCCCTGCACTTATCGGGGCGCTTGCAGGGCATGGAGGATTTTTCCTGGCTGCTGACATTCTCCGACGAGCCAAAGGAAGAACAGATCAGGATCACCGCCCATTTCGCCGCCCTCCGGCGGGGCGATACGCCGTCACCGTTGGAGATCAAAAGCACGCTTGGCCGCTTTGCGGACGGCGTTTTGTGAACGAACCGCAAACATTCTATAAACCTTTCGCACACTTTCTTGCAATGTTTTTCATTTTTCCTGTATACTGACCTTGGGAGGAGAACGATATGAACGAACGCGCCTTGCGGGTGCTTGAATTTACCAAAATAAGGGATATGCTGGCCGCTTATGCCCTATCCGATCCGGGCAAGGAAAAGTGCCAGACGCTGGTCCCGCTTTCCGATTTTGCGGAGGTCAACCGCGCTTTGGACGAAACGGAGGAAGCGGTGGCTACCCTGGCCTATGTGGGCGGCAACCCGCTGATCTCCTTTAACGATGTCACCGAATATCTGTCCCTGGCGGAAAAGGGCTCCACCCTGTCGCAAAAGGCGCTTCTTTCCGTGGCGGAAACCCTGCGGGCCGCCCGGGCCGCCCGAAACGCCCTGGTGACGGAAAAGGAAAACACGCCCCTCATTACCTCTATGGCTTCCCGGCTCCAGCCCCTTCGGCAGCTGGAAACGGATATCACAGAGGCCATTTTAAGCGAGGACGAGATTTCCGACCACGCCTCTCCCGCCCTGCTGGACATCCGGCGGCATATCCGCCAGGCCAATGACCGCATCCGGGAAAAGCTGAACAGCATGGCCCATGGGAACAGCTATTCCAAGTATCTGATGGAATCCATCGTCACTGTGCGCAACGGCCGCTATGTGCTGCCCGTGAAGGCTGAGCACCGGGGCGATGTGCCCGGTCTGGTGCACGATCAGTCCGCCACTGGGGCCACTCTGTTCATCGAGCCCCTGGCCGTGGTGGAATAAGGCAACGAGTTAAAGGAATGGCATATGAAGGAGCGGGCCGAGATCGAGCGCATCCTGGCCGCCCTGTCCCAGCAGGTGGCCGACGGCGCGGGCCTCATTTCCCAGAATTTGGCCATCCTTGCCAATCTGGATTTCATCTTCGCCAAGGGCATGCTTTCCCGTGAAATGGACTGTGTGCGGCCCAAGATGAACGAGGAAGGCAAAATCAACCTGGTTCGGGTGCGCCATCCCCTCATTTCCCGTGATACGGTGGTGCCATGCTCCCTGTGGCTGGGCGAGGAGTTTACCTCCCTCATCATTACCGGCCCCAACACCGGCGGTAAAACGGTGACGCTGAAAACCCTGGGCCTGATGACCCTCATGGCCCAAAGCGGCCTGCATATCCCCGGTGCCATGGGCACGGAGCTTTCCACCTTTGAAGAGGTGTACGCCGATATCGGCGACGAGCAGAGCATCGAGCAGAGCCTGTCCACCTTCTCCAGCCATATGACCAACATCGTCAGCATCATGAATGCGGTGACCCCGCGCGACCTGGCCCTTTTTGACGAGCTGGGCGCGGGCACCGACCCCACCGAAGGCGCGGCTCTGGCCCAGGTGATTTTGAACGCTCTGCTCAAAATCAAGACCCGCACGGCGGCTACCACCCACTACAGCGAGCTGAAAGCCTACGCCCTTTCCACTAAGGGCGTGGAAAACGCCAGCGTGGAATTTGACGTGGCCACCCTGCGGCCCACCTACCGCCTGTCCATCGGCGTGCCGGGCAAAAGCAACGCCTTTGAGATTTCACGCCGTCTGGGCCTTCCGGAATACCTGATCGAGGAAGCCAAGGACCTGCTTTCTCACGATACCATCCGCTTTGAGGACGTGATCGCCAACGCGGAATACCACCGCCAGATCGCCGAAAAGGAACGGCAGCTTGCCGAAGAAGCCCGGGCGGAAACGGTGCGCCTGCGGAACGAAGCGGAAAAGCTGTACCGGGATATGGAGGAAAAGAAGGACGCCTCCAACCGCAAAGCAAAAGAAGAGGCCCGCCGCATCATGGAAAAGGCCCGGCGGGATTCCGAACAGATTTTATACGACCTGAAAAAGATGAAGAAAGCGGGCGGCGCGGCGCCCGATCATGAGGTCAACGCCCTGAAAAAGCGCTTGGAGGACGGCATCGACAGCCTGGCCGAAGGGCTGAAAACCCCCACCGGCAATTTCGCCGAACCGCCCAAAACCGTGAAGGTGGGCGACATTGTGGAAATCACCCACTTGAATACTAGAGGCACCGTGCTAAGCCTTCCCGACGCAAAGGGCGAAGTGCAGCTGCAGGCGGGCATCATGAAGCTGAAAGCCCATTTGAGCCAGCTCCGCCTGGTGAACGAGCCCCAGCAAAAGAAAAAGCAAACCGTTTCCGTGCAAAGCGGCGCGGCGGTCCGCACGGTGGGCATGAGCTGCGACGTGCGCGGCATGGCCCTGGATGAAGCCATCGCCGAGGTGGACCAGTATTTGGACGGGGCCATGATGGCCGGGCTCCATGAAGTGACCATCGTGCATGGTAAGGGCACCGGCGTGCTGCGGGAAGGCATTCAGAAGCACCTGAAATCCAACCACTGCGTCAAATCCTACCGACGGGGCAAGTATGGCGAGGGAGAAGAAGGCGTGACGGTGGTGGAGTTAAAATGACTTAGAGTTGAGAGTGGAGAGTTGAGAGTTGAGATTGATCTTGTGTTTCGCTTTCTTCCTGCAAATTCAGCAAACGAACAACGCAAACTATATTATTATCTCAACTCTCAACTCTAAACTCTCAACTCCCTCTAAAACCGCAGGAGATAATTGCTGACCTCGGAGGTGATTTACATGAAGGACAAGCAGACCATCATGGTGGTGGACGACGATCCGAACATCGCCCAGTTGGTGAAGCTGTATCTGGAAAAAGAGGGCTTTGAGGTATCCGTGGAAACCCGCGGCGACGACGCGGTGGCCGCGTTCCAGAAGAATCCGCCGAGTCTCATGCTGCTGGACATCATGCTGCCCGGCATGGACGGATTGCAGGTGTGCCGCGCCATCCGGCAGATCAGTGCCATTCCCATTATCATGCTTTCCGCCAAGGATGAAACCTTTGATAAGGTGCTGGGGCTGGAATTGGGGGCCGACGATTACATCACCAAGCCCTTCGAGGGAAAAGAACTGGTGGCGCGCGTGAAAGCCGTGCTGCGCCGTTCCTCTCCCGGGGAGAGCGAAAAGGACACGCTCTCCTTCCCCGGCCTCACCATCAGCCTGGAAAAGTATGAAGTCCACTACCAGGGCAAGCTGCTGGAAATGCCGCCTAAGGAACTGGAAGTGCTGTATTTCTTAGCAGCCCACCAGAACCGCGTGTTCACCAGGGAGCAGCTGCTGGAACAGGTGTGGGGCTTTGATTTCTTCGGCGACAGCCGCACCGTGGACGTGCACATCAAGCGCCTGCGGGAAAAATTGCAGGACAGCGAAGCCTTAGGCTGGACCATCCGCACCGTTTGGGGCGTGGGATATAAGTTCGAGGTAAAATGAGAAGATGCTGGGGGAAACCGCTCTTTGGAGGCCAAAGAGCGGTTTCCCCCAGGCCCCCTTCCGAGAAAGCCAAAAATCTGAAAAAAGTTTTGCAGTTTTGCGAATACTTTCACTTATAAATGGACTAAAGTCATCATTGGCATGTTAATAGATAAAGGAGCACATCATGGCTTTCGATTATAAAAAAGAATACAAGGAATTTTACTTGCCGAAGAATACGCCCGGCATCGTCACCGTGCCGCCCATGAACTTTATCGCCGTGCGCG
Organism: Clostridia bacterium; assembly: GCA_017530275.1. The sequence goes on along the minus strand of JAFXMP010000282.1, from coordinate 7,621 downwards.
GCCAGGGCGACCCCAACCAGGAGGACGGGGAATACAAAGCGGCCATACAGCTTCTTTACGGCGTGGCCTTCACCCTCAAAATGAGCAAGCTGGGGGATCACCGCATCGAGGGATACTTCGATTACGTGGTGCCGCCCTTGGAGGGCTTTTGGTGGCAGGAGGGCGTGCGGGGCGTCGATTACTCCCGCAAGGACAGCTTTCAATGGATTTCCGCCATCCGTCTGCCCGATTTCGTCACCCGGGCAGATTTTGACTGGGCCATAGAGGAAGCGGGCCGGAAAAAGAAAACGGATTTTTCCAAAGCGTACTTCATGGCCTATGACGAAGGGCTCTGCGTCCAGTGCATGCACCTGGGCCCCTACGACGACGAACCTGCCACCGTTTCGCAAATGCACGCCTATATGGAAAGCCAGGGCTATGAACTGGATATATCAGATATCCGGATGCACCACGAAATCTATCTGAGCGACGCCCGGAAAACAGCCCCCGAAAAGCTGAAAACCGTGATCCGGCACCCGATCAGAGCAAAATGAGTTTTGTTTACCTTAAGGAATAAACCATTATTTCCCAAGAGCAGAAAACATCAATGCCCCTTATGGCTTTCTTGGAAGGGGGACTGGGGGAAACCATTCTTTGGCCCCCAAAGAATGGTTTCCCCCAGAAAAAAAATAGGTGAGGTGGTTTCCCCCATGCGCGGCCTGAGCATGTTTTCCCGGCTGCTGATCGTGTTCTTGGCGGTGATCCTGGTATGCGTGGGCGTGCTGTCCGCGCTTTCTTATATCAATTTAAGGGACAGCGCCGTAAACAGCCGCATGAACGCACTGAAAACCCAGGCCCGGGACATGGCCTACCTGGCCAGCCGCCAGTCCTACGATTCCTTTTCCTCCATCCTGGGCACAAGCAGTACGGCGGAGGAATACATGAAATGGAAATCCCGCCGGATTTACCAGGAATATAACGCCTATATCATGGTGGTAGACCGCAGCGGGAAAACATACGTTTATTACAACGAATCCACTTTACAGGACGAATCCCTGCAAAACGCCCTGAACCCGGATGAAATTTCCGCTTACATGGAGCAGGCTCTCCAGGGCAAGGAAGTGGTGCGGCAGACCCAAAGCGCCGCTGGGCCCCTGTTTACGGTGCTGGTGCCCTGGGTGCAGGAAAACGCCCTCACCAATCAGCGCATCGTCATGGGCTTTATTCTGATCCAGACCGCCGCCCAGACGGTGCACGCCTCCTATCAGGGGTTGATCTGGCAGACGGCCCTGGCAGCGGCGGCCCTGTTCCTGCTGGCGGCGGCGGTGGTGTTCTTCATCGCCCGGCAGATGAGCCGTCCCCTGGCGGCTATGGCCCAGGCGGCGGGCAGCATGGCGCGGGGCGATTTCCAGGCACGGGCCCCGGAGGAGGGCGGCAAGGAGATCCAGGAGCTGTCCCAGGCGTTCAACCAAATGGCGGCTCAGCTTTCCAGCCTGGAGCAGTCCCGCCGGGATTTCGTGGCCAACGTGTCCCACGAATTACGCTCTCCCATCACCTCCATCCAGGGCTTCGCCCAGGGCATGCTGGACGGCACCATTCCCCCGGAGCAGCACGCCCAGTATTTGCAGGTGATCACCGATGAAACCCACCGGTTATCCAAGCTGATCGGCAGTCTGCTGAACCTGTCCCGGATGGAAAACGAGGAAACCAGTTTAGCCTATACCGACTTTGACGTGAACGAGCTGGCCCGGCGGGTGCTCATTTCCCGCATGACCCAAATCGACGACAAGCAATTGGAAATCGACGTGCAGTTTGAAACAGACCCCTGCTTCGTTCACGCCGACGCGGATCAGATCCAGCAAGTGATCATCAACCTTTTGGACAACGCCATCAAGTTCACCCCGGAAAGGGGAATGATCACGATCCATACGAAAGAAGAAAAGGATCACGTTTCCCTGCGGGTGAAGGATACCGGCGCGGGCATCCTGCCCCAGGACGCGCCGCACATTTTTGACCGTTTCTATAAAGCCGACAAAGCCCACACCGTGGGCAAAGGCACCGGCCTGGGCTTGGCGATCTGCTACCGCATCATGGAACGCCACGGCCAGCACATCCGCCTGGTCAGCGGCGAGGGCGGGGCTGAATTTGAAATCACCCTGGAAAAGGGCAAAAGCGCCGGAGGACAGCATGGAGATTCAGGCAAGAGCGAAGATTAACTGGACGCTGAACGTGACGGGCAAGCGGCAGGACGGTTATCATCTGTTGGATATGCTCATGCAGCCCATCGCCCTGCACGATACTTTATATATCGAGGAAGCAAAAGGGCTGTCCCTGACTGTGGAGGGCATAGACGGCCTGTCCGCCGGGGATGATAATTTGGTACTGCGTGCCGCAAAGGCACTGCAAACGCTGTGTGGCATCTCCCGGGGAGCCAGGCTGCACTTGGTCAAGCGCATCCCCACGGGCGCGGGCCTGGGGGGCGGAAGCGCCGACGCGGCGGCGGCCCTCAAGGGGCTGAACAAGCTGTGGTGCATCGGCCTTGATCTGCCCGCCCTGTGCAGGCTCGGCGAAAGGTTAGGGGCTGATATTCCTTTCTGCCTCCACGACGCGCCCCGGCGCGCCCAGGGCATCGGGGAAATCCTGACCCCCATAGAAAGCGGCGTCTTTCCCCTGATCCTGCTCCAGCCCTGCGCCGCCCTGTCCACCAAGGAAGTGTTCACGGCTTATCACGCTTCCGATGGCGTCGTGCCGCCGGATACGGAAAGCGCCATAGAAGCCTTAAAAGCGGGCAATTTACAAGCTCTGCGCCTTTGTGGGGGCAACGTGCTGGAAAGCGCTTCCATCCCCCTCAGGCCCGAAATCGCCCAGGCCAAAGATGCCCTGTACCAATCCGGCGCGGCCTTCGCCCAAATGACCGGCTCCGGCTCCGTGGTATTCGGCGCATACGAAACCGCCGATCAGGCGCAAAGGGCATATGAAACCTTGAAAACCGTCTATTCTCCCTGCATCCTCACCGAAACGGCTTGATTTTGGAGAAATCATGGAAAAAGTGCCCCATAAAAAAACGCGGCAGCCCTTCAAAGGCCGCACCGTTCTGTTGATATTGATATTCTGTGCCGTACTGGCGGGGGTTGGGGTGTATCTGCTGCGTTCCCTGCCGGTGGCGTTGCCGCCTGTTTCAGGCAGCGAAACCGTGCTGCTGCTCAGCCGTCCCATGGAAGAGATTGCCGCCGTGGCTATCGCCCCTCGGGATGGGGTGGCTTACCCGCTGGTCCGGCAGGGCGGAACCTTTTCGCTGCTGGGACAGGCCGACGAATCGCTGCGCGCTGATATGCTGGAGGATCTGGCGCTATCTCTGACGGAGCTGCCCGCCGAAACCACTGTGCTGCAAAGCCTCAGCAAGGCAAGAGACCTGTTGCCGTCCGATTTTGGCCTGGACCCGGCGCTGGCCCGCGTCACCGTGACCTATACGGACGGGGAAAAGAAAGAACTGCGGGTGGGCGATCTGGCTCCCAGCCAGGAAACGCCCCAGCGCTATTGCATGATCAGCGGTTCAGACGCCCTGTATACCATTCTGGAAGCGGACAGTGTTCCCTTCCTGCGGGAAATGGCTTCCCTGCGGGATTTTGCCCAGCCCTCCCTGGACGGTTCCCTGCTGGACAGCATTGAGATCACCGGGCAGATAGAATGGACCCTGCATTATACGCCTTCCGGCTGGCAAATGGACGCGCCCTTCTCCTATCCCCTGTCCACCCCGCGCACAGACGCGCTGCTGAAAAAAATCGAAGCCATGGGCTTCGCCGCCTGCTTGGGGAAAGCGGAAAAGCTGAACCTGGAGGATTACGGGCTGGACGCTCCCGCCCTCACCATTACCCTCACCCAGGCTCCTACGGTGATCACCGGGGAAACCACGGCGGGGGAACAAGTCAGCGTGCCCGTGCCGGAAACGGTTTACACCCTGCGTATCGGCAGCGAAAACGGCAAAAGCGGAGTCTACGTGCAATGGCAGGGGCAGGTGTTCACCGCCAGCAATTTCCTTTTGGGCTTCTGGAAGGAGCTTCAGCCCCTGGATTACCTGCTGCAAACACCAGTGAACCTGCTGGTGAACGATTTAAGCGAAGTGCGTTTTACGCATAACGGAATCATCCACGCCTATCAGGTGCGCATGGTGGAGCAGATCACGGAAAACAACCAGATCGCCGTGGATGAATACGGCCGTACGCTGTACGACTGCGCCGTAAATCGTGCCGGGGAAAATCAGGATATGGACGCGGAAGCCTTCCTTTCCTGGTATTCCCGCTTAGCCAGCCTTGCCGGGGACGGGAAGCTCCCGGACGGCTGGACCCCTTCAGGTGAAAGCCGGGCGGAAATCACCCTGATCAACGATCATCTGACCCGCGTGATCACCCTTTGGCCCTACGATGCCCTGCACGACGCCATCGATGTGGACGGCGTGGCCCTCTATTATATCCGCAATACCTGGCTGGACGAAACCGGCGGCGCGCCGTAAAAATCATACGCGTTCGTTATTTGGGCTGTGGACAGGGAAAATCCAGCGTAACGGTCGTGCCGACGGCTGGGGTGCTTTTGAGGGACAAGCGGGCGTTGTGAAGCTGGGCTCCGTGCTTGACGATGGACAGTCCCAGCCCTGTGCCGCCCACTTGCTGGGAGTGGCTCTTATCGACCCGATAGAAGCGTTCAAACACCCGGCTCTGCTGCGCCTGCGGAATGCCGATGCCGGTGTCCGAAACCGACAGACGCACGGCGTCCGGCAGTTTTTTTACCGTGACTGTGACGCTGCCGCCGGGCTTGTTGTATTTGATCGCGTTGTCGCAGAGATTGTAAACCATTTCGTGCAAAAGCTGCCTTACGCCGGAAACCTCCGCCGCTTCACCCTCCAGAGCAAGATGGACATCCTGCTTTTCGGCCGCCGGCGAAAGGCTTTCCACCACGTTCTGGCACAGATCGTAAAGCGCCACCGGCGCGCTGTCCGGCAGACTCTCGTTACTATCCAGATTGGAGAGCTTCATAATATCTTCCACCAGGGCGATCAGGCGCTGCGCTTCCTGGTGGATGCCGGCGGAAAATTCCCGCATCTCGTCCTCCGGGACGCCGCCCTGGGACATACGTTCCGCAGAATCGGAGATGGAGGTCAGCGGCGTTTTCAGTTCGTTGGATACATTGGCGGAGAATTCCTGCCGCAGCCTCTCCCGCTGGGCGCGCTCGGTCACGTCCATCCAAAGCAACACCGCGCCAACGACGCTGCCATGGGAACGCACGGGGCTTGCGATCAGACGCCAGTTCCGACCGTTTTTCTGCTGATCCGTTTCGGTATGCTCTCCGGAAAGCGCCTGTTCCGCTATGGCGATTGCCTGTTCGCTGGAGAGCTCCTCCCCGCCGTCGGCCAGCTCCGGCAGCAACTGCTTGGCGCAGGCGTTGGCGCTGAGCACCTTGCCGCTCTTGTCCAGCAGCAGGAATCCTTCGCTCATGCTGTCGGTCAGGGCAGTGAATTCTTTTTGCTTGCGGTACAGGGTCTCCATCTGTTCGTCGATGGTCAGCTGCTGTTCCTGGAGACTTTCGATCAGCGGAGAAAGCTCGGCATATACCTTGCTCCGTTCCGGGTGATCCAGATCCAATTCGTTAATGGGGCGTACGATCTGTTTCGCCGCGCGGAAGGACATCACCCCTGAGAACGTAAGCACCAGAACGAACGCCCAAAGCACAGGGCTGACCGTGACGAGCGCCACCTGCACCGGAGGAAGCGGCATGGAGAGACGCAGAATGGAGCCGTCTTCCAACCGAATGGCGCAGTAAACATACGTCAGGTTTTCACCATCAGGCTTTCGGGACGCCTGGCCCGTGCCGTCCGCGAGGGCATCCCGCATCTCGGCTTGCCCGGATACATCCGACAGATCATCGGATGGACTTGCATACAGAACGCTCCCGTCCGAAGCCATCCAGACGACGCGCCTGTCGCATTCCAGGCCGGCCAGATAATCCAGCCCGCTTTGTTCAACGCCATGGGCCACATAATACGTTTCCTGCCGCAGCGCGTTGGAAGCCTCGTCCAGGTTCTGGCGGTACTGCAGCCCAAAAAACAGGCCCGTGGTGAGCAGCAGCGTCAGCGCGCCGACCAGAAAGGAATAAACAAAAATCTTTTTCGTCATGCGTTTTTTCCCCCGAATCCCGTATTCAACGCTTCTCGCCGCCTCAGATAGACGCCGGGCGGCAGTTCCAATATACCATAGCTTTTCCGGAAGTAACAGAGACTATGATAAGATTTAATGTAGATTTAACATGATACCGGCTGCGGATTCTGCCTGAATGTAGTATACTATCATTGCGAAGGAGGCGATTCTATGGACGTATCCCATGTCATTTCGCTTTGCAGCGGCATCGCGCTGTTTCTCTTTGGCATGACGCTGATGGGCGACGGGCTCAAGCGCGTGGCGGGCAACCAGCTGGAGCTGGTGCTCTACCGGCTCTCCAGCACCACGTTCCGGGGCATGCTGCTGGGCACAGGGGTGACGGCGGTGATCCAATCGTCCTGCGCCACGTCCGTTATGGTCGTAGGCTTTGTGAACGCGGGCATGATGAAGCTGGTTCAGGCCATCGGGGTGATTTTGGGCGCAATCCTTGGCACCTCCGTCACCGGCTGGATCATCAGCCTGAGCTATATTGAAGGCAGCTCCGGCGTATTAAGCCTGCTTTCCACCGCCACGCTGACCGGTGTGGTTGCGATCATCGGCGTTTTCCTGCGGGTATTCTCCAAAAAGAAGGAAAAGCGGCACATCGGAGATATCCTGATGGGCTTTACCGTGCTGATGTACGGCATGAGCATCATGAGCGGCGCGGTATCCGGCCTTGGGGAGCAGCCTTGGTTCACAGACACGCTGGCTTCTCTTTCAAATCCTGTTCTGGGCATCCTGGTGGGCACTGTATTCACGGCGGTTTTGCAGTCCGCCTCTGCCGCAGTCGGTATCGTGCAGGCCCTTTCCGTCACCGGGGCCATGTCCTTTGAAGCGGCGCTGCCGCTGCTTATGGGCGTCGCCATCGGCGCGGCGTTTCCGGTGCTGCTCTCCGCCTTAGGCGCGAACGCCGACGGAAAACGGACGGCGGCGGTGTATCTGGTAGCCGGGATCATCAGCGTCATGGTCTGCGCGGCGCTGTTCTATCTCTCAGACGCGATTTTCCGCTTCCCGTTCCTGCAAACGGTGATGAACCCGTTCTCCCTGGCGCTGGTCAATACCATCCTGCGGTTTGCCATGGTGCTGGTACTGCTGCCTTTCACCGATGTGCTGGAGGCGCTGGTTTGCCTGCTGATCAGGGACAAACAGGCGGAAGCCGATCAGCTCACCGTGCGGCTGGAGGAGCGTTTTCTGGGCCATCCGGCCCTCGCCGTGGAGCAAAGCCGCTTAACGATTATCGATATGGCGGAGCGCGCGCGGGAAGCCCTGTCCGCCGCCCTGTCCCTGACGGCAAACTATACCCCGGAGGGCCTGGAAGAAGTGGAAAAGATGGAATCCGACTGCGACCGGTACGAGGACGCGCTGGGGTCCTATCTGGTCAAGCTGACGGGCCGGGAGCTTACCCGCCGCCAAAATGAGGATGTGTCCAAATACCTGCATACGCTGACGGACTT
>JAFXMP010000281.1 GCA_017530275.1 Clostridia bacterium | reverse complement strand
CTATCATAAGACACGCGATAATCAATTTCCGGATAATATGTAACTGTCGGCACATCAATATCTGCGATCACTTCCATGATCGGATGAAACATGAGCAGCCCATCGGCAAGGACGTCGTTCTCTTGAGAATAATACAGAACAGGTTCGAGTTGTTTCCATTCGCCGTCTATCTGCAATTCAATGGAAAAATGGTGGTCGATCCAATCCAGTTTTTCCGCTGCTTGGATATTGGGGAAAGCCGAGAATACCAGGAGGAGCGAAAGGATGAATGCCGACATCTTTTTCATGAGATTTGCCTGCCTTTCATGATATTTTCGCAAGCGCGTGATTGGAGAATGCGTCGTCGCCTGTCACTTCCCGGATCACCTTTACCATCTCCGGGTAGGTGATCTGCTGGCTTTCATCGCGCAGTTCCACCTCCAGGATTGCCTGATGCTTCCATTCGGGATATACGTCGATTTCATAATACAATCCGTTTTCACTCAGGCAATACCTTTCCTTGCGAATGGGACGGTAGGCCGGATCGGCCAGCGACATGAGGGAGAGAAATTCTTCCTGCGTGAGCCTTTCCTCGATCTCGATTCGCTTCCCCTCGCTGACCTTCTTCTTCCGGGTCTTGAAATAAATGTAATGGCCGTCCTGGCCGCGCTGGCGGATGCGCATTTCCTCCGCCTCGCCGCTGCATTGCAGGTAGATCTGCAGAATGTCTACCTTCTGGCAGTTAGGCAGCTTTTCCAGCGCTTTCACATCGGGATATTTGATCAGGTATTTCCGCTCGATCTCCAGCGGTTCCGGCTCGCCCAGGAAGGAAGAAATCTCTCCGATCAGGCGACGCATTTTTTCATCAAAATCGGTGGAATTGTCGATCACGCGCAGGTGCGGATGCCCCGTCCAGGCCGCAATCAACTGATCGTCCAGCGCCGCCGCCTGCTCGGGCGTTTCGGTGCGGGCTGCGTTGTTCGCCAGGGTGTAGAACCGCTCCGCGCCTTTGGCCGCTGTGACCAGGTGGAAAACGGCGTCGTACTGATCCCGGAGGGAAACCTCGTTGGTATCCAGCGCTTTGAGCACGGCCTGGAAATCCGCTTCGGACATGTAAGCGCGGTTATCCAGCGCGCCACGGTCGCAGACGACGAGGATCTTATCGTTCTTGAACGTCCTGCCGATCTCGGCGAACGCCTTTTCCTTTTCAAGCTGCAGATGCGTCAGCCAGCGCTGGAAATCCCGCCCTGACAAAGACAACCAAGGGGCCGCGCCGCCGGAAATCAGCTGCGTCGCCGTTTCATCGACGAACAGCACCGCGTATCCGAGCCGGGTAAAGGCGTTCTGAATCCAGCTCATGGCCGTCGTTTTGCCCGCGCAAGGCCCGCCTGTAATCACGATTTTGGATACTTTTTTCTCACTTTTCGGTGTTTCCAGCAGCTCACTGACAGTTACGTTCAGCGCGTCCGAAATCGTTTTGACCATATCCAGGGAGGGCTCTGCTTTGCCGTTTTCCCATTTGGACACGGCTTTGTTTGTCACATGCAAAATCTTTCCCAGCTCCGCCTGGGATAAGCCGCGTTTCTTCCTCAGTTCATAAAGTTTCATGCCAAATTTTGAATCCTGCATCATTCCACCTCCCAAGAATAGTTTACATTGTTTCAAGTATGATTACAAGATAAAATAATCGAAAAATAGTAGAGGGCAGAAGAGGTGAATTCCCTATTACTGCTATTATCTGTTATCCGGTATCCATGAAAGGGAGCAGTTGGCGATCAAATCGACCCATACCGGGCAACAAAGAAACACTTTCATCTTCTTTTTCCTTGCCCCTTTACGCTTTTTTCAGTATAATGAATACAATTCCAGTGAATGGATACAGAACAAATGATAAGCCAACCACGCGAAGTAAAAGGAGAAACATATGATCGATTTTTACCAGATTCGCAGCCCGCTCTCCCAAATGACCGAGGAGAAGATGCGGCAGTATATCCAGGGCCTGCAAGCGGCTTTAGGTGAGGAATTGCGACAGGTCACGCTTGAGCAGTATTTACGGGATGAATTCGCCCTTTTGTATGTAGCCTCGGGCGGCAGTGAAGGATATTTCCTGGAGGTCTTTGGGCAGTTCAAGGGCCGTCCCTGCTATATCCTCACCAGCGGAGAATCCAATTCCCTGGCGTCGTCGATGGAGATATTGAGTTATCTGAATCAGCATGGCGGCTGCGGAAAGATTCTGCACGGGGATATCGGGCAGGTGACGGGCCAGATTCGCGTGCTTCGGAATGCCCACCGGGGGCTGGCCGCACTGCGGGGTAAAAAGCTGGGCTGCATCGGGAAGCCCTCTGATTGGCTGATCGCCAGCGATTACGCCCAGGACATCGTAATGGAGAAGTTGGGCCTGGGCTTTGTATTGATTCCGATGGAGGAGCTCTTCAAGGAAATCGCCCTAAACCGCTATGAGGAAAACGAATTGACCGATCTTTTCAAGCGGCAGGCATTCGACCCAAGCGAAGTGGAAAAGGCCCTGTATGTGTATGGCGCGTTCCAAAGGATCGTGGAAAAATACCAGCTCTGCGGCGTATCCGTCCGCTGTTTTGACTTGTTGGATTCGGTGCACACCACGGGATGCCTGGGGCTTTCCATCCTGAACAGCCTGGGAGTTTACGGCGGCTGCGAAGGCGATATGCCCACGCTGCTGTCGATGGCGGTTCTGGGCAGCATAACGGGCGAGCCCCTGTTCATGTGCAATCCCAGCCGGTTTGATACCAAAGCGTGCTGCGCCACTTTCGCCCATTGCACAGTGCCAACCACGATGCTGAATGGCTTCACCCTGAACACGCATTTTGAATCTGATATCGGCGTCGCGGTGCAAGGCACATTTGCGGAAGGAGACTGCACCCTCTTCAAATGCTCGGGCGATCTTTCCCGCTTCTACGCGCAGGAGGGAGTGATCCTGGATACGCCCTTCAGCGATATGCTGTGCCGGACGCAGATCAGGGTGGCGCTCGGCGATTTTTCCTATTTCCTGACGTACCCCATCCATAATCACCACGTCATCTGCCGCGGAAAGCACAAGGACGAAATCGAAGCCTTCTTCCGGCTGCTGCATACAGTGTAATCATCGTCACTTCACATACTTGCCCTGGAAACAGAATCTTCTGGGGCTGCCCATATATGTTCATTCTGGTTGAGGACGCTGCTGCGTCCTTTTTTTCTGCCATAATTCAGAATATCCATTGAATCATAAATCATAAATCATATATTTCAATTCATAGAAAAAAAGAAACTCAAAGCAACGGAAAGCAACACATATCAACTATCGACAGCAACATAAATCAACCATATAATTAGGGCGTCATCAGGAAAGCGTGACAGACAGCAAAAGAAATTGGAAAACCACTTTCCTGACGATGGTTCCTGAAAGCACCCAGCGAATTCCATCAAGGGATAGGGACTTTTCGGAAAAACGGATCACTCCACAGCCGACTCGCGAGCGGCAGCGGATGTCCCGCAGACAATGAGCTTAGTTTATCCAACAAGATTCCTTTGGGGAGAAGGGGAAAACTTTGCCCATTACCTGTGATTGGCATACCTCTGTGCTTGCAGCATTTCATGAGCCAGGGCGTATGCAGCCTTGGCTCTTTTTCAAAACACTGATAAAAGGAGGAACAATATGCGTATTTGCGATTATAAACTACCCAAGCTTGATAATGAGGAAATGTCGATTCAAGAAGTGATCCAGGCAACCGTGGACGATTTCAACCGGACGATCGACCGTTTGAAAAATCATCGCACAAACATGACTTATCTACGTCATCTTTACGGCTTGATTGTGTTTATGCATCAAGATGATTGCTTCTGTTTCATGGAAACTGAACCTGACACCTTTATTGACATCATGCTAAGCAGCATTGGCCTGACTTTGAAGGATGTCCTGGTATGATAAGACCGGGTAACAACAGCTAAATCGGAATTTGCTGCAACACGAATCTTGAAAATTGCATAGCCGAGATACAGGTACGTTGTCTTATAGGAGAGAGCGGCTTGCATGGCGTCGCCAAGATGGTGAAAGCCTGAGCGATCAACGTTACATGCAGACCCTGCCAAGCGAAGCTGGGACGCCATGATCCCTATAAGCAATAATGATACTTCCTCACGGCCATCCACCAGACTTGAGATGGAGTCCCTGGAATGCACGACAGCTTAGGTCGGCATCGTCTTTCTGGGGCTATGATGCGGTGAGCAAACCGCAGCCTGTATATCGCCCGGCTCTTCTTTTGAAGAGCATTGCTGGGGGTACGTGAAAAATACAGCAGATTACAAGGAATCACACCGACACCGGGCAGGATTTGAACTGCCCGGTGTCGGTAATTATAAAAAATGTAGGATGGGAGGCGACATCGTTGACAGAGCAAACCCATATTGTTTATACTGCTGATCAGGTAGAGCAAATCGTTGAAATGCTTTTTCAAAAGTTTACTCAACGAGCATCTGTGCCTACCGCAGCGCACTTTGACAACAGCATATTTCAGCAACCATTGCCGGGCACGAAAATGACATTGTCAGTCAGTGAAGCGGCAGAAATGATCGGCATCAGCAAACCGAAGGTATACGATCTGATTCGGGATGGTGAACTCCCATCAATACATGTAGGTAAAAAGATCGTCATCCCGAAACAAGCCGTCATTGATTGGCTCTCAGGAGGAGTAAACAATGGCGAAGAAACGTGCTAATGGCGAGGGAAATATCAGAAAACGCGAAGACAGGAATTGTTGGGAAGCCCGTTACTATGACGCAAAAGGTAACCGGCATTCCGTCTATGGAAAAACGCAGGCAGAAGTCCGAAAGCGCTTGGCTGAAGCTGAAAAAAATACAGCGGTAGACAATTGCTTGGATGATCTGACGGTTGCCCAATGGCTCGCGATTTGGCAACGGGATTTTCTGGGCAATGTAAAACCCGGAACCGCAGTCAACTATGAAATGCAGGTTCGAGTGCATATACTTCCCACATTGGGTGATATAAAACTCACCGCATTGAGGACACCGGTTGTTCAGCGCTTATACAATCAGAAACTTGCTAATGGATTAAGCCCCAAGTCAATCAAGAACATTCACGGGTGTCTTCACCGTTCGTTAGACATTGCGGTTCGGATTGGATATCTCACTAAAAATCCAACCAGTGCGTGCATTCTTCCGACGGTTCAGCAAGCAGAGATTCATCCAATAGACACGCCGGATCTCAAGAAACTGCTTGAATCCATGCATGGAGAGGAATATGAAGCACTCATCACAACCGCCATCTTCACTGGGATGCGTTCAGGAGAGCTTCTGGGTCTTACCTGGGACTGTATCGATTTCGAGAACGGACTCATCCGAGTAACAAAGCAGCTTGTCCAACCGCGCAAGAAGGGGAGGGACTTCTCTTTCGGAACTCCAAAGAACGGAAAAGGAAGAACACTAACCCCGGCTCCGTTCGTTATGGAAGTTCTGAAAGAGCACAAAAAAGCCCAAGCACTGCAACGGCTGGAAATCGGTCCTGCATGGAGCGATGGAGGATTTCCAAACCTGGTATTCACCCACCCGGATGGAAGTCACCTTTCTCAGCCGACCGTATGGAAACAGCTGCAAAAAATACTGAAAAAAGCAGGCTTGGAAACTCATCGTTTTCATGATTTGAGGCACCCCGATGTCAAGCAAGCGACAAAAAATCATAGGTATTTTCAAGCGTTATTACCGTGGCAAATGCTGAGTGAAAATGACATGGGAGCATCATGTACTTCTATTCATCAACACCGGCAAAAGCATCCTGAAGGGAAGATTCGATTACAACCTTGTCATTATGGAAAACATGAACCTTGTTTACTACCCGTTCTGCCAATTCCTTGGGCAACCCCTCTGGAGAATTTGCGGCCTGGGCGAGTTTTTTCAGCCGGGCTTCTTCCTCATATTTTGCCTCCATCTGATCAGCCTTTTTTCTCATGTCCGCACAGATTTGCTGCACCATGCCAATACAGTAATCGAATTCTCGTTTTTTCCGTTGAAAGTCTTGCATTGTGATTTCCTTTCTGATGAACTGCTCGTATAATTGTCGTTTCCCGTTTTTCAAGGCAAGCAGCTTTTTTTCCTGTTCTGCCTGCTCCATGCTGGATAGCTGGATTTTGTCTGAATCCAAATCAATCCCGCCGATCACGGCGACTTGTGACTTTACGGTTTGAAGAACGATTTCTTCCAAATCCGCCGCTTTGATTTCCAACCCATGGCAGGCCATTGTAGGAATCCCCTGGGAATGGCGGCAGTAATACACGATATGATTTTCCTTTCCTTTTCGGGAAAGAGCGTGTCCGCAGCAACCGCAGAAAACTTTTCCTTTCAGGAAGTAATCATGCTGCTGTTTATTCGGTAAATTGTATTTACGGATGGCGGCATTGGCGCGGGTGAAAAGGGCAGCATCCACAATGGGCGGATGATGATCGGGGATTTTGAACCATTCGCTTTCGTCCTTTTTCCGCACCTTGGTTCCGCCGATCTCCTTGACGGTGTATTTCCCGATAATATAGGTTCCGGTATACCGTTCATCCGCCAGGATGCGCAGCACAGTGGAGCTTGACCAGACGCCTTGAACACGATCAATCGCATATTTCCAATCATTGGCCTTTACGCGATATTCGCCAGGGGTGGGGATGTGCTGCTCATACAAGCGCCTGCTGATTTCCGCCGCTGTGCAGCCGCCCGCCGCCCATTGGAAAATCTGCTTCACGATTGGTGATGTTTCCGCGTTGGGTTCCATCCTGCCATCGGCGCTTTTCTGATACCCGTAGGG
>JAFXMP010000280.1 GCA_017530275.1 Clostridia bacterium | reverse complement strand
CCATCGGATTCTTTTTGCCGCCGAGGTCGCCTTCCTCCAGGATCCACTTTTCGTCCAGCGCAACAGTCCTCTCCCAGCGCGCTTTCGCCTCTTTGGGCGAATAATGCTCCGACAGCCATTTCTTCATCGCCGGCTCAAACAGTTTTAGATACTTATCCATGTTGTTTTCAGCCTCCATCCACGTAAAACCGTCCTACCCTTCCGCAAGGGGCTTCTCAAATCAAGAACAGAATAAACAAGCCGAGGTACATCGCGGCGCCGGCAATGTTTCCCGCGCCTGGTATGTTGAACGGCACCTGCACCAGAAACAGAGGCAGAAGATTGAATACGCACGCCCACGCGGGAAGCGGCGTCAGACCCGCCACCACCGGTATGAAATGCGCGACTGAAAACAAGACAATTCCCGCATAGCAGCCGATCATCGTCGCTGAGGTCTTTCCGAAAAAGTCGTTGGTCAGCTTCCGTCCTTCTTCGGTGTGATCGCTTTTGATGTAGATCCATTCCGCAGCGCAGCCCAGGATATGATGCGCCAGACCGAAGGTGTAGATCATCGCAGCTCCGACGATCATGATATTCGCCCACAGGGCGGAATAAGGACGCATCCAGATCCCCAGCGCAAGGTACCCAAAGAACTGCAAGAACATGGCGAGCGTGCCAAGAACGTTCGAACGTAAAGGCTCACCCTCGGGCTTTGCCCCAAAAAGCTTCACCATTCGTTCGTTATCCTTCATATCCGCAAAACTGAATGAACCGCCGGGCGTGCAGAGCAGCAGTCTGTCTGCGTACACGCAAAGGATATGTCCGATCATCGCAATGAGCAAAATCCAACTGTGTTCCATGTTTATATCTCCTTCGTTTTCACCTTGCATATCCGGCCCTGTCAGATTTGTCTGAGAAGCGCAATCTGTTGGCCAAAGTCCCGTCTGCTTTCTTTAAACACCGGCGCGGACGCGTAGCAGTGCATCATCCCCGGCTCGATGTGCATATGCATCTTCTCGCCGGCGCCGTCCCGCACATAGCTGTTCCGGATCGCATCAGCAACGGCGGAGCAGGCCTCGTCTGTGTAGAATACATAAGTCTCCGGAGCGTGATGAAAATCCATATCCGCGGGATACAGAAGCCAGTCCGGCGTGTCCGGTGAGAGCTTCAGCGTGAGGACCAGCATCCAGCGGAACGCGCCAGGCGTGATCATCGCGTCGTCCCGTTCCAGCGCCGCCGCCCGCTTCCATTCTTCCTCGGTTTTCGGATTGGCGAAGGGAGAATTCATGATCAGAAGCTTTGGCATTTCCACATGCGCTTTCGTCTCATCCGCGTTGTTCCGGTTGATCCATGTCAGAAGCTGCATGGCGAGAAACCCACCGTAAGAGCCGCCGACGACGGCAACCTTGGCCGCGCTGTATTCCTTCACCATATCCCGATACACGTTGAAAATGAAATCCGCTGTCCGCGCCGGTGAGGCTTCCGTGAACGGCGGATAGAGCGGATAATATACATCCATCCCCGCCCGTTTTCCGTAGGCTCTAGCGAAGGTCACCTCCGGCTTCCACGTGTCGTGATCTCCGCCGCCATGGAGATACAGAATCGCTTTCCCCGCCTGGTTCTCAGGTCTGATTACCAGACAGGGGTATTGCCCGACCTGAATTGTCTGATAGGCAGCCTTCCGATCTGTCGGTTCCTGATAGGGATGCTTTCGGTTATAATCCCTCGTCCTTCTGAGCTCTGCGTCCAGATCCGCACCCGGGCCTTTGATCAGACCTGTTTTCTTGATCCCACGCATGGCCGATACCACGATTTTTGCGCCAAGACTCATGGATACATCCCTCCCTCATGAACCTTTTTGCCTCATTCTTTTCAGAGCTGGTGCTTTTTCAGCCTGGCCGCTGTTTTTTTGCATAATCCACGGGGTAGCGCGCGCTTCCTCTTATCCTTCAAACAACTCATCGCCCCGGGCCAGCGCGGTAAGCCAGCCGCAGTACTCCGTCAAATGCTCGCTGGGGTATCCTACATGGCCGTATCCGCTGACCAGCTTATACTGCGCATGAGGATACGCCTTTTTCAGTTTCTTATGGCAGAAGCGCCAGGCGGATTCCTCTATGGAATAAAAGAAGTACAGGTGCCTTTGAAAATCTTCGTCCATGGCCGGATAGTCAAACGTTACGCAGGCGTCCGCCTCCCGCTCCAACGTCTCATCGCTCATATAGGCGGCATTTTGACAGATCGGGCCGAGCAGATTGCTGTAACGCTCCGGCTTCCCGCCGGAAAACTTCACGATCGTCGGTTCTCGAAGCGCTTCCTCCAGCGTCTTTCCCCTCAGGTTGCCCACGATGGTTTTGAATTTGTTCCCCAGCAGTCTGGATACAACCTTTGGAAAGCGAAGGTAAGGACCGCCGTCAAAGAAGGCGGCATGGACCGCTATGCCGTTTTTCCTGCATTGCGCGATCAGCTCCATCCCCATTTCGCCACCCATGGACTGGCCGTATACCAGCGCAACGGACGGTATTCCGTGCGATTGCATATAGAGGATAATTTCCTCTGCTTCGCCAGAGCGCGAGGTAAAGGGCTTTTCGCTTTCTGCATACTGCCCGTTGTAGTCAACAGCCAGAATATGAAATGCCGTTTCCAGCTGAGCGATGATGTTTGCCATGGTGTCCGCATTGCAGAAGGAACCAGGCAGCATGATGATCACCGGAGCATTTTCCTCTCCATAGGTATGAATTATCATAGCGCTGCATCCTCCGATTCCCTCAGCGAGTTTCTTTCTTTCCCGTGACGGTATAGATCATGCCCCTGATCTGGCGGGAATCTGTGATGGTGAACCCGACGTTTGCCATCATCCTTTCAATGCCCTTGCGGTTTGTGGTGTGGCAATCGCCGCTTGTGGCCAGCTTGAAGAGAATGTGATTATCGATCCACGCGCCGACGCCGCCGATGCCGGTGTCGGAGAGAATGTACAGACCGCCGCTCTTCAGCACGCGCCACGCCTCCCGCATGGCCTTTTCGGGATAAGGATAGTGATGGAAGCTTTGAGAGCAGGTGACGATATCGAAGCTCTCGTCCGGATAGGGCAGTTTATCAGCGGAACCCGCAACAAACTCCGCGCCGGGAATCGCTTTTCCCTTTGCCACGCGGATCATCTCTTCGGACAGATCCAGACCGCAGTAGCTTGCGGCTTTCTGCCCTGCAAGCAGATCGAGCAGATACCCGGTCCCGCAGCCTACGTCCAGCAGCGCTTTATAGGGAATGCTTTTTATCTGCTGTGCGATGTCGCGGCAGCTTATCTTTCCGTTCTGCGAATAGTAATAGGTGTCGCGCTGATCATATTCGGCGGCCTGCCTGTCAAAATGCTTTCTGGATAACGTCTCGAAGTCTTTCATGTCTTTTCTCCTTGCCTTGTAAGGCTTTCAGCTTGTTAGCGCCGTCTAACTACTTAACAAAATGAACGCCCATCACACAGCCGTCCATCTTCGACTCCGCTGTGTGATGGGCGAAAAGCGTTGGTTAGAATCCACTTACTATTATACATCGCAACGTCTTGTTTTTCAAGAAGTGTGGCTAAAAACGCGGCTAAATTGGAGTAAAGGGAAGGCTTTCATGCGTAGGAAGGATCACGCCTTCATCTCGGTTCCACCAAGCAGTGTGAACACCATTGTCTTGTCCTTGCCCACGGTCACATAATCCACCAGGCTGCCCCAGAGCGTTTCGTCGAATTCCGAAACCGCCTCGGGCAACTTTTCCAGTTCTGAGATGAAACGATCGAACTCCCGCCTGCGGATGCCGCGCTGGCGAATGTCATCCGGAACTTTCCCTTCCACGAAGGTGTCTTTGCTGAATTACATATTCCACGAAGTGAGCGAAAAGATATTTGTATCGAGGCGCACAATGCGGCCCTTCCCGGATTCCTCCGGCAGATCAACGGTCAGGGCTGGAGTTTCCCGGATTTGCTGATACAGCGCCAACAGATCCTTACTCATTGCTATTTGCCTCTCTCAAATTAAAACCGTTCTTCATTTCTTCGTCACCACAGCCACCGCACAGGGGATACGGCCCTCGGCCAGCGTCACCTGTACATCCCGGTAGCCTGCGTCCAGAAAAAACTGGCGATAGCTCTCCACAGTAAACTGCCGCTTGAAATCCGCGCCAGCTTTTCCGACCACCGAGGCAAAGCCGCTGGTATTGCCTTTCTGATCCCTGTTCATGTAGGTGGGGATGATCAGAATCCCGCCAGGCTTGCATACGCGCTTCAACTCGCCCAAGGTCTTCAGCGGCTCATCCAGCAGGTGGATCACGTTCCCAGCGACCACCTTGTCGAAGGCGCTGTCCGGGAAATCCAGTGACAGGATGTCCGCCTGCCGGAAGGTCACATTCGTGAACGCAGAGCAGTTCTTTTCGGCCCGTTTCAGCATCCTCGGTGCAAAATCCGTAGCGGTCAGCGCTTTGCATCTGGGGGCGATCACCGCGCTGAGCAATCCCGTGCCGCAGGCGCACTCCAGCACCGTATCCCCGGGCTGAATCAGCGAACTTACAATCTGCCACAGCGCCTTGTGTGTCTTTCCATTGATGACATTGACGAAAATGTCATAGACACCGGCTACACGATCCCAAAACACAGCAAGAATTCACCCCTTTGTCTTTTTCCGGTATCCGCAGTCGCAATAAGGCCCGCCGGAGGCCAGTGTGTATTCGCGGATGAAATCACAGGCACCGCCCGCTTCGGCCATGGTGTAGTCCAGGTGGCACATGGCGGGGACAAGATCATACAAGCCCAGTTCTTTCATCAAGGTACAGATTCCGCATCTGGAGAAACGGGCTTCGTAGCCGCTGCCGTCCACATAGGGAAGGAATTCCATGTTCCAGGAATAGGGATTCCTGTCTGCCGCTTTCAGTGCTGCCGTGGCCTTCATGCCCTGAACGTCCTGTTCGCTGAACTTCTTCTTTCCCATCATCCGGCAGAACCACCGCATGGGGCCGGTCATCATTGCCTTTGCGTAGTACTCCGTCAGTTTCTCTAAAGACGGCCGTTCCTTCATGGAGAGCACAAAAGCCGAGAGCATGGCGCAGCTGATGATGTTCATCCTGAAGCGGTCCGCCTTCTCGAACTCCGGGAGCTTTGCGATGATCTCCCGGTACTTCGACTTTGCGGCGGCTGTTGTCCGCCTTGCTTCTGTTTCGGTGAAGCTAAGCACGGATACAAGATGATCCCGGAACGATTTCCGGAACAGGATCCACATGCCCATGGGCATACCGGCGTATTTCATATCAGGCATTCTCCTTGATCAGCAGGATCTTCATCATACTGGCGGCTTCTCTTCATAATGGCGCTCAAACTGCTGAAAAGCGGGGTTCCGCTTTTTATGGTGATTCCCGGAATGTGATCTTCACGATCTTCATCCTGACAAGACTGTCGCAGAACCGGATCATCAGCTTATGAAGCAGGCTGACATGCTCATAGATATCGCGGTAACCCCGCATATAGCTTTTCGCGGTGACTGAAGCAAATCGGCTGCTCCAGCTTTCCAGCTTCCGTTCGTCCTCCAGCGAGAAGAACGCGCTCACGTCTGATATCCCCGCTTCCTTCAGCCAGGTGGAACGCATCATTTTCGCGCCTCGCTGATTGCAGGAATCGAAGGCAAGAACAGAGCCGGGGAAACGTTCCGCCATGCAGGCGAACAGGCTTTTGACATCCTCCGTTCTGAAATAATAGAATACGCCCGCCGCGAAGAACACAGCGCCGCCGGAAGCGTCCACGGCGTCCATCCAGCGCGGATCATTGAGGTCGCAGGCGATGTTCCGCTCCCGGTCTCCTGCCGGCAGAAGGTTGTTCCGCACGGTGATGACGTCCGGCAGGTCGATGTTGTAGCCATGGCAGAGCCCGTTGTCGCACTTCCGGAAGGTATCGTCCAGTCCGCAGCCCAGGTTGACCACGGCGGCTTTGGGGTGGGCCTGAAGGTATGCCTCCGCTTCACACCGGAGGTCATATTGGCGCTGCGCCACTTCCAGCGCTCCGAACAGGCCGAATGCGGATTCCATCTTTCTGCGCTTCTCCGCAAAGCCATAATCCAGAGAATCGCAGATGCGTTTCGCCTCCGGGTCGGAAAACAATTGCGGGAAATGCTCGGAGCAGATCAGCCGGGCAAAGAGGGGGATCACCAGGGTCTCCTGTACGGTGTTTTTCTCAATATGGTATTTCATCGGTTCTTCCTCCGGAATCAGGCAGCCAGGCTTGCTTAGATGATATTCACTTTCTGCCGGTCAGCAGTGCGGAGCCGCTCAGAGCCATCCAGCCGGCTTCGGACCTCTTCATGAACTTTCCGTCCGTCGTGTCGATCAGCTCCACCTGCCGGTAGCCCATCTCTTTGAGCTTCTTTACAAAGGTCTGCATATCGCCATACTTGGATTTGGAGAAGATGTCGTGCAGGGCGAATGTGCCGCCCTTTTTCAGCGTGCGCAGGGTTTCCAGCAGATACTTCTGCCGATCACCGGGAATGTTGTGGTATACGTAGTTGCTCACCACAGCATCGAAAGTTTCTTCCGGGAAATCCAGATGGGTAGCGTCACCCTGCTGAAAGGAAATGTGGCTGACGCCCTCGGCTTTGGCGTTGCTTTCGCACAGTGCTTTGCTGAAAGAAGCGTACTCCTTGCCCCAGCGGTCGATGCCGATGATTTCTGCTTTCGGATTCCGTTTGCCCACGGCGATGCCCAGTGCGCCGCTGCCGCAGCCCACATCCAGTACCTTGCCGCCTTCCGGCAGATTCACATAGGACGCCGTTCCCTCGATGATCTGCCGGGCCATCTGACGTTTTCCGTTGTAATCGAAGGCGCGGTACATGCCGACGGCCCATATGGTCAGCCCGCAGAATACCACTGCGATGACCCCGAACGCGATCGACAGCATAGCTTTCAACGTGCCGCTCAGCAGCAGTTGAAACGCTGCCACCGCGACGGTGCATCCCAGGAATGCGAACAGGAAAGAATACACCATGCCCTTGGGCATCCAGTTTTTGTAATCAGGTTTCATGCCGGTTCCTCCTTACTTTCTCGCAATGACAGTGATCCACGGCTTCGACGGATGATGATCACTGCTCACCCCGGAAAAGCCTGCCGCTTTCAGCGCCGCTTCAATCTGCTCCGCCGTATAGCATTTCATCCCGTCGATGATGCCCTCGTACTTCTTGCCCGCATCGTCCGCGCCGTCCGATTCGTTGCAGATCAT
>JAFXMP010000279.1 GCA_017530275.1 Clostridia bacterium | reverse complement strand
GTGAAGCCGTAGTCGGCGGTCAGGGTAGCAACCTTGTCGCGGCCCTCGCTGGTGTACTTGAACATTTCCAGCTTGCCGGTCAGAAGCACCTGGCGCACCATGTGCTCGCGGCGGCGCTGGATCGCCTTGCGCATGTCCATCAGGTCACGCGCCAGCATCTTCTTCTCGCGCTCGGCGGGGGTCAGAGCGCCCAGGATATTCTCGCCGAACATGCGGCCCTTGAGCTGCTCCACTTCGATCACGCGCTCCGGGGCCACGGTGCAGAACCCGATCTCGCGGGTCTCGTAGCCCTCGCGCTCCATCAGCACGCCGCCCGTGCCGGGATGCACCACGGGGGCCAGCTTGCGGTTGCCCTTGCGGAAGTCGTAAATCGCCTTGTCGTCCTCCACGGTGCCCGCGTCATGCGCAAAGGTATCGTGCAGGAAGGTGTACTCGCGCGGCATCAGGTCGATGGCGGCGAGCTGTGCACGGGTAGAATAAATATCCATGTCCTTTGTCCTCCTCTCGTTGATTAGGCCCACACGGCGTAGAGCTTGAGGTCTGCGTCGGTGGAATAGGTCGCCGCTGCGGCGTAGTCCGTGCCGCTGCCGTCCGCCTTGGTGTTCCACTTGGAGAACGACTTGGTGGCGGGCGCGGTGAAGCCCAGGCTGCTGTCGCTGTTGTTCAGCACGGTGTAGGTCGCACCGGCCAGCTTCGGCTTCACAACATCGGCCTCGGCGCTGTCGCCGGTCAGGCCGTTGTTGGCGACGTAGGTGATCTTGTACGTGCCGTTCTCAAACTCGGCGGCGTTCTCGTCCACATCGAACAGGATGTTGAACAGGCGCAGCACGAGCTTGTGCGCGGCGGTCACTTTGGTGGGCGTGCCGCTGTTGTCGTACATCACCTTGCCGTCGATGAAGCGGCCAGCGCGATAGGCGGCCACGTCCTCGGCCACGGCTCCGTCCGTCACGGACGCGCCGGTGGAAACGTCCTCGTTCAGCACGACCAGGTTGTAGCTGGTGCTGATCTGGGAAGTGCCTGCGGGGGCGTACATGCCGCTCGACTTGCGGTACAGCAGCATACCGCGCTTGATGTCGCCATTGCCCGGCTCAACCGGCACGGCGATCACGTCCGCGCCCTGGGGGTCAGCGAGCAGGTAATTCGGGGTGCTCGTCCCGATGGTTCCGTACATGGTGCTCATGTCCTTTTCCTCCTTTTCCGAAATCAGTACATGCCGCCGTCAGCGTTGCCGCGATATTCCTTCGCGTACTTCGCCATGTCCTCGGCGTTCTGCTTGATTTCTTCGTCCTCGTTCTTGGGGGTCTCGGCAGCGCCGCCCGCGATGTTCTGCGCGGGAGCGGTCTCCTCCTGCCTGGCGGCCAGGTGGTTCGCGCCCTTCTGCTTCTGGGCCGCCACCAGTGCCCGCTGGTACTCGGTGAAGGGCGTGCCCTTCTTCTTCGCCTCCTCGGCCATCGCCTGATACTCCGCTGCGGGCGGGGTGATCGCGTCGATGTCCTCCTGGCGCTGCCTCTCTGCGGTGAGCGCGGCCTGCTGAATCTGCTCAAGCAGCGCCGGGTTCTCCGCGAGAAGCTGTTCCTGCGTGATGTCCTTGATCTCCATGGAATGTGTCTCCTCCTCGTGATGTATTACAGTCGAGTCCCCGGCAACTGGAGCCTCGTTGCTGTCCGTTTCCTGCGGCGCTTCGGTTTCTTCCTCGCGCACCGCAATCTGTTCCGGCACGGCCTTGTACAGGCCGCGCATGGCCGCCATTTCGCGGCTGCTGGCGCAGGCGGCGGCGGGTGTTTCGCCCGTCACTTCCGCCTCAAGCAGCTCGTCCGCGAAGCCGTATTCCACGGCCTGCTCTGCTGTAAACCAGGTCTCCGCGTCCATCCACTCCTTGATGCGCTCCTCGCTCTGGCCGCTTTTCTTGGCGTAGAATCCGCGCGAAACCTCCTCGATGTTCCGCAGGCGTTCGATGGTGTGTTCCAGCTCGTTGGCGTTCCCCAGCGCCATGCACCAGGGATTATGGATCATGTATTCGCTGCCCTCGCAGATGGCGACGTGCGCCCCCGGCAGGGTGGCAATATCCGTCGCCGCGCTGGCGCACATGCCCTCGATGCGGATATTGATTTCCTCAAAGCCCGCGTTGCCCAGGATCGCACGCATGGCGATGGATTCCGTGCAAACGCCGCCCGGACTGTTGATGCGCAGCAGCAGCTTTTTCGCGCCCTTTTCGCGCACTTCTTTCACGGCCTTGTCAAAGTCGGCGGCGGATTTGTCCTCCTCGCTCCACTTCCACCATTTCGGGCCGTCCTCTACGATCTGGCCGTACAGCATGATCTCGGCGGTGTCGCTGTTCTCCGCATCCATGCGCACGCTGTAGCCCAGCCGGAAGATGTCTCTCGGCATTATTCCTCGTCCTCCTGTTCCTCGGTCTCGTCCGTGTCCTCCTCGTCGTCGGGCGCGGGCGGTATATTCTCGCTGGCCTTGTTCACCAGGTCGGCAAACTCCTTGAGGGCTTCCAGCTCGCGGCGGCGCTGCCGCACGTTCGCGGCCCAGTCGTTGCCGTTGTACTCGCTGGCCTCCTGTTCCTGCGTGGTGATGTTCTGTGCGATGCGCATTGCCGCAGCGTTGACTTCCTTGAGCGGGTCAACATGGCCCATGCTCGCGCCCATCCAGGAACAGCCGCACCAGGCTTGACGGATCGCCGGATCGTCGAAGAAGCCCGGCGCGTCGATTCGTCCGATGGCTACGGCCTCGGCCATAAACTGCTCATAGATCGGCTGGTTGAAACTGGCGTTGAACCGCGTGCGGTATACGCGCACCGTCCGCCAGAAGTCCAGCAGCGCGGCCCTCGCGGCGGTGTAGTTGCTCTCGTACTTTTTCGTCAGCACTTCCTTGGGGATTTCCATGCTGCTGCCGATCACGGTCTCCATCGCCGCCACGTACTTGTCAAACGCGCTGTTCGGGCGCGTCGGGTTGACGGTCACAGGCTCCTTGCCGAACGGGAGATCGAGCACAACGCCCGGCCCCAGCTCGTAATGGTAATCGTCGTCCTTTACGCGCTCGTCCTCGTTCACCACGTCCTCAAGCCCGTTTACGCCGTCGTCCTCGGTGCTCTTGAGGAACACGCTGAACATGCTCGCCACCAGGTTGGCCGTCAGCTCGCTCTTGAGATAGCGGTCGAACTGCTTCAAAAGCTCGATCTCCGCCGCCACGAACGGTACGCCGCGCCGCTGTTCCGGCCTCTCGCTCACCATGATGTGCAGGATGTTCGGCTCGCCCGTGTCCTTGCCGTATGCGTCGATGGCCTGCCATTCCAGGCTTTCCGTCACGCTGCCCGCAAGTGGGTGATGGCTGGCGACGTGGTATTTCACCACAGCGCCCTCCCGGTCGATCTCCACGCCGTCGATGATGCGCCCGCCGTTGTCAAGGTTCCTGATCTCGCTGTCGCCGCTGCTGTCCGGCGTGCTGATGCGGTCGGCTTCCAGCAGCCGCACCGTCAGTTGATAAGGCGTGCGCCCGTTGGGCTTCATGCCGAACAGGGCGAACACGTCACCCGAAACCAGCATCGAAAGAAAAGCGAGCTGTTGCAGCTCGTAAAAATTCTTGTGCCGTTCCGCGTCGCAGAAGTGGTTTTCCGCCCACAGCTTGAACTCCCGCAGGATCGCGCGTTCCGTTTCCTCGCGCACGTCCTCGCTCATGCCCAGGAAGTCGCCGTCGATCTTGGGCTTCGGCTGGATGCCCCAGCCCACAACGCTGGTTGTCAGGGTGATCGGGCCGCTTCGCGCCAGTCCGCCGCCGTCGAACAGATCCCGGCTCCGCTTTCGCAGCGTAGCGCCGTATTCGTCGATGTCGTCCTCCGCAGCGCCTCCGTTCACGATCCAGCCCACCATGCTGTTAAGGGTCTGGCTCGCGCCGTGGTTTCCGTAGCTCATGCGCGGCGTTCCGCCGCCGCGTTTGGCCCGGCGTTCCTTATCATCCGCGTTCAGTCGCCGGTTATATTCCAGGTTCGCTTTCTGCGGGTTGATAAGAAACAGCATCCGTTCCTTCAAGGTCGGGTCTCTCTTGCCCATTCACTCGCCCTCCTCACAGGTCGCGGGGGACAACCATCACGGCCCGCTTCGTCCGCATGTTGCCCTCCAACCCTTCAATCGTCTTTGCCAGCTCACGGATGCGCTGCAATATCACCGGCAAATCCAGGGCGGTAAACTCCCGCGTGCCGATCTTGTAGCTCTTGGCTTGCCCGTCTACCAGCGCGATCTCCGCTTCCTTGTACAGGGCCAGCAGGCTTCTCGCCTCCGTCAGCGAATAGGCGGATATAAACGCCATGCTTTTACCTCCCTCACACTTTGATTCCCTCGCTCAAAACGCGCTTTTTCCTGCGCTTTTCCACCTGTTTCCGGGTCTCGATCTTCGGCTCGTCCGTCCCGTTCAGCAGGCGTTCCATCTTGTCGAAGTTCCAGTTGAAGTATTTGTAGGCCGCCCGCGCGTAATTGCGGCAGTCAAGCGGCTCGTTTCTGTCGTAGGTCTTTTCCCATGAGACCACCGTCTGGCCCATCCTTCGGTGCAGCACCATCTTCTCGGAGATCAGTCCCCGGAAGTATTCGATGTCATATCCGCAGGTGTAGTCCCTGGGGAAGTGCATGTATCGCTTTCCCGGCTCCGTTACGGTCGTCGCGTACATGATGGCCTCTTTGCCGCTGTCAACGCCGATGATGAACCGCGTCGCGTTGTCCTTGCCGTTGTCCTTCTTCATCAGGCGCACATAGGGCTTGTCGCCGCCCTCGCCCTTCACGGCAAACAGCCGCTTCGCCTGCCGTCTGGCGCACTCGCTGTATACCTCCTGGGTGAAATGGCCGCCGCTGTCCATGAAGGAGGCCAGGATGCGCATTGTCATGCCGTTGGGCAGTTGCCACTCACGATCCAGCAGGTCGTCGATCTCCTCCCAGACCTCCGGCGCGTCCGCCCTGCCGGGGATCACGCCCTTGGCGATGCCCCAGCTCTGTTCCTCGCGGCCCCAGCCCACAACCTCGTATTCCAGGCGGTTGTCCTGGGTGTCTATGCCCATCGTCATAACCAGCACGCCCGTGGGCACTTCCGCGTTGTAGATTTCACGCCGGTTGAACAGCATTTCCGGCGCTCCGCTGCGGTCGCGCATTTCCCAGCTCTCGCCCAGCATCGTGTTCACGAACACCTTGAGCAGTTCCGGGTCGTCGTGGGCCTTGAGAAAGCTCCGGCATATGTCCGTCCAATCAGACCAGGGCGACATAAAGGCGTTGAGGCGGAAGGATCGCACGCCCGCCTCGACAGCCTCCGGGTTCTTCGCCACCCACTTGGCCGGGCAGCGCTTCGTGTCGTATTCCTTGGTCTCGCCCTGGCATAGCGGGCATTGCCAGCGCACATTGCGCACATGGTAATTGCGCTCTCCGCCCTCGTCCTTGTATTCCTCCTTGTCGAATTTGATGTTGTCAAACCGAATGAAGGAAAACTTTTTGCAATGCGGGCACTCGGTATGCCATTCCTCTTGTGTGCCTAACATGTATGCCTTTTCAATCTTGCTGGCCCCCTTGATCGTCGGCGTGCTCGTCTTTACCACCTTGCGATTGTGCCGGAAAGTCTCTGTACGGCGTTCCGCCAGTTCCAGCGGATCGCCCTCGGTTCCGGCGCTCGCCGGGAAACGGTCTATCTCGTCCATAAACACATACCGCACAGGTCGGCCCGCCAGCTCCGTGGGGGAGTTGGCCCCCGTAAAGGCAACGCTGCCGCCCGGAAAGGTTTTCATCGTGATCGTGTTGCCCGCGTCCCGGCTCTTTGCCTCGTACACCTTGCGCTGTAAGGCCGGGCACGCGCGGATCATGGGCGCGACGCGGCGCTTGGAAAAGTCCTCCGCAAATCCGTCCGTTGGCTGCACAAAAAGCATTGGGCCGGGATCAACGTCAATCGCCCGGCCCATCATGTTCAGCTCAAGCTCCGTCTTGCCCACCTGGGCGCTCGCCATTATCACGATCTGCCATACGCCGGGCTGCGTGAAAGCGTCCATGATCTCCTTCTGGTATGGCGCTCTGTCCGTCCGCCATCGGCCCGGCTCGCTGCTGCTTTCCGAAACCAGTATGCGGTTGCTGTCCGCCCATTGGCTCACGCTTTGGAGCTTCGGCGGCTTCATCATCAGCAGCGTATAGATAAAAAGCTCGGCGATCAGCCGCCGTCCCTTTTTCGCCACGCGCTACTCCTCCTCGACTTCCTCGTCGTCCTCGTCCTGGAGCAGCAGATAGGCGGGCAGCGGTGTGTCGGAAAGCCCTTCCAGCACCTTGCGGATTTCCGTGTCTATGACGTTGTTGATAACCTCCACGTTATCCATCCCGCGCACCATGGGCGCAAGCGTGCTCGGAAGGTGGATCATGCTCTGCATGATGGTGTTGGCGATGTCTCCCCAAATCTTGCGCACTTCCTGCACATCCACCAGGCTGCCCTCCATGCGGTCAACCTCAAGCTGTGTCTTGCGCATCTTCACGCTCTCATGCGCGGCCTTTACCGCGTCCAGATCGTCGGCGCTGGCGGACACGCGCTCCACGTTATAATCCACCCATCGCTGCACAAAAATAGCGAGGTCGCATTTCTTTGCGTCCTCGCCTTTCACAAACAGGGCTTTGCTTTCGTCCTCCTGGACGAGCTTTTTATTGATATTGAATATCTGGCGGTAGGTCATGCCGGTAAGCTCCGCCAGGGCTTGCTTCGTCATGTCCATAGGCTATTTCCCGAAAAGCTGCCCGAAGTGGTGTACCAGGCGCTTTTCCACCACTTCCTTGATCTCCCGCTGCACGTCCTCCTCGCTCTTGTTGATGGGCATTTGCGGCACGCCCAGGCCCACCACATGCACGATGGGATGGCTTTTGCCCTTGTACTTGCGCGTGAACGCCACTCCGCCCACCATAAACGGCGGCTGCCCGCCCTGGTGATCCATCGTGGCGGGCATCGTGCTGGCCGCCCCTTTCAGAATCTTGGCGTTGATCTTGGCGCGTCTGCCCTTCGCGGGCCGCCCACGCGGGCCGGAAGCCTTGAATCGTCCGCCGATGCTGCCGCGTGTTCCGTTGATGGGCACCACCACGCCGATCCTACCGGCTCCGCCCTGGCTTTTCGGCCAGCCCACGGCGCTGCCCGCCCAGGCCGCCGTCACGGCGTACTCTTTGGGGACTTCCTTGCGGATGATGGATTTCACCTTTTTGCCCGCGTCATTGAACGTGCGTCTGAGCATTTCGTCAAAGGCAGGAGAGGACATGGCAATCTTCATCATGTTTATCGTGTCCATAAGATCGCTTATGTCCACGTACACGCTCGCGCCGCCGTAATTCCTGTTGAATCCCGGCATTTTGCCCGCCTCCTTTCGCCAAAAACAGGAAAGAGCGGGCAACTTTTGACTGTCCGCTCTCTATCCACGTCTACCGACGATAGCATCATAGCATATTCAGCTTCGTGTTTCAAGTGGTTTTGGAAAATTTTTTTCTGTCCTCCGACAGGATGTACCGCTCGCGCCACACCACGCCCGCCATGTTCTCGGCCTCCTCAATGGCTTTTTTGGCCCTGTTGAAGCCCCATTCCGTCATGTTCAGCTCCCGCCTGATCTCCACGTCCGGCACGTCCATGACGTACTTCATCACGACAAAGGTGCGCATTGTCCGGCTTTCAATTCCGTTCAGCACGCGCTCCGCCGTCCGCAGTTCGTGGAGATATTGCTTGAGCTGGCTTTCATGGGCTTCGCCTGCCTCCTCCAACATGGCGAAAGCGTCCTCAAGGCCCTTGGGCAGGCTCCCACCGCCCGGCATACCGACGATATGCTGGCTTATCGAAAGCATACGGTCGTGCTGCCAGTCAAGCCGCCGCTCCGTCTGGTTCACAAGCTGCATTGTGGGCAGCACGTCCGCAAGGATCGGGATGTCCCTGTTGCGGATCACCACCGGCTTTTTCGATTCGGCGGCACCGCCGCTCTGCGTGGACTTGTCGTTCTTCACAGTACATCCCTCCG
>JAFXMP010000278.1 GCA_017530275.1 Clostridia bacterium | reverse complement strand
GGCCCCGCGGGGCCGTCGCGGAAAACCGCAAATAAACCATGAAAGGGGATGGACGCCTTGACAACTGCAAAAAACGCCCGTTTCCAGGTTATCACCTATTCGCCGGATATGGGGGGACAAGATGAAAAACTGGAATACCCGTCTATCAGAGAAGCACGCCGGGCAATAAAAAAATACTGGCCCGATTATGACGGGTGGGCTATATGGGATCATGTAACAAAGCGCTATGTAGCCTTTATCGGGGATTTCCCGACGCCATGAGAAAACAAGGAGGTAAACACCATGAAAAAAGCTCTTGCAATCTTCGCCGCGCTGCTGATTGCGGCGGCGTCCTACATCATCGGCCACCGCGCCGGATTCTCTTACGGGATCGCCCACGTCATGAACGATTGCGACGCATGGCTGGATTATGATGATGGATGGACAGGATGGGCCATCATTGAACTGGACGGGACAGAATACAAGATCGCCGTATTCTGATAATCGCATGAAAAAATTTGTTGAAAAGGCTTGACAGGTTCAACCGACGGCGCTATAATAAAGCCGTCGGTTGAACCTATCAAAGAAAGGAAGCGGGAAAATGAACGTCACCACAGCATTGATCCTTTTCCTGTCTGGCATTATCGCCGCCTGTGTGCTGATTCCAATAATCCAGGCCGCGAACAAGGCCCGCCGCCGGGCGCGCTGCCGGAAAGAGAACGACGCCAGGATAGCGGAAAAGCACAGAATGGACAGCTACCGCCGGGAAGCCCAGCAAGCGGCCAGAATACGCGCCGCCCAGGAAAAGCACGCGGCCCAGGCCGCTAAAAAATCCGCCTGACGATGGGCCGCCGGTCACGGCCCGAAACGGCCCCGCGGGGCCGTCGCGGAAAACCGCCAACACCACAAGGCGCAAACATGGTTTGCGCCGCGCCGCCCGCCAGCACGGAAGGAACAGGAAGCGCGGGCAAGCGCAGCGCAGGCCGTGCGAAGCATCGAAGAAAGGGGATTAAACCATGCACCAGAAACAACTATATGTGGACTATCTCACCATAGACCCGGAAACCATGGATCAGGCCGAAAGCGCGGCCCTGCGGAGGATCAGCCGCTACCGCGAAAAAATCAATCTCCTGCGCCGCCTGACCGCCCTGAATGGCCGCTATATCACCAAGCGGCTGGATGATGAACTGCAAGCCATGTTCCCGGAATACAGCCATGTTTTCGTTGGAAAAACCGGCGCATACTCCACCACCATTTCCGTGCATTTCTGTGTGAAGGGGCAAGACTGGATAGACGTTGAAATAGCGTCCCTGGATAACCGGCGCGCCAGCCTGACCAGGATAAACGGCCAGATCGAAGCACTGGAAAAAGAGATAGCAGAGTATCAGACGGCCATGCAGAACTTCCGGGAAAACGCCGCCCAATGGAATAACCTGATGAATTACGCCGCCACCATATACGGCCCCCTCTATTCCCTGTTAATCAACTGCAAGGACTACCGCGCGGAACATATCTGCCGCCTGTGAAGCGGCAGGAAGGAGGATTGCACCATGGAACACATGCAAATGACTTTCGACGAATTTCTTTCTTACCTTGACCAGAGCAGGGCGGCCCAGGAAAGCCGCCCGCGGCCCTTTATCCTGGCCGCGTCCAGCCACGCAGAGGGGAACGGCTTCTATTCATTCGGTTCGTATCGTGACATGATCAGTCTTGACAGCTTCGCCCCCGGCCCCGCCTATCTGCTGGATCATTATCCTGTTTTGCGGTACTATCTGGATCACCATTATCTGGACAGCGCCGCGGCCATTGACATTTTCGCGGGGGAACTGGATGAAGCAGGGGAGCAGCTGCATAAACAGCCCGATGCGCATTTTTCCATCCTGGCCGCTGACCTTTACGCTGCCATGTAAAAAATTTTTCAAAAGTGCTTGACAGGTTCAACCGACTGGACTATAATAGCAATGTCGGTTGAACCTATTTTATCGAACAGGGAGGTCAGGAGCAAGGCCGCAAGGACTTGCGACGCGAAACCGCCCAACAAAAAAGAAAGGGGCCAGAAATGAAGCACGAAGCCGTCACCACCTACAGCGATTGCTGGAATCGCCCCACCGCCCTCACAGAAACAGAACTGTCATGGTTCTACAGCCAAGTGGAGCGTGCCAAGAGGGCCACTGGTTGCTCGGTGGATATCATCCCATACGATCATGAGCTTTATCAGGATAAGTCGAAGGATGCTCTCGGATGCTGCATAACCACGGATCCACAGAACCAGCTCGGCGACGGTGTCGATACATACATCACCATCGACAACTATTTCATTGACGAGTGCTGGCGTCATGAATTCAAAAACGACTTCCTGATTTCTGGTGAAACGCTTCTTGGCACTCTTGCCCACGAAATTGCGCACACGTATGTTTGGCGGCACGGGAAAAAGCACGCCGCTCTGACAGAGAAACTTTTGCAGCAGATTCAAGCTGCTTGAGTAATTCCCGCCCCGGAGGTTACGAGGGCAGAAAGGGATAACTCATGAAAGCCAACTGGTACATCGACGAAAACGAAATCCCGTTCAGAGAAACGAAAAGATTGCACACCTATGCGGCCTATTACTACCACGCGGACACGAAAGAAAACTCCTGGATGTACATAGAGAGCATGAACCAGTACAGCCCAGGCGAAACGATCCAGGCCAATAACGGGATAGACACCATCACGATTGATTTTGAATTATGAGCCGAAACGGACGAACCCCGGACAGCCGCCAGTGGCGGATGCACTGTCCGGGGTGAGATCATCCGAAACAAGCAATGTCCGCATGAAGCGGACTTGCGCCGATTGAGGATGCGGAAGGCCCGTCGCCGGGAATTGTCCTACCCGGCCTGATGATGGCAGGACAAATAAGACAAGCGAACCGCGAAGCGGTTGCGCGTACCGGCGGGCCCCGAAGGGAAGCACGCCGGTTGTCGAAAAGAAAGGAGCATGAACCATGTTTACCATCCCAGCCAACACCACCCGATACATGCCGCGCCACGCTGCTGACGCCCCACGTCCCGCGCTTGCGCTTGCCCGTGGGTTTCGCGCTGCAATCCAAGGATTGCGACGCGCTCAGCCTTGCTTTGCTCGGCGCTCTCCGGCCTATGAGCCGCGTCACGCCGCAGACGCCCCGCGTTCAGCGCTTGCGCTTGTCCGCGGGTTTCGCGCTGCAATCCAAGGATTGCGACGCGCTCAGCCTCGCCATGCTCGGCGCTATACCAGCGTTTTCCTGCGCCTCCTGGGCCGCGCGCAAGCCGCCGCCCGGTGGATTGCATGGAAGTCTGACCAGCCCATGACAGAGGCCGGTATGTGCCTCTGCGGGGCTATCCTGGGCCTGCTGTTTGGCCCGCTGGTTTTCTTCTGCTACTTCTGGTAAAAAGGGATTGCGCCAGCCCGCGGGCCTTGTACGCGGGCAAAGGAGGATAAAATGAGCATGTACGATCCCGCCGCCATTTCCGCTTGTGAGCTGCCGATTTACTATCAGGCAACCCAGCACTATAATCAACTGTGGAGCATCCGCGACGCGCAGCACTTTTGTTCCGCGCTCTGCCAGCTTGCCGCCGTTCCCGGCATTACCCCGGAGCAGTACGCCGCGGCGGCGAAAGTTGCAAGCGGAGATCCCTGGCCTGTTCCCGAAACTGTGTATGATAAGGACGCCTGGAGCCGTGACCGCACTTTCTCGGCTGTCCCCGGGCAAGAAGTGGATCATGAAGTGTACGAAGAAATGCTGTGCGTATTGCCGCCCTACAATCTGCCCCGCTGCCGTCGCACAGAAGGATATTCCGCCGGTTTTCTAACGAGCGAGCCGGTTACGGCCATGAACGGGAAAGACCTCTTTTCCGCTTTCGGAAAAAGGAATGGGCGCTATTACTATATCGGCCTGCTGCCAGCCTATCCCGGTGAAGAATGGGGCGATTCCCAGGGAGAACACACATTGAAGTATTGGAGTTAAGGAGGCGCTTCCATGAAACGGATTTTCACATTCGCCGTCAATAACGGCGGCACCCTCTCCATGACGCAGACAGAGGATAACGGCCCCGTGCAGATCGAAAGCACCAATCAGCCCAGCAGCGCCCCGGCGGAGATTTCCGCCGGGGATATGGTCATGCTGATAAACCTGTACCGCCATATCAAGCGGAACAACATCCAGGACGATTTTCTGAACTGCGCCGGGAAGGACGGCGGTAATTATTCCGTTGTCGTGGTTGACAGCGAAGAAAAGCAGCGCGGCCAAGCACTCTACTATAAGCTGTGGGCGTGCCTGAAAAAAGCGCTGGCCGATGAAAAACTATGTTGCCATTGCAACAGCATCATCGTTCACCTGGGAAAATCCGTCGAAAGCCAATACACCTATTACGACGCCCTTATGGATTCATGGTGCAGTTACTTCCTCGCGCGATAACAGAAAGGAGCCAGCCCGCGGGACGAACCCCGGACAGCCGCCGGTGGCGGATGCACTGTCCGGGGTGAGATCGGGCGAAACAAGCAATGTCCGCATGAAGCGGACTTGCGCAGATTGAGCCTGCGGGTGCGGGCAGAAAGGGGCAAGATATGACATTGCAGCAGATAAGGGAGCGCGCCAACAAGGGCGCTATGCCATATAAGGAATACGGGCTTATTGAAGTGAAAACGGAAGCCAGCGAATCCTTTCCGGGATGCACGTTCTTACACGTCATTCTAAAGGCACAGAATCAGTATTGCACGGATGCAATATTTGGCGGCGGATTCCTGGAATATGCCACCGAAGAAGATGCGGAAAAGCTGGACAAAGCGCTTTCGGAAGCTGTAAAGACGATGGAACACGCGGAACAGTTGGCTATTGGCACCCCTCTCGATCTCCGCCGTGTCGATAAGGACAGCGCAGAAATACACTACCGCGTGGATCAACTGGATCGCACGCTGAATTATGAAGAAGCGTCCACCGTGGAAGGAATGTTTTTCCTCTATGTGCTTTTCAAGGGGGAAAACGATTACGCCTTTGGTTTGCCCATAAATCTGGAAGGGGAAGTGTACAGGCCCATCTATTCCTTCTGGCTGGGGCAGCCATATTATGACCGCAGGCATCCTTCCGGGATCATTCCGGCAGAGGAGTTTGACAGGACGGTTGAACCTAATGTATAATAAGCGCAGAAAGGGGGCCAACACCATGCCGACGCAGCGATCCATTACCCAAATGCGCTATGACAAAGAGAAATCCCGGCATTACGGCATGAAGCTGAACATGAAAACCGATGCGGATATTATCGCCGTGCTGGATGAACAGCCCAGCTTCCAGGGCTTCATCAAGCAGCTTGTCCGGGATTATATCGCCGCCCAGGCCGGGCGGGAGAAGAAAGCCAAGGAAGCACCATAGCGGCCCGAAACCATTTCATGCAACTGTTTCCGAAAAGGAAATGGTTGCTTTTTTCGTGCTATTTCGCCCGCCCTTCTCTTTTTCATAATGGGGGGTTGTGTTAAACGACTTTTGAAAAAATCGCTTCCACTTTATGCGCCTGTTTTTGGTACGGTTTTTGGGGCTGTGTTTTACCGCGCCATAATATGACAACTAAGCCGCCCCGCCCTCTGGAAAAAGCCCATTTCCGCCGGTAGATTATTCGCGCGCGCAAATAGCGCCGAGTGAAACGAGGCTAAGGGCGAAGCGATTAGTAATCGCCGCCCGAAACCCGCGCTTTCCGAAGGACAAAGCGCGGGGCGTACAAAAAAAGAAGGGCGGCCATTGCCGCCCCAATCCGCAAGCGCTTGCGGTTTAATCAGGATTGCAATACCCCCCCCGAACGATATGCCGTCCACTTCGTTTCCCCACACGTCCCACCCAGGATGTTGATCGCGGGCAAATAATTCTATGCGCGGGGCATAGCTTACACGCTCGATCATCTGGCGCATGGTTTCCGGCTTTTCGCTGTGCTGACGTTTTGCCTCATAGAATCCTGTCACGCCCTGCTGCCGCTTTCCATCCTCCAGCCGGTAGGGCAGTTTCTTTTTCGTCCTGGCGAAGATGCAATGCTCCGTCATGCCCCGGTAATACTGGCCCAGCCCTTGCCGATCCTTCATCCAGGTTATCAGGGTGACGTATTCAAAGCCCCAGGCTTCCAGCACTTTCAGCGCGTCCGGAAGAAAATTATTTGTTGTCCATAGGTATAAATGGCACCCTTCAGGGTGGATCAGGTCGCGCACGGGAAGGGCCATAATATCCCGCGTTTTCATAAGCGGATAGTGACGATCCGCGCCGCGTTGAATTTTGCCGCCGCCGCGTTCCATCCAGGGCGGGTCTGCATATATGGTTTTATATTTCATCTGCCCACCTCAATCATACATCCAGCCGACCACGCAGGCGTCCGGGATCGTGTTCTTTTGCTTCCTGGTAATCCATGCGCTGCCGTCCCATTTCCCCTTGTACATGGCAACATGGCCGCCGTCGGTAAGCGCATAAATGACGCACGGCCTGTTTACTTCCGGTTTCTCTTTTACCGGCATAAACACCAATTTATGCTTCACGCCGCTTCCTCCCTGTCAACATGTTCAGCTTCATCAGGCTTTCGTCTATGTTCTCCTGGACGACGCCGATGTACACCAGCGTCTCCCTTTGGTAGCTGTGGCAAAGAATCCGCTGCAAGGAAACCACGTCGCCGGTCATTTTGTAATAGTGATAGCCGAAGGTTTTCCGCAGGGTATGGCACCCGATCCTTTCTTCAATGCCCGCCTTTTTCGCTATGATGTTCATGATTTGATATACGCGCTGCCGCGTAATGGGCCGGGCTTTATGGGTGGCCGTGTCCTCCTGGCGGGATTGAAAAATGTATTCATCCCCCCGCCGCCCCGTCAGCAGGCGGTTGATCTCCCGCCGCGCCCCAGGATTGATTAAAATGCGCGCTTCCTTCCCGGTTTTCTTTGCCTGTATCTGTGCATAGTCCTTCCCGCGCAAATCAGATACACGGAAGCGCCGGAAATCGCTCACCCGCAGGGACGTATTGAATCCTACCAGAAGAATCAATTCCCAGCTTACTTCTCCTTTCAGCTTTTTTTGATCGTGTTCTCGGGCGATTTCATAACATTTTTGCAGCGTGTCCAAATCTCGAATGGGCTGTACGGTTTTCATTTTACACCCCCGAAAATATGACAATTATACAGGCGAAAAAGAAAAGCCCGCCGCGCATTTCCTGCATCCAGGCGCGGCGGGCGGGTTGATTATGCGTCTTTATTGGGCATCTTATGGGCCGTGGCACGGTTGGATTCAGCCATGCCGTCAATCGTCAGGCGGTTGGTCTGCCGTTCTCCCGCCGCGCTCGATGGCGTCCATGTAATCCTCCCGCGTTACGCAGTTATCAGTCGGGATGAAATTCAGCTCACAGAAGGATTGAAGCTGTTCCAGCGTCCAGTTTTCAATATTCGCATCGTATGCGTCGCTGATCAGCGGAACGCTGTTAAAAGCCTTGTAAACAGCCGATTCAATTTCGCTCCGGTCCACCTTGAAGCCCATATCGTCCAGCTTTTTGATCACGTATTCCAGCTTTTCTTCACCTTTACCGGCTCCGTAAAGCTGTTCCGCCGCGCAGACCAGCACGTTCAGCACCGCCCGCAGGTTGGTTTTCTGTTCCTTGGTGGTGCGGGCGTTGATCCAGGGGATCACCTTCCAGGTGATGATCGTCGCCAGCAGGGCAATGATTGCCTGTAGAATGGGGGTCAAGTCAATCTTCATGTTGATTTCTCCCTTCATTTTAATGTAGAATGTAGAACGCAGAACGCGGAATGCGGAGAATGATTACACATTTATGCATTCTACATTCTACATTCTACGTTCTGCATTCTTCTTTTGCCTTACGGCGTGCCATTGATGAACCGTCCAGCGGCCCAGCCCAGCACGGCCAGCACCAGATATTTCAGCACTTCCCAGGTGGTTTTTTTCCACTTTTCGCCTGGTTCTTTTTCCAGGGTAGCTACCCGGGCGTCCACACTCTCCACCGTGTTTTCCACACGATCCAGGGAACGG
The DNA here is from genome assembly GCA_017530275.1 of Clostridia bacterium. The sequence continues at coordinate 1,114 of JAFXMP010000278.1, read as the reverse complement.
CCCATACGCTCTATGGCGTTCGACTGTCTTTCCAACAGCACCAGAATTTCGCTTTGTTTTTTGAGCGCTTCCGCGTGGTTATCCAGCCGCCGTTTGATCTCCTTGTGCTCAATCTCATTGGCGGCAAGCTGGGCGCGCAGGTCTGCGTACTGATCCTCATTCATTGGATTCACCTCCCTTACACGATGGCGACAACGGCCAGATACTTCCAGGTTTCTTCCCGCATCTGCCGCAGCATTTCCGCGTCGAAGGTGAGGCGCAAGGTGCTGTACCCAAGCTGCACTATGTCCGCGTGCACCCATACCTGCCCGTCTGTCAGCAGCACGTCGTACACCTGATTGCCGGAGCATGGCAGGTTGAGATATACACGCAGGTAGTGATCCGCCGTCACCGCCTCCCAATCCAGCTCCACCCGTATGATGTGGGCCACAAACAGCTCGGCGGGCCATTCGCTTTCCTCGATTTCCGGCAGGGTGATCAGCGTATACCGCCCCTGGGGCCATTCTTCTTCCGGGCATTCTTCCGCGCCTGCAACGGCGGGCAGGGTGATCACGTAAATCAGCAGCAGCAGTACGGCAATCAGCAGGAGAGCCGACCAAAAAACGGCGAACCTGTCAAGGAATTTATCTTTGTTCATCGGAATCATGTCCTTCCCAGCGCCGCCCGGACAACGCTCAATGCGTCCGTCAGGCACGCTTCGATTTCTTTCAGCTTGATGGTGTCAACGAGCGTTTTCCCTTCATCCGCTGCCGGTTCAGGTTCGGGGGCGGTTTCGACGGGGGCGAGATACTTCCGCATGGCATAGCCGATCATTCCGGCGTATTGCACGCGCCACCATTCCGCATCCGTGTCGTCCAGCACGTCCACCGTTTCGCCCGCGCTGACGCGGGCAATGGAAGTGTAGGTAGTGCCTTTCCCTGCCCGCAGATTCAGATAGCCAGAACCCTCTACTTTCGCCTGATACATGCTTTTCACCTCGTCACAGTCGATGTATTCCACGTCCACACCGTCAACCATCCAGCCCATGACCATGCCCCTGAAGGTGTCCATGGATTCCCCGTGGAGCTTCGTCCAATGGCCTATGTCGCTGTGGTTGGAAGCAAGGCCCATATCG
>JAFXMP010000277.1 GCA_017530275.1 Clostridia bacterium | reverse complement strand
GGCTCGGCGATTTGCTGCCGAAACAGTATATCCTTCCAAAGCATAATGTCCTGTCCGAAAAAGACGCAATCAAAAAAGCAGAAGAAGCAGCAGAGGCAGCCTTTGGCCTGCAGGGAAACTGGCAGTCGTTGTTCCAGGTTCGTTCCGCCATGGTCAAAGAACAGGATCGTTCGCTTTGGCAAATCACCTGGCTGCCGTATAACATGGGGAACTGGCATTGGGCGGATGTGGATAAGCTGGGAGAATACCAGGTCACGCTTTCTGTAGAAACCGGCGAGATCCTTTCCTGCGAATGGTCGCTCCTGAATGTGGATACGGGGAACTATACGGAAGAAACATGGGGACAAGCCCAGGCATACAGCGCAGATATGCTTCCATGGGTACTAAATCTGTTAGAGCAGGCACAGCAGATCTTGAAAAAATATCCTGGAACAACGAATCTGGATGAGATGTCGCCGGAGGATCGGGCAGCTTATGACGCATTATTCCGCAGTGCAGGATACGATCTGGCATTCTATCGGAATACACTGCCGAATGAAAAGGATATAACGCAGGAAGATGCCGCGGCCTTGGCACTGGAAGCGATTCAAACCGTTTACCAGGTGGATGGCAGCGCGCTTGTCAGAGGCGAAGCCTTCCATGAAAGCTTCTCTTTGTGGGTAACTGACGAAGGGAATACCATTCGTGTATGGATCATTTATTATTGGAACGATCCTGATGCTTATACCGTAGCGGTCAACGCAGAAAACGGCGAGATCGAACAGATTTGGCATGATGATTTGTCCGTCGGAAACGGATGAACCGCCGATGACCGCCAGTGGCGGGAATCTCATCGGCGGTGAAATCAGCCGAAACAAGCGATCTCCGCATGAAGCGGAGTCGCGCCGATTGAGGCTGCGGATAATCATAGATAACAATTCAATAACAGGAGGGAAAAACATGAAAAAGGTCATGGCTTTGTTTGTCGCACTCATTTTGCTGCTGGGCTGCCTGCCCGTACAGGCAGAAGGCTTCATCGTCCGATTCGACGAAACCTGGATGAACGCATATTTCCTTGGCGATCATCACGCATGGGTGCTGGATCGGGATGGAAACCTGATGCGCTGGAGTTACGATGAAAGTGAACCCGTACAAATCGCCGTGCTGCCCGTACCAACCAGGGAAATGTTTGAGAACTACAGTAAAACATACAGCGACCTCCCTGCGGCAAACCGGGCGCAGATTGACGATACGGTAACGATCCTGGCTGAAGATGGGGATACGCTCTATGCCCTGAATCAGTATTCCGGGAAATTGGGGATCGTCACAGAGGATGGTCTTCATTGGAATGGAACCTTTGACGCATCTGCTTTCTGTTTGGACACCGGGGAAGATGTCGCACAGTATGGCGCATTGGTCATGAACCACAAGCTGTATATGCTTCTCAACTGTTTTGATCAGAAACCCAATTTCATATTGGAAATCGACTTGTCAAACGGTAAAACCAGGGAGCTTTCCGTCCATGAAGCATATCGCATGGCCGCATATAACGGACAGCTCCTGCTGGCATGTGGAGACAGGGAAGGCGCTTCCCAGCTTAAAACGCTGGAGGTGTCGTCCGGCAAGATCATCGACCTGAACCAAACTTCCCCGGCCAGCGAAGGATTGGCCTATGACGCTTCCACCGATACTATCTATATGGCGAATGACAATGGCATCTATACGTCCCGAAACGGAAAAGCTTTCCAGTTGAAATCGAAAGTGCCCACGGATTATATGTGGGGAGAAGGAAACGTGACACGGGACGGACAGTATGTGTACATTTGCAGCGGTATTTGGGTGGCGACAGCAAACGGGAACAGTGCGGATGCCCATTCCAATACGCTCCGTCTTCGGACGCTCAGCGACGATCCTGTGCTGCGGAAAGCGTTTGCCGCTTCACACCCTCAAGTTCTGCTTGATTGGCAGGTGGAGAATGACCTGACCGCCGCCGATATTGCGGACGCAATCCGTGGCGGCGACAACTCCACGGACATTTTCAGCGTGAATGTGACGGGTGCGTTTTCCAGCCTGGTGGAAAAAGGATTTGTCAGTCCTATGACTAACCAGGATATTCAGGACAGCATAGCAAGGATGTATCCGGAATTGGCGGAATGTCTCAAAGACAGCCAGGGACGTGTGATCGCCTATCCTTGGGATGTCTATGTGCGGGGAACCTGGGAAGTCAATGAACCTTTGTGGGAAAAATACTTTGGCTCCACTGTGTATCCCACCACCTGGCAGGAATTCTTCACGATGATGCTGGAATTTGAGGACATGGAAAACGACGAAAACGATCTGTTCCTGATGCGCTGGGATTTTGAAGACATGGTGAATCAGGTGCTGACCGCTTATATCGTGGAGATGGAACAAAAGGGACAGACTGTAAACTTTACAGACGCCGCTCTTCAGGATACGCTGAATCAGCTTTGGCAGATTCGCACGTCTTTGCTGGAACGTGGGATAGACAGTTATGATGAAGCTGACATTTTCTGGGACAGTGAAAGCATCGGAGCTCATTCCATCTTCTGGCCAACACAGTCTTATTCCAGCCATTCCGCCTTCCTGGGCATGAAAAAGGCTCTGCCGCCCTTCACCTTTTCCAAAGGAGAAGCCCCTGTTTTTCAAGGCGCAATGCAGGTTATGATCGTAAACCCCGCCTCGCGGAACAAAGCCTTGGCCGAAGAATTCATTGCGCAGAACAGCCGGAAAGAATACAGCCTGATGCACTGGTATCTGCTGCACACGGACGCCGTGGAACCATACGATCAAAAGCCATACCATATTACAGCGGAGGATATTGCGGCATGGCAGAATACCTTATCCGCAGTTTCGTTTCCTATCCATTCCGTCCTGCTGACGCCTTCCTTTACGGAACAGCTCACCCCCTTGATTTCCCGCTTTGCCGCCGGTCAGATGGACGTTAAGACCCTGCTGCAAAAGCTCAACGATACGGCGAGGATGGTGGAATACGAATTGCAATAATCCGTTACTTTGATCGTGATAGGAACAAAAGCACGCACATGATTGAAATCCAAGCATGATTTACAACTCGTTTACATCGACACCCTCGCAATCCCCTGTCACCCATGCTATACTGGTATGGGTGATTTTTTATGAATGAACGCATCCTGATCGTAGAGGACGATCCGGCGATCTCCAAGCTGATCGACACGAATCTGGTTCTATCCGGTTATCAGACCGTTTGCGCCATGGAGGGAAAGCAGGCGGTGGAGGCAATAAACGCGCAGCGGTTCGATCTGGCGCTGTGCGATATTATGCTGCCTGAATTGGACGGTTTTGAGTTGCTGCCCTACATGAAGGAAAAGGGCATCCCGGTGATTTATGTATCTGCGAAAGCGGACGTGCAAAGCCGGGTGCAGGGGCTGCGATTGGGGGCGGAGGATTATCTGGTAAAGCCCTTTGACATCCTGGAGCTGCTGGTGCGGATGGAAAAGGTACTGGCACGGGCAGACAAACAGCCGAAGCAGCTTACCTATGGCGATATTGCCGTGGACATGGAAAGCCGCTCCGTCACGAAGGGCGGCGAAACGATCTCCCTCAAAAACATGGAATACGAATTGCTGCTTACCTTCTTGCGGCATCCCGGCATGGTGATGACACGGGAAGATTTGCTGCATCAGGTATGGGGCGATGAGTTCATCGGCGAAACCCGCACGGTGGACGTACATGTAGCGGCCCTTCGGCGGAAACTGGATTTGAACAAAGAGTTGGCAACGGTTTATAAAATCGGATATAGATTGGAGATGCAACCATGAAGCTCTGGCTCAAGCAAACCCTCATCACCCTCACGGTGATCCTGCTGTCGGTCAGCCTGTGCCTGTATTTCTTCGTGGCGAAGGAGACGGACGGGCTGATCCGACAGGCGATCCAGAACGGAGAACGGGACACGGCGGTATTTTGCGATCACCTGTCCACCCTGGATCGCACATCTTCCACATCCTACGATGCGGACGGCGTCGCGCGGCAATCGTTGATCCAGTACACCTTTTCGACATACGCCCACCTGCTGCAATCCGGGGATTGCTCCTGGTCGCTGGTGATGGACGGGCGGTATTTTTATAATACGGCGGTGCACGATCCGCTGAGTGTCCTGCCGATGGCGGAGGAAATCATCACCGCCAGCCGTATCGTGGAAACAGACGGGACACTTCTGCTGATCTCCGCGCAGAACATGACCGTTTTGCAAACGTCCGTGACCGTTTACCGCACAGCGAACATCGACGAAACCTATCGGCACATCGACGATCTGACCCGCATGGCGCAGCTTTCCTTGCTGGGGTGCCTGTTGCTGTGCGGTGTTTTGCTGCCGTTGATTTTGCAGAAAACGCTGAAACCGCTGCGCAAGCTAACCCAAGTTTCTGAAAAGATCGCAGGGGGCGATTATGCCCTGCGCTCCCAAATCCAGACCGGTGATGAGGTGGGCGACCTGTCCCGTTCCTTCGACCACATGGCGGAAACGGTGGAACAGAAAATCTCCGACCTGGAGGAAATCGCCCGGCGGCGGGAAATGCTGCTGGGTGCTTTGACCCACGAAATGAAAACGCCCATGACCGCCATCATTGGTTTTTCGGGGAGCCTGCTGTCCATGCCGCTGACGGAAGAAGGACGGCTGGAAGCAGCCCATGAAATCAACGAAGCGGCGAAACGCACGGAAAGGCTCTCACAGAAGATGATGCAGCTCATTTCCATGCAGGAAAATCCAGTTGTGCTAAAGAAATCCATCGACACACAGGAATTGCTCGATAAGGTCTGCACCGCCCTGACGCCTGCGGCGAAGGAAAAGCAGATCGAATTGCAAACCAAACTGCAAACTGACATCCTCACCGGCGATCCCGATTTGCTGTTCAGTCTGCTTACAAATTTTACTGACAACGCTATCAAGGCCAGCCCGGAGAACACGGTCATTCGCCTGACCGCCGAAGCATCAAACGACTTCCAAACTGTATCCGTCATTGACCAGGGCAGCGGAATCCCAGCTGATAAAATCGCTTTGGTGACGGAGCCCTTCTACCGGGTGGACAAGGCCCGCAGCCGCAAGTTGGGCGGGGCCGGGCTGGGATTAAGCCTGTGTCAGATGATCGCCCAGGCCCACGGCGGACGGCTGGACATTCAAAGCAAGGTCGGAAAAGGCACAACCATTTCCATGATTTGGCCCATGGAAGTTCAAGGGAAAAGCCCAAAAAAACCGCCCTTCACATTGCTGCAAAGGACGGCTCCGCTTTCGTACACGGGGGCCGGTGGGTGAATCACTTCCCACATCTCTTTGATGCCGCTGCGGCGCGTAGAAACTCAATCTCTACTTCGGCCCACCTGTATGATAACACATGGTCAGGGTTCTTGTAAACCACTCGCGAAGGAGTTTCCTATGAATAAAAAGAGCATTCTCTCCGTTCTCCTCATCCTTCTCCTGGCGGCGGCTTCCATCCTGGGCTTGCCTCTCCTGGCCCACAGTATTGAGCGCCGGGCCGAAAACGCCGCGCCAGCCGTCACCGCCGCGCCCGCGCCTGTCTATGACGATATAGGCGATGGCGCAGGCGCGTGATTTACAACTTGCTTACAACTTGCTTACAAGTCGATAAAGACTTTTGGCCTGCCGTTGTGATACGCTGATGCCGGAGGTGAAGGAAATGAAGAAAACCATATCATCGTTTCTGATTCTTTGTCTGCTGCTTCCCGGCGTCGCCCTTGCGGATGTTCAATCCCAAATCAATGCCCCGGAACACTTGGAAACAACGATCAAATCCAAAACAGGAAAGACAGAAATCATCATTGATGCAGCCGTAGAAGTGCCGGGCGTAAGCAAAGCGCCGGTTTTCAAGGTGCTGCCCATGCCTGTTCCCGCCGAAAATGTGGTTGCCCTGGCAGACGAATTGCTGGGATCGGGGCTTTGGATGGGACAGACGGAATACGCGCCGGATAATTATGCCGCCAATACAGACGGAACAAGGGACCAAGCCAGCGATTCCTTATTGATTCTGAGCCTTGACGGGCAAAAAATCCTGTCCGCAGATGCGAAGAAGCTGAATGGAAGCTATCATGGAAAACTGCAAGTCAGCTATCAGGATTATACCCATAATTCAAGCAATCCTCAGGAATTGCCTTTTGCGGCGGACGAGATGGATGAAACCCGCGCTTTATATGCCCGGCGCGGCACAGAAGCGGCTGAATGCGCCTGTTCCTACGAAGAAGCGGCCGCGCTTGCCCGCAGCGCTGCCCAAGCTGTCGCTCCCGACCTCACGGAAATGACAGGCGGAGTAGCCATTGGCCGGGACGGAAAGACGGAAGGTTATGAATTCTGCTTTTATCGCCTGCTGCATGGCATTCCCGTCACCTATACCGTGTCCCGCGGCATTCAGGATTTGGCCAGCACTGGTGTGATCCACAAGGAGCCCTGGCCTTTTGAGGCTTTGCGAATCATCGTGTACGGGGATATCGGCATCGGAACCATCTTGTATGAATCTCCCTATCAAATCGGGGAAACGCTGGAGGAAGCCCCGCTGCTTTTGTCCTTCGATCAGATCATGCGGGTGGCGGAAACCATCCTGCCGCTGAAACTGGCTTATCTTGAACAAGAAGGAAAAGCTGTCCGTGCGCGGGTTGATCGCATCACCTTCGGTTATGCCCGCATCGACTGCATGGACACGTTATACCAATACAAACTGGTTCCGGCCTGGGATTTCTTTGGTGTGGTGGAGGACAGCAGCCGAAAGGAGTTCGCTTTTGACAACTACAGCCTGCTGACCATCAACGCTATCGATGGCACGGTGATTGACCGGAACTATGGGTATTGAGGAGGTGCGCACATGAAAAGAATACTTGTATTTGCTCTGGTTTGCGCATTACTTTGCCCCACAGCTATGGCGGATGTGCAAAGCCAGGTCAATGCCCCCGCGCATGTAAATGAATTACTCGCTTCCAACACAGGGAAAACGACCATTGAGATCAATGCGGATGTATTTGTTCCGCAAGCGGATCGCGTACCTGTTTATCAGGTTCATCCTCGTATTTTTACGCAGAAAGAAGCATTGGCTATTGGCAAAGCGGCGTTTGGCAGCCGGGCATATATCGGCAGCGAAAAGATGCAGCATGAGCATCGGGGCATTGACAAATTCAGCTCCTACGAACACGATGAATACTCAATGAATCTGAACTCCGTCAGCACGGTTACACTCCCCAGCGGTCCCTATCCGCAATACAGTTACATTGTCAATATGACAACGCTACCGGATGGTAGTGTAGAGTGGGCAAACGCCAAGTTTGATCGTCGTCAAGTTCAAGGACAGCCATATTACTGGATAGAAAACACGTTTCAAATACGTACTGATGATGTGCCCGCTCACGGCTGCAGTATTACATATGAGCAGGCGCGTCATATAGCAGACACGGCAGTTGCATCCTTCGCGCCTGATTTTGCTTGTCGGGTGCAGGGGATTGTGGCCGGTGAAATCATGGGCGCGGAAACAAATAACGGCGATCTTGTTATGAGCAACGAGCAGGAAGCCTGGTGCTTCTTTTACACCCGCGACAATCTTGAGCTGCCCGTAACATTCGAGTATACGACGCCGAATGATCCATACTACAACGTATCTGATCATGAAAGAATTTCCGTGATCGTCAATGATGAAGGGATCATCAGCCTGGAATACAGTCATCCACATGAAATCAAGGGCGTTTTGCAGGCGGACTGTACCCTGCTCCCCTTTGAAAGCATCCTGCAAATCGCCCGCACGACGCTGCCCCTGAAATACGCCCCATACGAAAAAATGCGGGGCAGCGTTCATTATGCGGTGAGTAAAATCACACTGGGGTATATGCGAGTGCGCAGCATGAACGCTCCGGACACCTATGAGCTGATACCGGTTTGGGATTTTTTCGAGGGTGAATTCGACAGCTTACTGACCGTCAACGCGATAGATGGCACCATCATTGACCGCGATTATGGGTATTAAGGAGGTGCGCACATGAAAAAACTGCTTGTTTTTGCGCTTGTTTGCGCCTTGCTTTGTCCCGCAGCCCTGGCGGACGTGCAATCCCAGGTCAGCGCCCCGGTGCATGTCGCGGACAGATTCCAGTCGAATACCGGCAGGACGGTGATCGACGTGGATGCACAGGTGAATGTGCCGGACGCGAAAAGCATGTTTCTCATTCCGGTGCGCAGCACGGTTTTTGAGGACGCCATGGTGACCGTCCTGGCCGACCTGATCTGGCCGGGGCTGGGAAGGCAAAAACTGAAAATCGTTGACAGAAACGACACGGCGTCCATCGAGGGACGGCGGCAGGCAAACAAGTATTTCCTGCATTCCGCCGGGGTGATTCAAATGGGGACGCAGCAAAACGATATTGATGCGCAGGTCAATACCAGCTATATCCAATACCCCAACTTTGACGACCCCACCGGCGCGGTGCTCAGCGGCAGCGTTTCATACGATGCTCGCTATCGTCAGAAACAGACCGTCAACTATTCCTCGCCCTTTCCGGACGCGGAAATCACGGAGGATATTGCTGGGCATCCCCTGTCCCTGGCGCAGGCCGCGGCCATCGGGGATCAGTTGATAAGCACGCTGACGGATCAGCCCTTCGCGCTGTTTTCCGCTGGAAAATCCCGTGGGTATATTCCCGACGATGAATTGATGAATGAAGGAAGGCAGTATGACGGCACAGGCTTCTCCTACACTCTGGCCTATACCCGTGTGATCGACGGCGCGCCGCTGCTACCCTGCTATGGGGCCATGATGAATACCTCCAGCTTTCGGGACGACCTGTTCATACCAGCTGTAGGATATGAACAAGTGT
>JAFXMP010000276.1 GCA_017530275.1 Clostridia bacterium | reverse complement strand
TGCATGAAGATATTCCACCATACGTTCACCTATGGCTCCTTGGCCGCGCTGATCCAGCTGGTAGGGCGTATTCAGGCCCCGATCGCAAACGCGGTCGATTTGGTTTCCCAGGTTTACGGCGTGGTTGCGTCGGCAGAACGGCTGCAGGAGGTCATCGGTCTCCCGGATGAGGATCAGGGGACGAAGCTGGAGAGCTTTGACGCCATCAAAATTGAAGACGTGAGCTTCCATTATGATGATGGAACCGACAGTGTTCTCGTCGATGTCAACGCGACGATCAAACGTGGGGACTTTGTTGCTTTGACCGGGATCAGCGGCGGAGGGAAAACCAGCCTCTTCCAGCTTCTTTTGGGAATATACAAGCCCAAAAGCGGCGCGGTGCTCTTCCAGCAAGGAGATTTGTCCGTTCCTGCCAGCCGGGGAACAAGAAGCCTTTTCGCCTATGTTCCCCAAGGGAACACTTTGATGTCGGGAACAATGAGAGACAACCTGACGATGTTCACCGATTATGCCTCGGACGAGGATATCCGCGGGGCAATCCATGCCGCGTGCCTGGATGACCTTGTCGCGGAAGTTGGTTTGGACGTTGTGCTTGGGGAGCGCGGCGTGGGCCTTTCCGAAGGCCAGGCCCAGCGGGTGGCGGTGGCGCGGGCGCTGCTTTCCAAAGCGCCGATCCTGCTTCTGGACGAATCTACCAGCGCGCTGGACGAGCAAACGGAAGCAACGCTTCTGAAAAATATTTCCGCCATGCGGGATAAAACCTGCATCATCGTGACCCATCGAAGGGCCGCCCTGGAAATCTGCGATTATACCTTGAATATCGAGCGGGGCCATATGACCCGTCTGGAAAACACAGGATCATGAAAACCATTGTAATTGGCGACGTGCACGGCCGGGACGATGCGCTGCGGGCCCTGCTGTGCAAGCTTCAACCGGATGAAAAAAAAGATACCCTGGTCATGCTGGGTGATCTATTTGACCGCGGCCCGGAATCCTGGGAGGTCTTTCAAACCGTTCAAGCGTTGGCCGCGTCCTTTGGCCAGCGCTTTATCCTGCTTCGCGGCAATCATGAAGATTATTTGCTCCGCGCCCAGCTGACCCAGATCGAAAAAAAGATTTGGAATCAGGTAGGCAGGCCGGCAACGGTCAGCTCCTTCGCCCGTCATGGCATGCAGATGGAGGATGCTATTCCTTGGCTGTCGGAGCATTGCCGGCTGTTTTGGCGCGGGGATAGATTCCAATGCGTTCATGCCGGACTGCTGGTGGAACCCATTGAGGTCAACGATCTTGAAACCCTGATCCACGATCATACGGTCACGCTGCGCAACCAGTATGCCGGCTCCTTGACCATCGTTGGGCATATCGCGCTGGAGGCGCCCGCATATTTTCCGGGAAACGGAGAAACCGTTGAGGAGCTTCCTGAGCATCAACAGCTTGACCTGCCGGAAAAAGGTGTGATCTGCATCGACACCGGCTGCGGAAAAGGCGGAAAGCTGACTGCCATGACCGTGGAAAACGGCCGTTTTATCCTGGAAAGCGTGAGCTGAAGAAAACAAAAGAAGCTGTGGACATTCATGGCCCCTGTGTGATAAAATGGCCATGAAAGATATTCCGTCGATTCGATCCCCGCCATCCATGAAATGATTCGTTCGGAATCGCTGCCATCTTTCCTGCTCATTCGTATTAACGTACGGAAGACGATTGAAGGAAAGAAAGGAGGAGCAAGATTTGGAGAATATTCTTAGCTTACTGTTTGATTATCAGGCGTATGAAGAGAATGAAGATCTGCAATCGGTGATCGACGCGGTGCATTCGCGGTACGGATCCCGGCAGTTAAGCGATGAGGAAGCTGAGCTTGTGGCGGCGGCGGGGCGGCCGGAAGCGATTTTTAAGCAAAAAGATCCAAAGGATTATTTCCCATGAATCCTTCCGATTTTGAACAAATATACGCCGCGTACAGCAAAAAAGTGATGGGATACATCATGTCCCGGGTGCAGCGACGGGAAGAAGCGGAAGACTTATGCGCGGAAGTATTTGAGAAGGTATACAAAAATAAAAATTCGTATGACACGAAAAAAGCGGCCGTGAATACCTGGATTTACACAATCGCGCGCAACACCCTGATCGATTATTTCCGGAAAATGAAGCCCACCGAGGAATTGAATGAAAACATTTCGGACGATAAAGCGATAGACGCTTCCCTGCTGAAAAGAGAAATGCTGAGCGATCTGGCAAAAGCGCTCAGGACGCTCCCCCGGGAGCAGCAGGATATCGTGGTCATGCTGTATTATGATCGCTTGCCCATGACGGAAATCGCTCGGATGATGCATCTCAGCTACGGGATGGTAAAGCTGCGCCATCAAAAGGCGCTGGCAGCGCTGAAAAAGTGCCTTGACGCGTAATGCGATTCTTCTTCGATAGTTTTATGAAGCCGCCGACGGCAAGTATCCAGCCGATCGGCTGTTTTTTTTTCAATCAAAAAAGGAACCGCCCCCTCAATAAAGCGGTTCCGTAAATCGATAAAAAGCGAAATGGAAGGCCTTACGGCAGTTATTTCGCGATCTTTCTGGCAAGCCATACGATCAGGCAGGAGCCTCCGATGGCGAGAAGGATACCGGATATCCAGCCACCGCTGCCAATCCCGATCAGGTTTCCTAAAAATCCGCCGACGAGACCGCCGATAATGCCAAGCAGCGCATTCTGGAAAAAGCCCTTCGGATTTCCATTCATGATTTTGTTGGCTGCCGCTCCGCAAAGAGCGCCGATGACCAGGGAAGCTAACAGATGAAGCAGCATATCAATTCACTCCTTGTTTTTCGAGATGTGTTTTGCAATCCTTGCTTGAAAGCTTCGAGGGAAGGCAGTTTTGCCAATTATGCCTTGGAATGGATCTATTCACGGATGCACAGGATCGTCCGCGGCGCGGGAGCAAACCTCTTTCTCCGACATGATGATCGCTGCAATGATATACACGGCCAGTCCGCCTCCCGCCAGCAGGGACAGGGCGACGAAGCCCAGGCGGACAAGGGCGGGATCGATGCCGAAGTATTCGCCGATTCCCCCGCACACACCGGCGATTTTCCTGTTGCTGTTGCTCTTGTAAAGCTGTTTCATGATGAATCCCTCCT
>JAFXMP010000275.1 GCA_017530275.1 Clostridia bacterium | reverse complement strand
GTCCCAGGTTTCCCAGATGGTGGTGGCCCCCTGCTTCACTTCATACAGCCAGCCGGGACAATCCGTCTGCAGGAGCAGTCTGTAGGCGGTATCAACGTGACCGTTTTCCGCCAGCACCCGGCACAGGTCCGGGGTGGACAGGAAGCCTGTGTTCAGATGACACCCGTTTTTGATGACCAGCTCGTTCAGGGCATCCGCCGCCTGTTGGTTTTCTTCCCCATCCAGCAGGCCAAAGGCGATGGGCCGCACGTATTCGCACTGGCGGTCAGAGATGATTTGGCCATCCTTCAGACAGCAGAAGCGATAGGCCTTTTTCGCGTTTTCGGCAATTTCGGCAAAACGCGAAGCGTCCTCCGGTTTTCCCAGAATTCCGGCAATTTTCGCCAATAACGAAGCGGAACGACAATAATAGGCGGTGGCCACTTCCGGCGCGCCTTCCATGGCGTTTTTTCGCATGGCCAGCATATTGTTCACATCCGGTTCGCACCATTCACCGAAGTGGAAGCCCTGGTCTGCCAGGTATTCTTTCCATGGATTGCTTTCGTTCTGAGGCTTTGTGTTTTCCTTTGCCCGGTTTTCGCAGAAGGCCAGCCAGCGTGTCATCATATCGTAGTTTTCTTCCAGGATGGCCTGTTCCCCGTAAGCCTGATACAGCGCCCAGGGAACCAGGATACAGGCATCACCCCACCCGGCGCTGCCCTGAAGCATCATGGAAATCTGGTTCCGCTGATCGTTGACGGGCGCGATATTCTGCACCAGGCCATTTTCTTCCTGGGCTGATCGGCATTCGCCCAGCCATTTGCGCAGTACGTGATAACAGTCCATGAGATAAACGGCGGTTGGCGTGAACACGCCCGCGTCGCCCGTCCAGCCGGCCCGCTCTCTCGTCGGGCAGTCGGTGGGAATATCGCAGAAATTGGAGCGCATGCTCCACAGGCTGTTTTGGAACAGACGGTTCACATCCGCGTTTCCGCAGGTGAAGAAACCCGTCTGAGGCATCCGGGAATACACTGCGATGGCGGTGAATTGGGCGCCCGTTAAATCCATATCCGTTTCCACCCTGGCATAGCGGAAACCGTGAATGGTAAAGCTGGGTTTGTACACGTTCAGGCCGTCTTTGCAGGTATATTCGATTTTCTGAGGAATGCCGCCGTTTTTGTTGCGGTCCCCTGGTTCAAAGTTGCTCTGGGTGAAGTTGCCGTTTTCATCCAGTGTTTCCCCGTGCCAAAGGGTGATTTTCTGACCCGCTTTAGCAGTAACGCGCAGTTCCGTATAGCCTGCCAGGTTCTGCCCGAAATCAACGACCGTTTCTCCGTTTGGCGTTTTGATGATCCTGCCGGGAAAGCGTTCCTGCTCCAGGATGGGCACGCTTTGGGTCTCTGCCAGATTGACAAAGCTGAAGTCCCGCACAGTCACACCATGCCAATCGGTGATCTTCTCCATCCGGGCGTCATAGGTTTCACCGATTTCCAGATCATTTTCACGGATGGGGCCGGATTGACTGGCCTCCCAGGTTTCATCACTGCACAAAATGACGGATCCGTTCAATTCCAGCTGGCAGAGCAGGGCCAGGTCATCCCCGTAAAAATTCCGAAGGCCGTCGATGCCCACATTGCCACGATACCAGCCATCGCCCAGGATCACGAGCAGCTCGTTTTCACCGGCTTTCAGCAGTTCCGTTACATCATAGCACTGCACTGTCAGGCGCTTGCGGTAATCCCCGGTACCGGGAGCCAACACAAAATCACCCACCCGCTTCCCATTCAGGAAAGCGGCGTACAGGCCATGGCAGGTGACGTACAAGCAAGCATTGCCGGCCTGATCCACAGGAAACCTGCGGCGGAGATAAGACGCGGGCTGCTTGGATTCCGCGTCATGGGGCAGCTCCGGGTCGATCCATTTGGCCCGCCAAACAGGCAGAGCGGCATTTCTGATCAGCATTTCAGCACCTCTCCTTCAGCCATTTTGCGCTGAGCTCCAGACTTTTTACCGGATCCTTGTCGATCCAGTTTTTGTGACTTTCCAGCACAACGCCTTGGACACCATTCTGCAAGGCGATAGCAAGAAGACCGTCCAGATCCATATTGCCGGTGCCAAGCTCCATGCTGTCCTGCTTGAGGATGGGGGTCATGTAAGGGCCTTTTTGCCGGCAGCCCCGGTCGGTGATATGCCACAGCTTCATGCGGCTTCCAAGGCGGCGCATCCAGTCCTTGGCATCCGCGCCGCCGTCCGTGAACCAATAGCTGTCAAACTCAAAGCTTACACAGCCAGGATCGGTTTCAGAGAGCAGCAGGTCATAAGCCCGAAGGCCGGGTTTCACCTGCAGCAACTCCACATTGTGATTGTGGTACAAAAGGAATAGCCCCATCTTCTTTAGCACTTCGCCAGCCTTGTTGAGCCGGGCTGCCATATCGCGCACAGCTTTCTCATCGCCATAGTCAAAACGGTACATGCCGGTGATGACTACGGTGTCGGTGCCAAAATCCTTCGCTTCCTGCGCAATCGCATCCGCTTCCCGCTCCAGACTGCCCAGATCGGTGTGCAGGCTGATGACGGACAAATCCGCCTCCCGCATGAGCTTTTTCCAATCCAGATTCCCGCCCTTGCCAGTGGGCATGCCCGCTGCCCGGGTCATCATGCGGATCATCAGGGAGGAAGGATGAATCATGAAGCGATTGAGTTCAAGGCCGTCGTATCCGGCGGCCTTGATGCGCTGCAGGGTACTGCGGGCAGCGGTTTCGCTGCCCGTCACAGTCCCCAGCATGATTTGTTGTACTGCTTTTCTCATTTTTTAATCCCCTGCAAAATGCGGTTCAGCTGCTTGATGCTCTCTTCATCCGCGCCGCCCTGCTTGAGCAGGCTCATCATGGTCATGCGGCCCATCATGCGCTGGAGGGCGGGATTGTCCTTCACCGCGTCGGCCACATCGCCCCGCTCCGACGCGCCTTTGGCCATCATCTGGTTCACAATGGCCCCAGCCTGGGGATGCTGACGGATTTCGCCCAGGGTGTCCATGATGGAGAAACAGGTCGGGTCAATATCATCGCTGTCAAACCAGTTGGTGACGGAAACGGCAGCTTTGTTGAAAATGTAGCTCTCATCGGGCTCAGAAACCCGACGGATACACATGCTGTCGTGTGCGTCACCCGCGAAGGCTTCTATCAGGTGTTCGCCCATCAGCGGGATGCGGAAACGGAACACGGTCTGTCCGTCCTGTTCGCCGACGAACGCCCCATCCACATACAGTTTTACATGCGGCTGATTGGAATACACCCTGATTTCTGTTTGTCCCTCGCAGCGGTTGATATACCG
>JAFXMP010000274.1 GCA_017530275.1 Clostridia bacterium | reverse complement strand
AGGGACCACCCTGGTTTATGATGCTTCATGGCGATCTCTCCGAACGGTCAGGAACTGGGATCAGCTTATGATTTCGCTTCCACCCGGATCATGCTTTCCACCCGGGCGTCATTGGAATTGATAGCGGCCAGGGCCTTGCGGATGGCGCATTCCCCGGCGTCATGGGTAATCAGCACGATCTGGGCTCGGCCGTCCACAGCGTCGCGCTGCATCAGGTTTCGGATGCTGATGCCTTCATTTCCTAAGCACGTGGTGATATGAGCCAGCACGCCGGGCCGGTCGCTGGCTTCCAGGCGCACGTAGAAGCTGCACCGCCAGTCGTTGGTCACGGTCAGGCCCTCGGCCAGCTTATCAGAATTGTGGAAGGTGGGATGACGGGGCGTTTCGCGGGAAACGGCATAGAGCATATCGCTGACCACGGCACTGGCGGTGGGCGCACTGCCCGCGCCCCGGCCAAAGAGCATCATATCGTCGCAGGCATGGCCGTGAAGGAAAATAGCGTTGAAGGAACCGTTCACGGAGGCCAGGGGGTGGCTGTCCGGAATAAAGGTGGGATGCACACGGGCGTCGATCACATTGCCCTGCCGCTTGGCAATGGCAAGCAGCTTTAAGGTGTAGCCCAATTCCTTGCCGAAGGCGATGTCAACGGCGCTCACCTGGGTAATGCCCTGGCGGTAAATCACGTCAAAGGGCACTCTGGCATGGAAGGCCAGGGAGGAAAGAATGGAAAGCTTGTACGCCGCGTCGAAGCCCTCCACGTCGCTGGTGGGGTCCGGCTCCGCTAAACCCAGGCGCTGAGCGTCGCTGAGCACGGAAGCGTAATCGCTGCCCTCCTGGCTCATGCGGGTGAGGATATAGTTGGTGGTACCGTTCACAATGCCCATCATTTCCTCGATGCGGTTGCTCATGAGGGAGTCCAGGGTGGTGCGGATGATGGGGATCGCGCCGCAGACGGCGGCCTCATAATACAGGCCGCTGCCGTGCTTTTCCGCCGCTTCCTGCAGGATATGCCAGTTGAGGGCCAGGGCCATTTTGTTGGCCGTGACCACGGTTTTGCCCATTTCCAAAGCCCGCAGCATATAGCGGGTGGCGGGTTCCTCGCCGCCCATGAATTCCAGCACCATTTCGATGGCGGGATCGTCCGTCACCTGGCTGGGATCGGTGGTCAGCAGTTCTACCGGCACCACCTGATCCCGCTTTTTATGAATATCCCGCACCAGGATGCGTTTGATATCAAATTCCACATCGCTGCGGTGCAGAAGATCTCCCTTGAATTCGTTCAGCAGTTTCCAAACGCCGCAGCCGATGTTGCCGCAGCCTAAAAATCCAACTGAAACCGTGCGCATTTCTCATTCCCTCCGTCATGCCTTGGGCTGATTCTTTTCATAGATCAGTCGCAGGCCTTTTAATGTAAGCAAACCGTCGATGTGATCGATCACCCCGGATTTTTGGGCGATGAGCCGTGCCATGCCGCCGGTGGCAATCACCTTGGCCCCTGGGCAGCCCATTTCCCGGCGCATTTCGTTCACCAGATAGATCACCTGGCCCACATAGCCGTTGATCACGCCGGACTGCAGGTTGGCGACGGTGGTTTTGCCGATCACCTTTTCCGGCATGACCAACTCGAAATGCGGCAGCTTGGCCGTGCCGGACACCAGCGCTTCGCTGGTGAGCTTGATGCCGGGGCAGATGCAGCCGCCCAGCAGCGAGCCCTTGGCGTCCAGCGCGCCGAAGGTGGTAGCCGTGCCAAAATCAATATACACGCAGGGGCCGCCGTACAGCGAATAAGCCGCTACAGCGTTACAGATGCGGTCGCTGCCGATTTCCCGGGGGTTTTCATATTTGATATCGATGCCCGTTTTGATACCGGGGCCAACGGACATGGGATCGATGCCGAAGTATTCCCGGCACATGTGCTCCACCGTGAAATTCACCGTGGGCACCACGGAAGACATGACGATGCCCGTCACCTGCTTTTTGTCGATCCCTTCATGATCAAACAGTTGGGAGATCATCACGCCCATTTCGTCGCTGGTGTATTTCCGTGTGGTGGACAAACGCCAGTAGTGCACCATTTCCGCCCCGTCGAACAGGGCGGTTTTAATGTTGGTGTTGCCCACGTCAATGGTAAAAAGCATGCCGGTCCTATCTCCTTATTTATTTCAGATCAGACGCGCTTTTTTCAGCGCCGCGCCCACAGCGCCGGTCACTACGGCGGCCACGATCATTTCCACCACCGCGTTGATGCCCACGGACGCGATGATAAAGGCAATCACGCCGCGCCCCGCCATCAGTCCCTGGATGTACTCCGTATTGCCGAACAGCAGCACCAGAGAGGACATGAAAAACAGCGTGTTGAAGAACGCGGCGGAAAAGCCGGTGATCATGCAGCTCAGGTATGCATTCATCCGTTTGTTCAGCGCCTTGTAAACCAGCGCGGACAGCACGCCCACCAGTACGCGGGAGACGAATCTTTGGATAAAGCAAAGCACCGGGCTGATGCCCACCAGCACGGCGCCCATGCCGCTGAAGCCCACGATGCCGAAGCACTGCAGAAAGCTGATCAGGCCGAACACGCCGCCCATCAGCGCGCCGCCGCCTATGCCTATGGCAATGGCCGCGATAGCGACGGGAATCATGTTGAAGGTGATCGACAGGCCCGCGGGCTGGGGAATGTTTACATAACCCAGCACGATCAGCAGGGCGGTGAGCAGGGCAAACAAGGTCAGCTTGACCGTGGTATTACGGCGATTTCCAGTCTTCATTTTCTTTTCCTCCGTTCAAGTTCTTTGAAAGATACCTGACGCAATTTCAGGGGTCCGTTTTTGTCCGCGTCCAGCCCCAATAAGGGTACCGGCAATGCGAACGGTCATATTATACCAGAGGAAGCAGGGATTGTCAAAAAACCGGATAAAAAATGCAGGGAAGATACAGCCAGCCCGGCGAATAGCCGCGCGTCTGTCTTCCCTGCATACGCTTTTCGTTTTTATCGCTATACCGCCTTCCTTGGGTGGAGCTTGCGGTATTTCTTGTCCTGATACAGCTTTTCGTCCGCGCGCTGGATGCAGTTCTGAACCGAATCCTGATCTCCCTTCAGCTCGTCATATCCGGCGCTGACGAAAAGGATGTAGGGGATTCCGTTGTTCACGCATTCCAGACGGATCTCTTCGCGGATCACCCGAACCAGCTGATCGATTTCTTCCCTGATTTCGGGGTGGATGATCAGGATGAATTCATCTCCGCCATACCGGCCCAAGAACGATGGGAGGCCGCATCTGTTGATCGCCTTTTTCAGGGAATTGGCAACAGTCACCAGGGCTTTATCGCCTTCGGCGTGGCCGTAGGTATCGTTGATTGCCTTGAAATCATCGATGTCCATCATGACCACATAGGTCTGCCGTCCCTCCTGATGAAGATTGGACTTCTGCGAAATATAGCGCATCAGCTGGCCCCGGTTGTTGAGGTTCGTCAAGGGGTCCATGGAAACGCGAACCTCGATGGCCTGGATGTAGAACACCAGCATCAAAATCAGGCAGGTGAAGCAGTAGATGGGCAGATGCGGGAAAAACAGCGTCTCGATCAACCCACCCGTCATGACCACCAGTGGAAAGAGCCCAATAAAGATAGTCTTCCGCTTCTCCAATGGATTTTCTTCTTCCTTCGCCTTTCGGAGCGTATAAAAGATGACGGCAATCATATAAATATCCGGTACCACAATCATATAGGCGCTGAACCCAGGCAGCGTTTCCTGGGCTTCATTGATCAGCGTCTGCGGAGCAAAGGTATATTGCAGCAGCAGCACGACGGTGGAAACCAGGAATGGAAAAATCACAGCAAACCGGTTGATCGGTCTGTTTCGGTGAGGAACCTGCACAAAGGCCATCACATAATTGAGCCAATAATAGATGGTCGCGCCCATGAGGATATAGATCAAAAAAACATCGGCGGCTACGTTGATCCGGGTTTTGGGGATATAGTCCGCTGTGATTGCCGCCCAAAAACAATCCGCCAGGAAATAGAGGATAAAAGCAATTAAAACATGATCATATTTGACCTGCTTTTCCTGCCTGTCCAGATTGAAATGATTGTGGATCAGCAGGATAACGAAAACAATGATGCAAATAATATTCGCTTCGATATAATAGAGCGCAAACTCATTCATCCTTTGATCCCCCTATCCCCGAAAAAACCATTGGCAGATGTGGAAAAAAACCCTGCCTAACATGCTTTCTTTCCCTTTATTTGTACGAAAAAAACATAGATATGACAGCTGATGAATATTGTATTTTTCTTCCAAATTTGTTGCATTTTCATTGCAAATATGTTTCATTTTGATTCTTTCTTGCTGTCCACGGCGCTGTATAGAGTTTCCATTGCGTTATTCCGCAAAAAATGCTAAAATACTGCATATCCCGACAAAAGCAAACAGCCAAACCCCGAAAGGAGGATGCTCCATGTACCGAAGGATGATCCGGCAAATCATGCCGTTGCTGCTGACCGCATCTCTGCTGCTCTGTGCCCTGCCCTTTGCCCAGGCAAAGGCGGACTGCCTTGTGACCGTGTATTTTCCCAATTGGAACGTGTATTCCGACAGCCAAGCCCAGGTGAAAAACCTGCCCTGGGACCGTTTGGGCTGCATCAACCATGCTTTCTGGAAAATCGAGCCGAAGAACGGCGGGTACGCCATCGTGTCCACCGATCCCTGGGCGGATACGGACGAAAACAATCCGAAAGCCCATTTCCCGCAGTACACGCAGTACGCGAAAAAGTACCCTGGCACAAAAATTCTGCTGTCCATCGGCGGATGGACAGACTGCGGCTATTTTTCCGAAATGGCCCTGACAAAGGAAAGCCGCGCCTCCTTTATTCAAAGCTGCCTGGATACGCTGGACGCTTATCCTTTTCTTTCCGGCCTGGATATCGACTGGGAGTATCCCGGTGAAGCCCGGAAAGGCGGGAATGGCGACGAAGGGAACCCCGTCAAGGGCGACGATAAGACCAATTATACCCTGATGCTGAAGGAACTGCGCGCCGCCCTGGACGGACACTTCGGCAAGGGTGAAAAGCTGCTGACCGTATGCGCCAGCGGTTCCACAAGCACCCTGTCCAAGCAGGATTACGCCGCGCTTTTCCCGTATGTGGACCGGATCAACCTGATGACCTACGACCTGGCGGGCTCCTGGAACGCTTCCACCGGCTATCATACCGCCCTGTACGGCAGTTCCTCGGCGGATACAGCGGTGAAATACCTGCAAAAGCAGGGCGTGCCCGCCAGCAAGATCGCTATCGGCACGCCCCTGTACAGCCACGGCTGGAAAATGAATAAGCTGGAAAGCAGCGTGGTGGGAGCCGCCGCGCATACCTTCAGCGGTGAGGAAAAAATCTGGCGTAACCTCCAGGCCCTTGAGCACGCTGCCGTGCCGGAGGGCACAGCCGGCTGGCACGCGGGCTATGATGAAAAAGCCCAGGCCGCTTACCTGTGGAACGACGATCTGTCCTCCGCGGATTATCTCACGTTCTATACCTACGAAAGCGCCCGGTCCTTAGCCGCCAAGCTAACCTATATCAACGTACACAGCTTGGGCGGCCTGATCGTGTGGCAGGTGCACGGCGATGATCCTTCCCAGGGCTGGCCCATGATCACACAGATGTGGCAAGGACTTCACAAATAAAGTGTGGAGTTTGGAGAGTGGCGTGTGGAATTCTATTTTGTGTTTCATTCAACTGAACAGTGTCAAATGAAATGTATAATAAAACTCCACGCTTCGCACTCCACACGAAAACCATGCGGTCAAGCGCTGCGCGTTACCGATCCTTCACATATCCCAGTGTCTTCAAGTCCTCCGCGGAGTCCCGCCAGCCGGGACGCACCTTCACCCATAATTGCAAATTCACATGGGTATCCAACAGCGCTTCAATATCGGCACGGGCTTCCGCGCCGATTTTTTGCAGCATGGCCCCTTTTTTGCCGATGATGATGCCTTTGTGGGAATCCCTTTCGCAGTAAATGGTGGCGTCGATTTCGGTGAAATGATCGTTGAGCTTCTTCATCGCCATCATTTCCACGCCGATGCCGTGGGGCACCTCATCCCGCAGGTTCCGCAGGGCTTTTTCACGGATCAGCTCGGCACAGATATCCCGTTCGGGCTGATCGGTGAGCATATCGTCGGGAAAATACTTGGGGCCAAGCGGCAGGTGGGCGGTCAGTTCCTTTTTCAATTCCTCCACACCGTCGCCGGTGCGGGCGCTGACGGGCAGGATGCCGTCGTAAGCGGCATCCTTAAAAGAATCGATGATGCCCAACAGGTTTTTGGGCTCCACCAGATCGGTTTTGTTCAGCACCAGCAGCTTGTACACCTTTTTATGGCTCATTTCCTCCACAATGCTACGGTCGTGGGGGCCGATGGCGGTCACGTCCACCAGCACCAGCAGGGCGTCGATGCCTTCCATGGCTTCCTCGATGGACTGCACCATGAATTCTCCCAGTTTGGTGCGGGGCCGGTGGATGCCCGGCGTGTCCACAAACACGATTTGGCTGTTGTCTCCGCTCATCACGCCCATCACCCGGCTGCGGGTGGTTTGGGGCCTGCTGGAGGTAATGGCGACCTTTTCCCCCACCAGGGTATTCAGCAATGTGGATTTTCCAACGTTGGGCCTGCCCACGATGGTGGCGAACCCGGAACGAAAGCTTTTCTCTGACATATGTATTCCTTTCCAGTGTCTTCTTTTTATTCTTTTCCCAAAATATCCAGCATGCCGCTGGCAGGACCGAAGCCGTGAGGCAGCAGATCAGAAAGCAGGGCTTCCTCCCGGCTGTCGCCATAAGCGATGATGACACGCAGTTCAGGGGCAAATTCATACAACGCCTGACGGCAGATACCACAAGGCCAGGCTGCGGATTTTTCCGCTGTGATGGCGATGGCCGTAAACTCCCGCGCGCCTTCACTGACCGCCTTGAACAGGGCGGTGCGTTCAGCGCAGTTGGTGGCCCCGTAGGACGCGTTTTCGATGTTGCAGCCCTTGAATACCCTGCCGTCCTTGGCAAGCAGTGCCGCCCCCACCCTGAAATGGGAATAGGGGGAATAGGAAAACTCCATGGCTTCCCGAGCCATCGCCACCAGCTCGTCGTCCGTCACGCGGCCAATGCCCGCGCTGTTCAGCGCCTTTTCTTCCATAGTCCGCATCCTTTCCTTATCCTGATCTTGCATATGATCATATCCCATCAAATGAAACAGGGCGTGGGCGGTGAGATACGAAAGCTCCCTTTGCAGGCTGTGTCCATATTCCCGCGCCTGCTCCTCGGCCCGGGGCAAAGAAATCACGATATCGCCCAAAAAACAGCGGCCCGTTTCGTCCCTTTCCCGCAGCAGCTTTTGGGGGCATGTCCCCAGTGTTTTATTGGGGCTGCAATCCGTGGAGGGGAAGGAAAGCACGTCCGTCGCCCGATCCACCCCCCGGTATTCCCGGTTGATTTCCTGAATCTCCTGATCCCCAGTCACGCGCACCTGGGCGTAGGCGGGCAGGGTGATGCCTTCCGTCCGCAGGCATGCCTCGGCTGTTTTTTCCAGCAGGGCTTCCGCCTCCGGCATAGACGGCAGGTCCCAGTTAAAATCCAGCGTACCCCTCATGTCATATCCTCCGGCTGATCCACCCGCCCGCTTTCCCGTTCTTCCTCGTTCAAGGGGAGTTGGCCTTCCATCTTGGCCATCAGTTCCTGCTCCATTTCTTTGGTGGGCAGCGGCTCGATGGTCACCAATTCGTCTACGAGAACGGGCTTGGTCACTGCCGGAGGCTCGATCGGCAGCAGCTCTTGCGCCGCCTCTGGTTCCACCTTCTGGGCGGGCTTGGGCGCAGTCAGCTCCACGGCAGGCGCTTCCCCATCGGCAGGTTCCACGAAAGTCACCGCGTTTTCCGCCTCGATGTTCGCTTCTTCCACCGCCAAATCAGGCTCCGCAGTGCGAGCATTGATATCATCCATATCCGGATACTCGATGCGCTCATGGAACACACCGGCCAGCACCTGGGTGGCCGCAGCGCAGATCCGGTCGATATCCCGCAGCGTCAGGGGGCAGTCGCTCAGCTGGCCGTCCTCCAGTTTGCCGCGCACCAGCTTTACGATAAACTCCTCGATCCCATCCAGGGTGGGATTTTTCATAGTGCGCACAGCGGCCTCGATGGTATCGCATACCATTACGATGGCGCTTTCCTTGGTCCGGGGAGGATAGCCGTCATAACGGAAGCTTTCGATATCAACCGGATTGCCGTTCGCCATCTGCAGCGCTTTGTGGTAAAAGTACATCACCGGCGTATTGCCGTGATGCTCGGCGATGATGTTCTGCACTGCCTGGGGCAAACGGTAAGCCTTTGCCAGGGCTACGCCATCCTGGGTGTGGGAAGTGATAATGGCGGCGGATACATAGGGATCGGTATGCTCATGGGCATTCACGCCGCCCATCTGGTTTTCCGTAAAATAAGAGGGGCGCTTCAGCTTTCCAATATCGTGATAATAACCGCCCACTCTGGCCAACAGCGCATTGGCCCCGATAGCCTGGGCCGCCGCTTCTGCCAGATTGGAAACGATGGTGGAATGGTGGTAGGTGCCCGGCGCTTCCAGCAGCAGCCGCCGAAGCAGCGGCTGATTGGGGTTGGAAAGCTCCATCAGCTTCATGGGCGTGGGCAGATTGAAAATCATTTCCAGCAGGGGCTGCAGGGCGATGCACAGCAGCGTGCCCAGCACGGCCCCGCCTGCCCGCCAGGCCGCGATGGCCAGGGAACCGGAAAGCTCGCTGCTGGTCATCAGGCCCATAGCCATGATCGCGGCAAAATCCACTACCCCTCCCGCTAATCCAGACACCAGCACCCACAGCCTTGTGCCCTTATGATGCATCACCATAGCCGCCGTCGTGCCTGCCAGCAGACCGGAGACCAGCAGCAGCGCCATTTTTTCCGCATATTCCTCGCTGCCGCCCGCCGCCAAAGCCGCCACCAAAATGGTGATCCCCGCGTTGCATACCACGCCGGGGGTAAGCCCCAGCAGGGCTGTGACCAGCAAGGCGCACATCAGCGTGGGGGCCAGGTAGGAATTCGCCAGACGCGTCAGCACGCTCATGCTCAGGCTCATGGCCAGAATGGTCAGCATCAGCATCAGTCTGCCGTTATCATCTATCACGTGCAAAGCCGAAAAACGGCGCAGCAAAAGCAATATGCCCGCCAGCACCAGGATCACCAGCAGCGCCGCGCCCAGATAGATGGACATGTCCGCTTCCCCGCCGCTCAGCAGCCCCAGGGTGGACAGCATGGCCAATTGATTGGCTGTGATGCGGCCTTCGCCGCGCACCACGATATTCTGGCCCTGCTTGTATACCACCGGCTCCACCGCTTCCCGGGCCGCTTCCCGGGCCGCTTCCGTGGCTTCCTGATCGATGATCATGTTGGCCTGAATGCAGGCGGTAAGCACCGCGGGCACCACATTCTGCCCCAGGGGGATGGATACGCGGTAATTCACGATCTGTCGGATGTTATATACGGCGTTGCTTTCCTGGCCTTGGGTCACGTGGCCCTGCATGGTGCTCTGCAGCGCCGCGTACAGCAGGGTATACGCTTCCTCCAATTCCTCCTGGCTTGAACGCATCAGACTGGTCAGCTGATAATCGCTGAGCGTGATGAGGGTCAGCAGATTATGGGCGTACTCCAATTCTTCCCGGCTGTATACCCGCATGACGGATACGTCCGGCAGCATGGCGGCATATTGGCGCACGGTGCGCAGCTGGGCGAAAATCTGGTCAAAATGATGCATGACCGTTTCCGTCACGCCCTCCTGAAAGCGGTAAGTAGGGGTCACCTGGGCGGCGGCTTCCTCCCGTTTTTGCTGGGTGCTCAGTTCGTCCACCACGTCCTTGGTGGCGGCAATGGTGCTGTTGGGCACCATGCCCACCTCCAGGTTATACCGCATAGGCACGATGGCAGCTTCGAACAGGATCATGATCACCGCCACGCCCAGCAGACAGATCAGCGCACGTGTGACAAAGGAGGACCGGAAATAATCCCTTACGGTGCGTTTCCCGTTCTTTCCCGCCTTTCTGGGGCTCATGCTTCTTCCCCTTCTTTCGCTTCATAGGCTTCATATGCCCTGACGATCTTCTGCACCAGTTCATGGCGCACCACGTCCCGGGCGGTCAGCTCCACGATGCTGACGCCCTCCACGTCCCGCAGTACCTCCATCGCTTCAATCAACCCGCTTTTCCTTCCCTTGGGCAGATCGATCTGGGAAATATCGCCCGTTACAATGCAGCGGGACGCCGCGCCAAGGCGGGTCAAAAACATTTTCATCTGTTCCGGCGTGGTGTTCTGGGCTTCGTCCAGGATAATGAACGCGTCGCCCAGGGTGCGGCCGCGCATGAACGCCAGGGGAGCCACCTCCAGCGTACCCCGTTCCACCAGGCGCTGATAGCTTTCCACGCCCATGATCTCGTACAGCGCGTCATACAGCGGGCGCAGATAGGGGTCCACCTTCTGAGTCATGTCCCCCGGCAGAAAGCCCAGCCTTTCCCCCGCTTCTACCGCGGGTCGGGTGAGCACGATGCGCTCCACCTCTTTGTTTTTCAGCGCCACTACCGCCATGGCCATGGCCAGGTAGGTTTTACCCGTTCCCGCGGGGCCTACGGCGATGGTCAGCTCGTTTTCCCTTACGGCGGATACATATTCCCGCTGGCCCAAAGTCTTGCACTGGATGCGGCGGCCCCGGTGGGTAATGGCCACCACGTCGCCCAAAATTTCCTCAATTTGATCCAGCCGCCCTTCCCGGGCCAGGGCCACCGCGTAACGAATGCGGGCCGCGTCCACGATTTCTCCCTTGCGCAGCATTTCGATCAGTTTCCCGATCACCCGCTCCGCGAGGGCGGCGTTTTCCGCGTCTCCCTGAATTTGGATTTCCTGGCCGCGCAGGGAAATCATCAAATCCAATTCCTGCTCCAGGGCCGTCATATTCCTGTCGTTCATGCCAAACAGCGATAAATAGGCTTCCATGCTTTCAAGCGATAGCTGCAAAAAATCCGCATCTCCTTTGGCTGTGTTTCATGGGGTATTCTGTGCGCGGCGGCCAATATCCTTTTCGATTTCCGCCGTAGCCGTCACGATCATATTATCCCCTTCTATCATACTGCAATTAATCCATTTGTCAACTATTTCGTGCGGGTACGCCGCTTTTTCCAGCGCTGCGAAAGCGGTTTCTTCCCCTTCCGCGCGCACGGAATCCATCTCCCTCTCCCGTTTTTCCAGCCAGACTTCCACTCTTTCCTCTTTTGTCACCGTGACCGGTATCCACGCGCCTCCCAGGGGCAGGCTGACGCGTTCCGTTTCACAGACCAGATACGCTTCTTCATCCTTTATGCAGTAACTGCCCACCGGCGTTTGGATGACGCGTCTTTCCTGCCGCCTTCCCGCGGGAATGGACGCGTATTCTACCGCGGGAACACGGAGCCTGACCGTGATCCACGCCCGGGCGGACGCTTCTCCCCGCGCCTGTACGGGCACCGTTTCCCCGTTTGATCCCCGTTCCTCGCCCCGGATCAGCACCTGCCCTTCCCGGACCAAATCACCGGGCCGCGCTTGGGGAGTACCCGCGTAAACGGTCAGCCGCTTGAGCAGCCCATCTTCTCCCGCCACCACGTCCGCCGGACTCAAATCGCCTTGATCAGGCGGCGGCATGCCCTCCTCAATGCGCAGGCGCAGAGCCACTCCAGCCCATTCCGCCCGCACCCATTTGACCTTCGGCAGCCGCCACTCCAGTCCTTCCCGCAGCGCGTTCAGATCGACGCTGCTCCGCCGGATACCGGGGCGTATGCCGTTTTCTTCCAAAAACAGCCTGACTTCCCCCGCATAAGGTCCGGCATTTTCCACCCTGACCTGCCAAATATAGCCCAAGCTCCAAACCATCAGCGCTGTGCCGATCAAAATGCCTGCCCAAAGTCCTGCCCGGCGTTTGAGGCGGACAAAAATCCGAAGCAAGCCCAAAGGCTCCGCCGGTCCAGCTTCGTAGCCCATCTCCTGGCAAAGCGCTTTCAACGCCCGATAATCCCGAAGAGCTGATTCCACCGTGACCACCCGGTTTTCCTCCCGCCGCGCCTTTTGCAGCGTCAGGCCCCGTTTTCGCGCTTCGTTGATCAGCTTTTCCATATTCAGGCCCGTTATCCGAAACCGTACGGCAAAGAGCCCGTTCATACGTCTTCCCCTTCCAGCGCTACCGCGTGCACGCTGCCCCGGATGAGCAGGTCCTCCGGGCCAAAATGATCGATATACAGCCCCTCTCCTGTCACCGTCCAAAGCCCCTTCCGGCAGCGCACCCGGATGCAGCGGGTCTCGTAAGAAAAAAGGCCCCTGTGCCCCTCTATGATCACCTCCCGCCGCCCTGTCCAGAGCGCACGGCTCTCCCCCTCCATCCTTTCCAGCGGGGCGATTTCGCTCAAGCGCATGCTTCTCACCTCCCGGCAGTATATGATTTGCCGGAGCGGAAAAAGAACTGAGCCGGAAGCAGCCATCCGAAAAGAAAAGGGCTGCCCCTGCGTTCCCGCATTGCAGCCGCTGTTTATTCATTATTTCAGGCTCCGAAACACTGCTTGATACGCCGCGGTACCGATGCCCACGCAGCAGCAGGCCATGATAGCGTAAGCGGCCCACACCGGCAGATCCACGAACACCTTGCCCTCCACGGAAAACTCCATAGCGATGCAAATCCCTATGCCTGCCAGCACAATCGCCCAGCATAAAATGATCCCGGCAAGCTTCATCCGGCGGCTTTCCGGTCTTTTCGCCCAGCGGACCACCGCTGCGGCCATCAGCCCCGCGATTACCAGTCCCGCCGTTAATTGGCTCACCCGCACGAACAGCCAGCGCAGGGTGCTGTCCCGCCGCATGCTTTCCATCCAGATCTGGCAGGCGCTGTACAACAGCAGAAACAGCCGGGCGGTATTGCCCGTTTTTCTTTGTCCGCGCAGCAGTACGGCCAGAATGATCAGCGCCACGACGCCCTCCCACATGAACACGGCCAAATGCCACATATCGTAATCCGCCCGGTAAACCGACACGGGGAAAAAGCAGAAAGCTTCCTCATCCATATATAAGCCCCTGCCCTCGCCGCTGAAATATTCAGCAAAGCGCATTAAGGCTATCACCAAAGCGGCGGGCGACGAAAGAACGTCCAGCAGCTTCCCCACTGGCATTTTTTCATGTTTCGCGGCAATCACCGCCGCCAGTGCGCAGCCGCCCACCGCGCCCCACAGGGCATAGCCGCCATCCCACAGGCGCAGGGTATTCTCCAATCCGATTTCCAGAAAAAAATGGATGCGGGCAACGCAGTAAAACAGCCGTGCGCCAATCAGCCCCAGGGGCAATGCCAGCAGCGCCGTCCGCCAAAGGGCGTCCTGCCCGATCCCCCGCTTTTTCCCCAGCACGAAAAACAGGGAAAGCCCTGCCGTCAGCGAAAAAAACAGGCACAGAGCGTAAGCCGTGACCGGCAGACCGGCCACGGAAAAAATGATCGAATCCTCAAACTCCATCGGCTCGTTTGCTTCCTCTCTCAGGGCAGATACGCGCTGGCAAAATACAGGATATCCTTGATTTCCCGGGTTTTGGGGTTGTTGGGGGAATTGACCCGCACATACTTGCCGCCCTGCTTGAAGGCGATGGTGGAGGATGTGCCCCCGTCCAGGTTGTAGGCGTTCTGCACGCCCTCGAAGGAAGAAACGAGGTCGGCCAGCTGCTCCAGGTTCAAGCCCACGCTGCCCTTGTCTTCGGGGCCTTCGGTGGCGAGGCACAGGTATTCCAGCTCGCCCGTCTGGGCGATGACCATGCGCATAGCCGGGATCAGCGCGCCGTTGTTCATATTCACGAAACCCGTTTGTTTCACACCGTCGATCACCAGCCCAGGGCCGAAAGCGAAGCCGTTGATGATGGTACCCTCAAACGCCTCGATATCGGCGTTGGTCGCCTGGGCCAGGATGTGCAGATCGCCCTTTTCATCGATGACGAGCACATCGTAGCGGCGGCCGGAGTTTTCCTCCGGGTTATCGCATTTGACGCGGTAGCTTTTCCCCTGCCGGATCACCAGACCCACGTTGTTGCGCAGATGAAAATTATCGCCGTTGATCGCCAGCACGGCCTTCCAGGTCGTTGCCAGGGTGCGTCCAAATTCAGCGCTCGTGTTGCTGTAGGAACCCGCCATGGCAGAACGGATCTGAGAAGCGTTGGCGATTTTCACATAAGCCACCATATAATTTGTGTCACAGTAGCGTCCTTTTTCGATTCGCACGGAAATGGAAGGGTCCTGATATTCCAATTCGGAAAGGAAAAATTCAGGCAGCGGAGCGATCATATCCGCGGGCTTTGCGTCGATAGGGATTTCGATGATTTCAGCCTGACCCACCAGCGCCCCGGAAGGCGCCAGAACCAGCATGCAAAGCAGCATCAAAGCTAAAAGCAGTGCGCGCAGAACGTTTTTCAATGAGGTTTCCTCCTTGCCGTATCAGGGCAGCATCTGCCCGTTTTCAAACCGGATGATCCCGCTCTCCAGGAAGGACGCGGGGGGATTTTGGCAGTTTTTGTATTCCTTCTTGAGCACCAGCTCGCTGAACACCGCTTGCCTATCCGCCTGATCGGTCAGTTCAAAGGGCCGGTAATCGGGGTTTCCCTGGGTTTCGCAGGGGATCACCCGCAGTTCCTGCAATTGTACCTGTCCGTCGATCCTTTCATAGGTCAACTGGAAAATGCCGGTGGAGGGGTCCACCTTGCTCATGGTGCCGAAAGTGAAATTGCCGGTGGAATAAAAGATAGGTTTACCCTGATAAAATTGGATAGGCTGGATCACATGGGGATGGTGGCCATAGATCATATCCGCCCCCGCGTCGATCACCTGCTTGGCATAGGTGAACTGCCAGGGCTCCGGAGTCATGTAGGTTTCCCTTCCCCAGTGCAGGCTGACGATCACAATATCACAGCCTTCTTCCTTGAGCCGCTGTATTCGGGAAGCGATACGCTTCACATCCGCATCCTGGGGATAGGAAAAACCGACGAACCCTAACCGGATGCCTCCGGCCTCCATGACGCCCAAATCATCGTGGCCTTCCTCACTGCCGGGATAGATGGTGCCGAAATACCGGATGCCTGCCTGGTCCAGAGTACGCAGGGTGTCCAGATAGCCGCCCTCCATAAAATCCATGCAGTGATTGTTTACCGTGTTCACGATATCGATGCCGCCCTCCACCAGTGCCTGCACGTGGGCCGGATCGGCGGAGAGATTATACAGCTTATTGGTGTGTTTCTGGCGGTTGGTCAGCACCACCTCCAGATTGGCGATTGTCAAATCATCGCTGAGCAGGTAATCCCGCACCAGAGAAAAAGGCCAGCCGTAACCGTTCTTTCTGATCGTTGTATCATAAGAAGTCTCACTGCCCCTGAACTGGATGGAATCGCCGATGGAGCAGTCGCCGATAAGGGACAGGGTAACGCCGCTTTTTTCCCGCTTTTCCTCCGGCGTTTCCGTGAGCATAGCGGTGGCCTCAGGCAGCGGCTCCGCCGTGGTTTCGGGTTCCGGTTCCGCTGCCTGTTCCGGTTTGGGCGTCGCCGGTTCCGCTGTTGGTTCCGCACCGGTAAAACGCAGCACATAGGGGTCATCCTTGATGCCCGTACCAGACGCGATCGTTAGCACAGACAAGTCCAGCCGCACCGCCAGCCTCAGGCCGCCCACCTTGGTATTGGTATAAGCGCCCCAGCTTATATGGCCGTTATATCCTACCAGCCCAAATTTATAATCGGTCTTGTCCTTGATGGCAACGCACCAATACGGGCTTTTTTGGTTCCGGTAATCCGTATACAGGCCCTGCGCTGCGGCGTAAGGCGTGCAAGTGCCCTGCCGCCGGGGATAGGCGTTGATTTCCTCTCCCCACTGACCATGCTCAAAGCCGTTATCCACGTTCATGTACTCTTCCTGCGGCAGGGGAAACAGCTTGCCCAGGTCCGGCTCTTCCATGAGCGCGTTCCGCAGGGGATCATCCCCCATCAAGGTATCCAGGCCCTCCGTGTTCAGCCAGGCGTACAGGTCGCTTTCGCTGTAGGCGCTGATCCTGCGGAAGGTATGTTTCTCGATCACCTTGGCGTTGGTTTCAAAAATGATCTGTTTGGTGTCAATAATGTATTCCGTCAGCAGCAGCGCCTGTCCGTCTTTCGCCGACAGCACCCGCCATAACACAGGTTTTTCCGTCCCATCCGCTTCATAGGGATAGGCGCCCAGCGTCACATAATCATAACCCCGGCCCTTTTCGTAGCCCCGGATCTCCCCGCTGGCACAGGTAAACGTGCCCAGCAGCAGAAGGATAAGCATCCCCATTGTCAGCGATCTTTTCACAGGCATACTCCTATCATCCGGCGTTTTTTCCTCGCACGAAAGCGAAACGCGCCGCTTTCCTGTTTATTATATCGTATGAAATGGAATACTGTCAATTCAAAATGAATGGTGAGCTGTATCCTCCATCAGCGTTTTCAATTTCGGGGGCAGAGTGGATTCCGCCTGTACTTCTTCCCCTGCGAAGGGATGCACAAAGCGCAGGAAGCACGCGTGCAGGGCAAAGCGCTCTGGCAGGCGCGGATCGGCTTCGCCGTAGACATAATCCCCCACGATGGGGCAGCCAAGCGCCGCCAAATGTACCCGAATTTGGTGGGTGCGGCCCGTTTCCAGCCGCAGCCGCACCAGAGAATACGCTTCTGTCTCCTTTTCCACCCGATAATGGGTCACCGCCCGGATCCCGTCCGGCGCGGTCTCCCGGCGCACACCGTTCCCCTTGAGGATAGGCAGATCAATGATGCCTTCATCTTTGGGCAGATGTCCACAGCAAACGGCCTGATATTCACGCACAAAAGCGTCGGTATGCAGTTGCCGCTGCAAAAGCTGCTGGGCATGGGCGTCCCGGGCTACAGCCAGCAGTCCGCTGGTGCCCTTATCCAACCGGTTCACGGGCCGGAACACGAAATCCACGGGACAGCCCAAACGGGCGTACAGGGCGTTTTCCAGGGTAGGACCCTCCT
The DNA here is from genome assembly GCA_017530275.1 of Clostridia bacterium. The sequence continues at coordinate 4,536 of JAFXMP010000274.1, read as the reverse complement.
GCCGGGCAGAGCACAGGGTGGGCAAGGGGGCGGGCTTGTCGATGATCAGGAAATGATCGTCCTGGAAAGGAATTTCAAAGGGAACAGCGTAAGGCATCAGGGGCAGCGCCGCCTGATCCTGCCATTGCGCGCGTAGGACCTGGCCTTCCCTGAGCCGCGCGTCTGCCCTCACCGGCTGCCCGTCCAGCGTCAGCCCGCCGGAAAACTTGAGACTGCTGAACTGCCCACGGGACAGGCGCATTTCCTTCAGCGCCACGGATTTCACCGTCCGGCCCGCTTCCTCCCCGGATACGGTATGCGTAAGCACCGGCAAAAGCGCTTTCCCCCTTTCTTAAAAGGATGCGGCGAGCCGCTGTTCTGCCGCCCGCCGCGCCATGAAAACCGTGTCAGTCTTTACTTGTCCATCATGGCCTGCATCTGCTGGCGCAGGGCTTTGCGCTCCGGCAGGTTGGGCCAGAAGCGGGTCAACTTGTGGCTGTTATTCACATAGTCGCAATAGGTCACCTGGTTGCGCACGAACAGCAGCACGTTGGTATCGCCATTCAGGTCCTCCGCGATGCTGATGTCCTGGCCGAAATGGAAGCCCAAATCGTCCATGGTTTCAGGATTCACGTTCTTGACGCTCTTCAAATCCGGGAAGAAGGTGAAAAACTCAGTCAGGGTTTCCGTATTACCGCTTTGCTCCGCGTAATAGTTGTGATAAGTCACCCGCACGGTATCCCCGTATACGTCCACATACACTTCGCCGATGACGTACATGTTGCTGGCGATATATTCAAATGTCTGCCGCCCCTGTTTGGTCAGGTCGATGGGGGTGAAAAGATACCATTTGTCGGTGAGTGCGGGGCGCACGTCCCGGAACGCGGGGCCGAAACTGCACGCGGTGTTCTTGGGATACCAGGTGGCTTTTTCCACGGTCACGGTGCCGCCGTTTTCCGCTGAAAAGTTGTAGTATAGATTATAGGTATAGGTTTTGCCATCCAGCACGAAGGAAGCCCGCATTTCCTTCACCGGTTTGCTGGCGGACATACCGTCGGCGTAGAAGGGCACGCTCCATTTGATTTCCTGCCCCGCGGTCACGCCGGACTTGGTTTCCGTATACACCACCGTCTTTTTTACCATATCCGTCAGGGAATACACCACGGTGCCGTCTGAAACCGTATTGAACTTGGTGGAAAGCACCTTGGCGCTCTGCCCCTGGGTCAGGGTGGCAGGCCCGATATAGGAAATGGTCATGCCCTTTTCAGCCGCCAAGGCCGAAGCGGCGCAGAGCAGGATCAGCAGCAGCGAAAGCGTCAAAACGCGCAAGGTATTTTTCATAGATCAGTCATCCTCCCTTTGTTTTCCGAAACTGGAAACATTGTACACTCATTAGACGATGAAAACAACCGTTTTGTTTCCTTTCCGCCCGGAAAAATTTTGTTCAGCGTAACCATTCACCTATCTTGAGAGAACGCAGGCAATGCTGTCACGGGGGGTGTCGGGGGCGCTCCCCCGACTGTAATCGTATCGACCGGCTCTGCCGGTCGGGCGGGGTTTTCCGTAAGGAAAACATTCCTTGCGGTTTTTCCGCCTGGGAGCACCGAAGGTGCGAGAGGAAAAACCGTGCGGGGGGGCACGCGGGGGGTATGCAATACCCGCCCGCGTACCATTCAGCGTTAGCTGAATGGTAACTGTCCAGCCATAAACCCGCTTAGATCATATATCCCGAACACCGCATGATCTCCGCAAATGGAAACAGATTGAAAAATCGCGTCTCGCTTCTGTTATTCTTCATCTGCGTATGGCTGCACCGAGGAGGCGATGATCCGGGCAATGGCGTTGAACACGAAATCAGAGGCCGGGTAGAAATCGAAGGAGAGCACATAGCCCCCTTCCACCAGGAAGGAAACGTGCAGCGCGTTCTCAAACACGAAGGAATAGGCGGACAGGCCGTTGATGATGAGGAGCTGGCCGGCCTGGGCACCGACCTGGTCGGCTACCTCGGCGAAATACGCGATATCATCGACGGGCAATTCATAGAAGGCAACATACATTTCCTTTCCGCTTGTGGAGTTGAACGCGGCCAGGACGTTGGTTTCCTCATAGGTGGCATCGATATCGGCGGGCTGCAGGGCGGCGGGCACCCAAAAAGCCACGTCCATTCCCTGCAGGGTATAGAAATCTCCCGTCAGCCCCATGCCGACGATTTCCGGGGCCACGTCCGTCCAATTGACACTAAGCGGCTCCACGGGGGCGGCAGCCGTTTCTTCCGCGGCGGTCAGGGTGATGCTCAGGGCCAGCGCCAGAGCCAGCAGCAGGGAAATGATTTTTTTCATGGTATGTACTCCTCCTTTGTTGTAATGGGTTTCGTGTTTTGTTCGCGACGGTCAGGCTTCCGCCCGATCCCTCTGCGCCGTGTTCCGGCTGGATTTAAAAGTGATCAAGCATCAGCACAGCGAATCTCTTTGATACGCCGTTTATTTCCTTCGTTACTATTTCGGGGGCACTTAACTGTTCCTGATTATCCAGCCATATCGCGTTGATATCGTCGATATCCCAGTCATCTCCGAGCTCGATGTACACCTCCATCTGATCTTTGAAATCACTTTTGTCTACTTTTTCCCACGTTACGTTGCCATTATCCTCCGTTATCATTTTATAACTATTCAGCTCAAACATCCATAGGCTATCATCTTTTACCGATAAATTCAGGCTTTGTAAACCCTTCCCATTCGTAGCCGCTAATTGTTTCTTTTCCTCATATTCCTGCTCGTTTTCTCTGCTGATCCAGTTGACGCTAACGACAGATCCATCGGGAAGTTCGGTCGGGCTGTAATTGCTTTTATCCTCGAAGCCGTACCAGGCGTCAGTGCCGTCGCCCGACTCCCGCAGCCAGGTGATATTGTTTCCCTTATGAGTGATCGGGGCGGAGGTTTCGCCGGTATCCGGGGGGACATACATGGTTGGTTGGGAGGAGGTCGACCAGCGTTTCGCAGCTTTTGCATCGAAGGATTCAACCTTCACCGTTTCCTCCGCTAATTGTCTGTCAAGCTCCCGATAATCCACGACTTCCGATCCTTCGGTGCCTGTGTTCCCGCCCTGATCCCCGGAAACGGCCGTATTGCTGTCCTGTTTTTCCTCCCCGTCGGATTTGTGTCCGGTGATTTCGATGGTCCATTTTTCCGCGCTGCTCCCCGCGTTTCCGGTGGAAGTCACGCTGAGATCAGCCCTCTCCAAGCCCTGGTTGACCATCGTATCCGTTTTGAAGCCCTCGCCCGCCGTCTCGATTTTTATTTCCTTTCCAGACGCTTTTAAACTTTCAGCCTCCTGTTCATGGAGCGTTGTTTCTTTTGCGGACATGTCTGATGCCTGTGCCAAACGATCTTCCATTATTGCTAAGCAGGTATCCGTTGCCGCCTTTAAATACTTGGCACTGTCAGGATTGGCGTTATCTTCGTAGACATTGCTGAGCGTACTGGATGACGTAAATGTGATTTTTTTCCCACTGCCTAACGTCGCTGCGCTTTGATCCCGATTGCGAATCTGCTCCCTCATTCGCTCCGATATCTCATAGCCCGATGCGTCGTCCTGGGCGCTGTTGATTCTTAATCCGGGAACGATTTTCTGAGTATTTTCAAGAATGGTCATGGCATTTAAAGCCGATATATTATTCTTCGCTGCCTTTCCCACCGCTAAGGCCGATGCTTGCCCGGCACCTTCCCCGCCCGCCGCCGCGTCGGGAAGCGCTATCTTTTTAACGGTCTTATTGACTTGGACGGTGGCAAGCTGTTCGGCGTCCAGCGTGCTTTGAACCGTATTCTGTGGCACTGTATCGTTCGGCGAATGAACGGGGTTTTCCCCGTTCGGGGCGGAACCGTCATCATCCCCATGGCCCTCCTCCGCCTGGACGTCGCCGGTGATCTGTGCCTTTTCGCCCTGATAAGTTTTATCATTGAACGTTACGGTGGCGATGTATGTGATTCCCTTTGTTCCAGCGGCGGATGATCCGGAGTCGTCGGATTCCTGGGACAGGATGCTCTTGGCAGTCACTGTCAGGTCGTGCCCCGGAACATCCTCCGTGCATCCTGCGCGGGTGCAGGAGAAGGTGGCGGCGGCGTAAGTATAGTCGGCGCTCCAGCTCCAGCTCGGCTGACCGTACAGGTGAGGCAGGGGAGGCGTTTCATTTTTGTGGGTAGTTTCCTCGCACCACTGGCATTTGTATACGTCGTATCCGCCCACTGTGCAGGAGGCTGGCTGTACCGTTTCCACGAATTCAGAATAGTCGTGGTCAAGCGGCGCTGTCTCGTTTTTGTGGGTGGTTTCCTCGCACCATTGGCATTTGTACACGTCGTACCCGCCTGCCTGACAGGACGCGGGCGGCACCGTTTCCACGAACACCGTATACTCGTGGGCAAGCGGCGCTGTCTCGTTTTTGTGGGTGGTTCCCTCGCACCATTGGCATTTGTACACGTCGTACCCGCCTGCCTGACAGGACGCGGGCGGCACCGTTTCCACGAACACCGTATACTCGTGGGCAAGCGGCGCTGTCTCGTT
>JAFXMP010000273.1 GCA_017530275.1 Clostridia bacterium | reverse complement strand
AAGGAAAGATTTATTCTGAATAGAGACGGTACTTTCGTTGTCCCAACAAAAACCAGACGATGTAATTCAGGTGGGGATCGACCTGGATGATATGGATATAACACCCGCTGAAAGCAAGGCGTCTTACGGCGAGATTAAGGATTATGTGTTCCAGCACACCGGCCTGAAAGTCTCCTGCCTGTATATCGCCCAGGTAAAAGCAAAGAACGGTATCATCGAACGAGCGTGTTATAACAAGCCCAAATCTGAGGGAAATCGCATTCCCCAATGCCCACCAGAGAAAGAAAAAGCGATTGAGGATGCTTTAAAACATTTTCAAATGATTTCATAGGAATGCGAACAGTCTCTCCAGAAAGAAAAATCTGGAGAGGTTGCTTTCTAAGTTTTGTTATAGCTTTTCTTCTTCCAATCGACGAATCTTCCTTCTCAACAAGATTCCTTGCAGGAGAAAGGCCGCAAAAAACAACCCGCATCCTCCGGCCAGCCCGTAAACCAGCAGCGGCGTTTTTTCATCTTTCAGTGTCGTTTCGCCTGTGGTTGCGGTTTGGCTGACAGGCTTTTCCACCGTCAGGCTGACTGGCAGAGAGAAGGAAACAGGATTTCCGTCGTTGTCCTCCCCTTCCACGGTGAGTGTTCCATGAAAATCGCCGGATACGTCTTTGCCAGTGGTAAGGGTGATTTGCGCCTGCCGGGTTTCGCCAGGAGCAATCGTGCCCACCAGCACGGCCTGCCGTTCCGTTATGCCGGGCAGGGACACGGTTGCTAATACATTGACAATATCCGCTTTGCCCATATTCATGAGGGGCAGGGAGAGGGTGACGGAATCCCCGGCGATGACGCTGGAGGCCATTTTCAATCCCCCCTGCTCCAGTCGGATTTCCTGCCGGACCGGCAGGGTGTAGCTTTCGGTCTGGGTGACGGTCTGTTTCCGGGCGATCCAGTTCATTTCAAGTTTCAGGATGTGGGGGGACACGGAGGCTTTGGGCAGCACCGTGACGGGGAAGGACAGCGAATAGGACGCGCCTGGAGCCAGGGCGGGGATATACACCGTATCCGCCGCCTGGGGTAGGATATCGCCGCTGTTGTCCGTGATCCGCAGGGTGATGCTTTCGTATGGGATCAGCGGGTCGGGATTGGTAAGTGTGGCGGTCAGAACGCCGTTCTCGCCCACCTTCAAATCCCCCTGCACCTGGCTAACGTCCATCCGCAGAGAAACAGTCAGCACGTCCGACGGCTTTTCCACCGTCAGGCTGACGGGCACAGAGAAGGCGACGGGGTTGCCGTTTCCATCCGTCCCGGTGACGGCAATCGTACCGCTGAAATCGCCGGACACGCCTTTGCCGGGGATCACAGCAAACTGCGCTTCTTTAGTTTCGCCGGGAGCGATATTTCCAACCAGCACAGCCTGCTTTTCTACCAGGCCTGGCAGCGACAGCGACGCCATCACGCTGTGGATTTCCGCGTTGCCGGGGTTCATCAGGGGCAGCGCAGCCGTCCATTTTTCTCCTGCCGTCACGGACCCCTCCACCTGGATGCCGCCCGGCTCCAGCTGGGCTTTTTGCGTCACTTGCCGGGTAAAGCTCTCTGATTGGGTGACGGTCTGGCCCAGCGCCGCCCAGCTTAGATCAAATTTCAGGCTGTGCGGGGACACGGCGGCTTTCTTTAAGACGGTCATGGGGAAGGTAATTTGGGCGCTTTCGCCGGGTCCCAGATCGGGCAGGTATAGGACGTCTGCGCCCTGGGGGATGATTTCACCACTGGAATCGCTGACCCGCAGGACGATCTGCTCAAAGGGAACCGTCCGGCAGGGATTATGAAACGAAGCACGGATGAAACCATCCTCGCCCACGGTGAAATCCGATTGCATGTCCGAAATTTCTATGCGCTTGATTTCCGTGTTCGGCGCGCCGTCCCGGATTTGGATGGTGTATGGAAAATCCGTTTGAAGGGCATTTCCCTGCCTGGTCTTGCCGGAAACGCGGATCGTGCATGCGTAATCGCCGTTTTTCCTGTCCGAGTACAATTCCAGGTTCAGCCGCACCGCGTACACTCCGCTTTCCGATCGCTGGGTTTTGATAAACATGGTTTGGGGCTTGAAGGGAGAAATGCTTTCGTCCGGCATCAGCAATTCTGTCTGTATGGCTCCTTCTGCCTGATCGGACAATATGGGCAGCACCAGGGATAGGACGTTGTTGGATATTTTCGGCTCATACCCTTGCAGCCAGGAGCGGTTCATGCCCTGTAATACCCGGCGCTGGTCGATGGAAAACGCTGGGGTTTCCTCCGCGCGGACGGCGAAAATGGGTATCAGAAGCAAAGCGGTCAGCAAAACCGCGATTCTGTATATATTTTTCATGTTTTATAGCTCCCTTATGTTTTCGACCACACTCTTGTTCAACAACTGCCGAAGCCGTGCCTTCACGCCGATCAAGCAGCACAAGGCGCAAAGCGCGGCCGTGAGGATCATCAGCGGAAGCATCAGGACGAGGTGATGGCTCGCCAGGAAATAATGATATGCCGCTGTCCCCATGAGAATGAACAGGCAGAGCGCCAGCAGCAGCCCCGCAGCGGTCGTTACAAGCATGGGCAGGCGATAGCAGCCCATGAGCGCTTTTTCATCCGCGCCGACGGCCCGGAGGGTGCCGATCATGCGCTGATCCGCCCGGATGCGGCGTCCAGCATTGCTTACCTGCATGGACACAGCCACGGCGAAGAACAGGATGATGACGCCCAGGAAAACGATTTCAGTCTGCCGCTGCCGCTGGGCGTTCTCCCGGGCGTTTGCCATGCGGTTTTTTACCTCCATCCCGGCACGGGAAGCGATGGTTTCCAGGCGGCGCTGAATGGCTTCCTCCGTTGCTTGATCTACTTCGCCTGTCAGGGTGATCCGGACGTAGGTGGGCTGGGTTGGCGCAAAGCCCAGAGCCCGGAGGCCCTTTTCCGTAGTGATCAGGCACAAGCCGTTGCTGCCCAAAGGCGCGCTTTCCAGCACCGCACCCACCAACACGGACGCAGCATCGGTATGAATACTGCGATAGGATTGCTCCAAATCTTCCAATTCCGTCTGGGTATAGGGCGCGGAGCCGCGTTCCATGAGGCCGTTATCAGGCTCCGTCAGCGCCTGGAGCAGAGACAGGGATTGCCCGGCCTTGAAATAATCGTTAACAGCCATGCCTTTCAGCCTGGCATCCGGGTGATATTCTCCAAAGTCGGCTCCGGCGACGTTGCCCACGGTTTCACCGTGCTCCACCGTTTCCCAGTAGCCCAGCGACGGGGCATAGACCAGTACCTCCTGCCCCGCGTCCAGGGCGGCAATATTGATTCTTCCATCCACGATACCTTGCTGGAAAGAGGGACCGTTCACATCGACGACTTCGATCGTCAGGGGGATCAGCTTGCCCGTAACGCCGTAGCCCTTTTGAGCCGCCCGCATCTCCTGAAAGGCTTTCGCGTTCCAGACACGGTATTCGTCCGTTAAATCGGTTACCTGGTCAGGCGTGTCCTCCAGCAGATAAGCCAAAGAATCCGTGAAGATAAAGGGCATGACCGCATTATGAAAGCTGTAATGAAGCGAAGCCACATCGCCGTTACGAAGCCCGGGAACGAGCCGCTCCTCCGTATAGTAATCCCGGAGGTATTGGGGCACTTCCTCTTCATTCAACTCCAACAGGATAGTCGCCGAGGTTTCCACTGTGACGGACTGCACCTTTTCAATCGCGTGGATTTGCTGAAGGTCTTGCTCCGTCAGCACGTTTTCTTTAGCCACCTGATTGGCAAAATGCATAGAATCCAACGTAATCGTGGTGTAATGTCCGTTTATGGGCTGGATATAAAAGTCGTAGGCGGGCTGATAATCTGATTGATACAGAAATCCATCCAACTCGATAGCGGTCAGCAACAAGGTCAGCGCCACCATCACCGAAGCGCCCGCCTGCCGCAGGGGATGCAACCGGGTTTGACGGGAAGCGATGAGCCGGGTGGCCCGGAACTGCTTTTTGCTTTGGAATCGCTTGGCTTTGCGCAGTGTCCCCGTATCCCTCAGCACACCCATGGGCGTTTGCCGGGAGGCTCGTTTCAGTGGAAGTCTTGAGGACAGGAGCACGCACAGGGCGGAGAGTGCCGCCACAGGCAGCAACAGCCAGCCGTTCAGCCGGAACAGGATCGTCCCTTCCGCGAACCGGGATATGACCCACACGGTCACGATGCCAAGTCCCATGCCGATGGGCAGGGCGATAAGGCACAGCAGCCACCCGTCCCGCCCGAACAGTCGCCGGATCTGCCGCCGGGTAGCGCCCACCGCCCGTAGCATTCCGATTTCCTCCGTCTTTTGCGCCAGCATACTTTCCATGGCGCTGGAGATGCCGATGCCGCAAGTCAACAGCAGCGCTCCGCCCATGATCCACCAGATCATGGATTGCCCGGCGTATTTTTCCAGATCCTCCAGAGCTGGGTCGTACCAGGTAGCCTGGCCGGTGGAACGGCTGACGGCAATGAAGTTATAGCCCCACGCTTCGTAAGCGTCGGAATTTGTGAACCGGCTATAGGTAACCAGGGTTGCGTAAGTGACTACGCGGTGCACGGCGGGATCGCCCGTTTGAAAAGGCGCATCCTGGGGATATACCAGGGCGTTAGGCCATTCGGGGGTGCCGTGATCTGTCAGCATGGAGCCGTAGCTTTCCATATAGGGGGATTGATCGGCCAGCACGCCCACCAGGGTATAGGTTCTTTCCTCCGGCAGTCCTTCCACGGGCTGCATGGTGCAGGTGACCTGATCGCCCACCCCGATATCCAAGCGAAGCTGGGCCAGGGCGGTTTCTTCCATGGCGATTTCGCCGGGATTCTCCGGCATGCGGCCTTCCACACACGTTCTGGGCATCAAGGATAATGCTTCCTCGTCGTAGTACCCCACATACTGCCCCGTTTTGTCGATCTGGGCGGTGACGTATACCTTGCCGACGCGGGCAAACCATCCGCTGCTGCGCACGGTTTCATCCGATACGCTGGCACTGTTCAGGAAAAAGCCATCGATAAATCCCACACGATCAATGATTTTCTGCTGGTTCGCCTGGATCGTGCCGTAAGCCCCAAGCACCGCCGCCGTGCACAGATACACCGCAAGGAAAATGCCGACAGCCAGGCTGCGATAGGCTTTTTTGTTGGCTTTCAGGCTGGCTTTTGCCACCTGATTCATGGTGAGGCGTTTCATTGCACCGTCACCCCGCTATCATCAACGACTTGTCCGTCCTCCAAGCGGATGATGCGCTCGGCCTGTTCCGCTACGCCCAAATCATGGGTTACCAGGATCATGGTGATGCCCAGTTCCTGACTAACTGTGCGCAGGAGGGTCAGCACCTCCCGCCCTGTCTT
>JAFXMP010000272.1 GCA_017530275.1 Clostridia bacterium | reverse complement strand
TTTCCAGAACGCCGCAGCGCGGTCTATCCACCCTTCTGCGGCAGTTTCCGTGCCGGGGCCGACACCGTGATCCACACCGGGGGAAGATTTCACACTGATACGGAACGCCGGCCTTTTCAAGGGCTTCCGCCATACGGCGGGTGTTGTCGGGCTTTACCGTTTTATCCGCGTCACCGCACCAGATGTAGGTGGGCGGATAGTCTGCGGTCACCTGCTCATCCACACTGGCAAAGGCCTCCATTTCAGAATCAGCGGGATCGCCCAGCAGCATGTTATGGGTTTGCTGTTCAGTCAAACCCGGACGCATGCTGATGACGGGATAGGTCAGCACCAGCGTCTCAGGCCTGGGCAGGCCGTAATGGGAATAGCCCATATTGGCGGTACCGAAGCTGGCTGCCAGGTGTCCGCCTGCGGATGAGCCCCACACGGACCAGTGGGCAGTGTCCAGCAGGTATTCATCTGCTTTCGTGAAGATGTCCCGCACAGCCCGGGCCAGATCATCCTGGGGAGCCGGGAAACGGGCGGCCTCCTTCACCCGGTAATATACGATAAAGGCGGAAATGCCCATGGCATTCAGCTTCCGGGCGTAGGGCACACCCTCGATGTAACTGCACACCATGGTGTATCCTCCGCCGGGACAAATCACCGCGAAGGGATGGCGCTGTCCGTCCCGAAGAACAAACCGGTCGTCCAGTGCATAGCAGTTTTCTTTCCGGTGAGCATCTTTTTCGGCCTGTTCCATGTCCATATCCTTAGGCGGAACATATCTGGGAATTTGATTCAATTGCTTATTGATTGCGATGATACGCTCTTTGGGCATGTCCGGGGCGCCCATACGGATGAGCTGCAGAAGGCTGAACTGCATCGTCGTCCGTCTGCGGTCCTCGGCGCTCATACCCTCGCCGCTTTTCACTGTTTCCCGTCCGGTTTCCTGTTCCTTCTGCGCAGCTTTCGCGGCCCGGGCTGCCATCATTTCAGCCAGGAATGGCTGCACCAGCGCAGTGGCGTCATGCGACTGGGATATGTCCTTCAGCAGGTCTTTCACGGAATAGAACCCGTCCGGCGTGTCAATATCAAACCAGTTGAGCACTGTACCCTGCTGGAAGCGATAGGCGGGATCGGGCTGAGCAACATGAGTAAACTGTGCCTGCTCGGACAAATCGTCCGCGGACGCAATGACCGTATAGGTTCCTTCCGGCTGAGGTGCGGTGAAATGGAAGAAATGATCCTCCGCTTGTTTCGTATAAGCCGTTCCGTCCACCGTCAGGGTGACTTCCGGCAGATTGCTGTACACCACAAATTCCGCGGGGTCCCCGTCCCGGTTCACAAATTCCTTACCGCACAGATGCAGCATGGGTTCATCCGTCAGCCAGGCCTGGTAGGCATAGAAAGCGTCCTTGCGGGTCTTTCGGTCAAAGGTCACCAGTCCTTTGTTGTTGCGGCCCTTGGTTCCGCCCTCTTCCCGGGCATCGGCGGCGAAGTCGAACATGTTCCATACGTGGGTGGCCCACAGGTATTTCCGGGAATAAAGCTGTTTGATCAGACTTTCGTGGTAGATCATCTGGTATTCGTTGCTGTAATCACCGGGTTCAGGGTGGGAGGCATGCCACAGGCTGTTTTCGCAGCCGTATTCCGATACGCCCACGGGCAGATCGGGATGCATGGCGTGGAAGCGGTCGAACCAGGGGCCGTTATCCTCCAGGCGGCCGCCGTACCAGCCGAAATAGTGGTTATAGCTCAGCACATCCGGTACGTCCAGCAGCGGATGATCCACCGGCAGGGGCGAAATACATGCCATGGTGGTAAGGCGGGTAGCGTCCATCTGATGGCACAGTTCATTCAGCTTTTGATGGAAAGGCACCAGGGTTTCCTGGTCACCATGGGCCATGGTGATTTCGTTGCTCAGGCCCCACACCACGATGGAGGGATGATTGTAATTCTGCCCGATCAGTTCCCGCATCTGGCTCAGAGCGTTTTCCCGGGCGTTGTCCAGGTGTTCGCTGATGTAAGGGATTTCCGTCCACACCACGAGTCCCATCCTGTCGCACAGATCATAAGTGTGCTGATCGTGCTGGTAATGGGCCAGGCGCACGGTGGTGGCCCCCATGTCGTACACGTGGCGCAGGCTTACCTCCATGTCCGTTTCGGAAATGGCGTTTCCTTTGCCCAGCCAGTCCTGGTGCATGGCCACCCCCCGCAGGGGATAGCTTTCGCCGTTCAGGATAAACCCTTCATTGGGGTCAATGCGGAAGGAACGGATGCCAAAGGGGATGTCCAGGGAATCGCGCAGCGTATCGCCGTCGTACAGGCGGGCTTTCAGCGTATACAGACAGGGGTTTTTTCTTCCCTGCCACAGGATGGGCTCTTCCACATGGAAGGTGACTTCGCTCCCTGTCAGTGTTACCCCATTCAACTCAAATACAGCCTGACCGCCGGTGGCGCGGGCGGAAACCCGCACGTCAGCGGCTCCGTCATCCAGCACCTTGGGCGTTACCCGGATGCCGCAGCCGCCCAAAGTATCCATGTCAAAATGGACTTTCGGCAGCACGATCAGCCGAACTGCCCGGTAGATGCCGCCGTAGAACGTAAAATCAGCGTTCTGGGGATACACGGTATCGCAGGCGGTGTTGCTGACGGCGACGGCCAGGCGGTTTTCGCCAGCATTCAGATATGCCGTGATATTGAACCGGAACCGGCTGTAGCCCCCGTGATGCTCCCCGATCCATTGCCCGTTCAGGGTCACCTGGGCGGAGGCGGACACGCCGTCAAATTCCAGATAAACTTCCTCATCGGTTTTTCTGTCCGGCGCGGCGAAAGTCTTTTCATACACGCATTCACCCCGCCAGTAATCCCCGCCGCCGTCCTGGCCGTCCAGAGCGTTCCATGTATGGGGCAGCGTGACGGGCACGCGGTTTTCTCCGGGTTTTGTAAACAGCCAGCTTTCATTGAATGGGATCAGTTTACGCACAGGTTTTCCTCCTTTTCGTCAGGAAAGGTAGATCAAGCTGCGGATTTTGCCGATCAGCGTTCCGTCGCCGTCCTTTTGATTTTGCATCAGCAGGATGGTCACGCCGGTGGCGGGATCGTTGATAAAAAAGGTGCTCAGCCAGCCGTCCCAGCCGTATTCTCCCATATTGGTGGGGAAAAAGGCAGCGGCCGGGTCCACCGTCACCCGCAGAAGATTGGCATAGCTGCGGCCTTCCAGCCCCATGGTTTGAGCAATGGTTTGCTGGGGTTTCCCCGTTTGCCGGCGACCGGTCATAAAGCGCACGGTGCTTTCATTCAGGATGCCCTGTCCGCCGTTCATCAGCATCCGCGCGAAGCGGGCGTAATCCTCAATGGTGGAGAAAAGCCCCGCCCCGCCGGAATGGAAGGCATTTTCCCCGCCGTCGTTGCGGATCGCCAGATGATTGCCGGTATAAGGAACAAGGCTGCCGCATTCGTCCTTCTGATATACGGTCACCAGCCTTGCGCGTTTATCCTCCGGCACGAAAAAGCCGCTGTCCTCCATGCCCAAAGGCGATAAAACGCGCTTTTGCAAAAAGTCCGCAAAGGGCATATCGGCGGCCTTTTCGATCACCGCGCCCAACACATCGGCGCAAACACTGTAATTCCAGCCTTCGCCGGGGTGGAACAAAAGCGGAATGGTTCCGATCCGCTCCGCAAATTCCTGGGTATCCATGGGACGATCGGTGTCAAAGCGCCGCTCCGCCTCCTGAAAAACCATTTTCGTTTCCCGCTGGGGCAGGGTATCATCGCCGTCATAGGAAAGCCCCGCCGTCATATCCAGAAGATCGCGCACCAGGCATTCCCTGGCAGCGGGAACCACGCCTGTCGGCATCTGCACCTGCTGATGCCGGAAGGAACCGATATACCGGGATACCGGCTCATACAGATCCAGCTTTCCTTCCTGGATCAGCAGCATGGCGGCGCAGGAGGTTAAAGGCTTGGTCATGGAATAACAGCGGAAAATGCTGTTTCTTTGCATGGGCGTTTGCCGGGCAAGATCCGCGCAGCCGTTTTCCAAATAGCAGATTACTCCCTGCCCGTCCATTACCAGCAAATTGCTTCCCGCGTTTGCCCCGGCTGCGGTGGCCCGATTCAGACAATCCAGCAGCGCGTCCCGACGCTGCTGGATGTTTTCACGCTTCAATTGATACATTGTTATACTTCCTTCATCGGCAAAGTGATTTCGGCTTTTCCGAGCTCCTTGGCGGACACGGTCAGCTTCGCTTCTCCCGCTTCACAGCCCGCCCGCAGCACGGCCAGGGCTTTCCCCAGATAGCTGGTGAACTGGCCTTTGCTGTAATTTTCATCGGTGATGGGATTGCCGCTGCCAAAGCCCAGCAGCTCCGCCGCGCCGTTGACTTCCGCTTTCAAAAGCCTGTCGGCGTCGGGCACCACGTTTCCGTTTTCGTCGATCAGTTCTGCGTTCACATAGCACAGGGATTCGCCGTCGGCCATCATTGCTTCCGTTTCCGCGGTCAGGCGGATGAAAACGGGCTTGCCGGTGGTAGCAAGCACTGTGCGGGAGACTTCTTTTCCAGCGGTATAGCTGACCGCCTCCACTGTGCCAGGCTGATATTCCGCCCGGAAGAGGAAGGTGAGCGGCATATCATGGACCAGCGCTTCGCCCGCCTTTTTGCGGCCAACGCTGATACCATTCACCAGCAGCTCCACTTCCTCCGCGCTGCTGAATACGGCGACGTCCACGGGCTTTCCTTCCTGACCTTGCCAGTTCCACCGCTTCCACACGCCGGGGAAGCCCCAGCTGGACAGGGTTTCCACCTTGCCGATCACGGCGGGGTCATAGGAGAACAGGCCGGTTTCCCTGCTGCCCCACACAATGCGGCGATAGACGCCCTGGGGCCGAATGCCGCCCGTAATGTCAAAATCAGCGTCGTTGGCTGTGCGCCAGGGAAAGGGAGACGGCGCGCCCCAGGGATTGCCGATGTTGGGGTCGCCGGGCTCGTAGAAGGTGGCCTTGCCGATGCCGGCCTCGCCGATGTAATCCCAGGCCGTCCAGGTGAAATCGCCGATCACCCAGGGCGTTTTTTCGATCATGGGCCAGTGCATGCCGATTTCCTTGGGATAGTTTTCGCTGCCCAGCATCACCCGCTCCGGGAACATCTGGTGATCCTGCTCGTACTTGCCCTCCAGGTAATTGTAACCCACCACGTCCAGGCCGTTGGCAAAGCCCTCCGTGTACTGTTCCCACAAAAGGTCTTTCTTGCCGCCGATGTCGGCGTTTTGCAAACCGCCGGAGAGTCCTTCCATGCGCTTCTTCATCTGCTCGGCTATGATGATATCATCCAGGCCGTTCCAGAAGGAGCAGATGCCGTTGGAGATGGGGCGGCTGGGATCCAGGGCGCGGATGGTTTCGGCCAGCCTGGCCGCCAACACATAGCCGTCGTTCAGGCCGCCGCGCTCGGTGATCT
>JAFXMP010000271.1 GCA_017530275.1 Clostridia bacterium | reverse complement strand
TGGGGCCATCTGCGGGTGGCTGTTCGGTGGCGTGTGCGGCATTCATTTGGAAGCAGGCAAGCTGACGATCCGTCCCTATCCGCATCCTTCTCTGGGCCATGCGGAGGCAAAGTGGTTGTCTCCCATAGGCGAGATCAGTAGTGGGTGGCGATATGAAAAGGACCGGATTTTGATGAATATCACGGTTCCCGTTCCGGCTGAAGTCGTTTTGCCGGACGGCAGAAAATATCAGGAGAAAGCAGGTGCCTACAGCTATGAATTACCTCTGTAATCCTGTCAACATCAACTACCGATACCAATTCAACATGGATCCCCGGCTGCACGGACAGATGCAGATCTGTCGGGAAGCCGCCGACCCTTCCATGATCCTTTTCCACGGCCAGTATTATATCTTTGCTTCCATGACGCTGGGCGTATGGGTATCCGATGATCTGGCCCATTGGGAGAACCACCGGCTGCCCAAGAAATTGCCCCTGTACGATTACGCCCCTGATGTGCGGGTGATGGGCGATTGGGTGTATTTCTGCGCCTCCCGGCGGGAAGAAAACTGCGACCGGTACCGCACGAAGGATATCCTGAACGGCCCCTATGAAAAGATCGAAGGCAGCTTTCCCTTCTGGGATCCTAACCTGTTCATTGACGACGACGGGCGAGTTTATTTCTACTGGGGTTGCTCCAACATCACGCCCATCTGGGGCGTGGAGCTGGATCCCCAAACCATGCAGCCCATCAGCGAGAAGCGCGTACTGGTGGAAGGGCACCCCTTTGAAGTCGGTTATGAGCGGGTGGGAGAAGATAACAGCCAGCTGCCCGCTTCCGAAGCCGAAATCGACGCAGCTTACGCGGCGTTCCACAAGCGGCAGGGCATTTCAGAGGATCAGGTGCCGGAGCAGGTGAAGCCGCTGATCCGGGGCATGTTCTCCAGAAAACCCTATATCGAAGGGGCATGGATGGACAAGCAGAATGGCAGGTATTATCTGCAATACGCCTGCCCCGGTACCCAGTACAATACCTACTCCGACGGCGTGTATGTGAGTTCCAGCCCGCTGGGGCCCTTCACCCTGGCAGGCAACAATCCCTATTCCTACAAGCCTGGTGGTTTCCTGCCCGGCGCAGGCCATGGCAGCACCATGCAGGACGAAAAGGGAGCCTGGTGGCACACGGCGACCATGCGCATCAGTATGAACCACGATTTTGAACGCCGGGTAGGCATCTGGCCCGCGGGCTTCGACGCGGACGGCGAGCTTTTCTGCAACCAGCGCTACGGGGATTGGCCGATGACCGTTGAAGGCGATCCCTGGCGCGATCCCGCCTGGATGCTGCTGAGCGCCGGCAAGAAAGCAACCGCTTCTTCCTTTACGGAGGGGCATGAGCCGGAAAAGGCCACCGAGGAAAACGTACAGACCTGGTGGAGCGCTTCAACCACAGATCGGACGGAATGGCTGCAAATTGACCTTGGCCGGGATTTTGACGTGCATGCCATTCAGATCAATTTCGCGGATGATAAAATCGACATTCCCTGTCCCGGACAGATCGTGGGCGGCAGCCAGGCCCGGTATATTGAGGAGCGGGATTTGACCACCCAATGGAAGCTGACGGGCAGCATTGACGGGAAAGACTGGTTTGTGATTGAGGACAAGTCCCATGCGCAGACTGATCTGAGCCACGACCTGATTCTCCGGGAGGAAGGCATCCGGGTGCGTTTCCTGCGCCTTTCCGATATGGCAGTGCCCTATGGCCAACAGCCATGCATCTCGGGGCTGCGGGTGTTCGGGCTGGGCCATGGTGAGAAACCTGCCGCGCCTGTTTTTACCGTCAGGCGTGAAAATGACCTGGATATGACGGTTTCTGTTCAATCGCAGGAGAATACACTGGGCTACAACATTCTGTTTGGGAGCAGCCCGGATAAGCTGTATCACAGCTACATGACCTTTAAAGCGGGGGACCAGCGTATAGGTGCATTGATTATAGGCAGAGATTACTTTGTACGTGTTGACGCTTTTAATGAAAACGGCATTACTGAAGGTACCTGTGTTCAACTGTAAGGAGGAATTTGATATGTCTTTTCCGAAGGGCTTTTTGATTGGCGCTTCCACCGCTGCCCACCAGGTGGAGGGCAACAATATTCACAGCGATTACTGGGCGCAGGAGCAGCTGCCCCATTCCAGCTTTACGGAGCCCAGCGGCCTGGCCTGCGATCATTATAACCGCTATGAAGAGGATATCCGCCTTATGGCGCAGGCTGGGCTGAATGCCTACCGTTTCTCCATCGAATGGGCGCGGATCGAGCCGGAGGAAGGGTGCTTTAGCGAGGATGCAATTGAGCATTACCGGAAGGTGATCCGCTGCTGCCGGGAAAACGGCGTGGAACCTATGGTGACGCTGATGCATTTC
>JAFXMP010000001.1 GCA_017530275.1 Clostridia bacterium | reverse complement strand
GGCAGCACGATGTCGATGAAGGTGCGCGTCTCTCCCGCGCCGTCGATGCGGGCGGCCTCCAGCATTTCATTGGGAATGCTCTCGGAAAACTGCTTCATCAGGAACACGCCGAAGGGCCAGCCCACGGTGGGCAGGATCACGGCCCAGAGGGTGTTATGGAGCCTTAAAAACGCCATTTCTTTGAGCAAGGGAATCAGAATCACCTGCTTGGGCAGGGCCATGGCGCAAACGAACAGGGAAAACAGGAACGTCCTGCCCGTGAAGCGTTTTTTCGCCAGGGCATAGCCGCCCATAGCGGCGGAAACGCAGGTCAGGCCCATGGCAGCGGCGCAGATCAGCACCGTGTTGAACAGCCAGGTGAAGGCGGGCTTCTGGAAAAGCCGCTGGTAGTTGTCCAGCGTGGGCTCCACCGGGAACCAGACGGGCACGCGGGCGTTGATGGCCAGTTTCGTTTTGAAAGAACCTGTAATGATCCAGTACAGGGGGAAGATCAACAGCAGGGTGAGGATGATCAGGATAACCACGCTGGCGACCCGGTAAGGAGTCAGAGCATGGACGCTGTGATCGGTGTTGTCAACCTCCGGTGCGCGCTTATTCAGCAGGGAGGCACGCTGTTTCTTTTCAATGGCGAACATGTTTACCCCTCCCCTCTCAGCCATTGTCCGTCTTGGCGAGACGGAACTGGATGGCGCTGAAAACAGCGATGATGATGGCCAGGATGATGCCCATGGCGCTGCCGTAACCGTAATTCTGCAGCTTGAAAGCATTGTAATAGATGTAATACATGATGGTTTCCGTGGCGTGGTTCGGCCCGCCGGAAGTCAGCAGCTGGATCAACGCGAAGCACTGGAAGCTATTGATGGTGGTAATGACCAGGATGTACAGGGTCGTGGGCATAATCTGGGGCCACTTGATACGCCAGAAGGTCTGCATATTGGTAGCGCCGTCCACGCTGGCGGCTTCCACCAAGGAATGATCCACGTTGCTCAAGGCGCTCACGTACAGCACGATGGGCTGGCCTACGGAGGTGGTGAGCAGGATGGTGATAATGCACCACAGGGCGGTGCCGGGGTCGCCCAGCCAGTTCACATTCGTGCTGATGATCCCCAGCGCCTTGCATACATAATTCAGTACGCCGGTGTAGTTATTGAATATCCATTTCCACACCACCGTGACCGCCACGGAGCCGGTGACCACCGGCAGGTAAAACACGCAGCGGAAGAAGGACGTGTATAACTGCCGCATCTTATAAATCACGGAAGCCACCCACAGGGAGAACATGCAGGTGATGGGCACGCTGACCACCACAATCACGATGGTGTTCACCAGGGCTTTGATGAAAACGGAATCACCAAACATGATCTGGTAGTTTTTCAGGCCGGTGAAGGTGAATTCGGTCATGGTGTAATTAAAAAAGCTGGTCACCAGACACATGCCCATGGGGAAAATCACGAAGCCAATAAAAAAGAGCAGGCTGGGCGCCATGAACAGATAACCCGCGATGTTTTCACGGCGGCGGGCTTCCTTCATGCCGCGGGGAATGGGAACCGTTTGCGCCATCTTTTCCACCAACTTTCCTTTGATCGAAACTGCGCCCCCCGCTCCGGGGGGAAACGGGGGGCGCTGATCGGATGATGATGCTGATTCCTCAGCAATTATTGTTACTGCACTTCAGACAGGTACACGGCCACTTCGTCCGCGATGTTGCCGGTGGCGAAGATGCGCTGGAGCAGGTTCCACCAGGCGGTGCGCTGCACGGGCCAGTTGGGAGCGATCTGGTAGTAGCCGCCGAAGTAAGGAGCGAAGATGCTGTAGGAAGCGTTGATTTCCTTCTCGGTGCCGGTGTAGATGTCTTCCATGTCGCGGGTGGCGAAATAGCCGGTGGCGTACACGGCCTTGGTGTTGCCGTTGCACATGAAGCGGATGAATTCCTTGGCGGCAGCGGCCTTGGCGTCGTCGCCGTTGTTGAACACGCCGAAGCCCCAGATGCCGCCGTCCAGCGTGGGCACGCCGTCGTCAGAGGGGAAGGCCATGGGGAACACTTCCACGTTCTCGGCCAGGTTGTCCTTGTTGTTGGTTTCCAGGGCGGCGTTCCAGCAGAAGCCCATGGCGGAGGTGCCGTTGCAGAAGTAGTTGATTTCTTCCGCGGCCACGATGCCGGGGTCGGCGGTCAGCAGGCCTTCCTGCACCATGTCGTACAGCTTCTGCAGGCCCTTGATGTTTTCTTCGCTGTCAATGGTATACTTGGTGAAGTCTTCGTTGGTGAAGCGGCCGCTGTACAGGTTGTACACCAGGGCGCGGGTGCCCTGGTCGCCGCCCTGACCGCCGCAGTACACGATGCCGGTCACGGGGGTGAAGCCGGTGGCGGCCAGCGCCTTGCAGGCGTTTTCAAAGCCTTCGGTGGTCCAGGTGTGCTTTTCCGCGTCGATGTACTGCATCGCGTCGGCGGCCTCAAAGGCTTTCTTGTTGATGACCATGCAGTGGGCGGTCATGCACAGGGGATACTCATAGTAGTTGCCGTCCTTGCCCTTGCAGGAACCGGCCACGCCTTCATAGATGGCCTTTCCCGCTTCTTCCTCAAACAGCTCGTTCAGGGGCAGCATCTTGCCGGCCGCGCCCCAGTTGGCCACCAGGCGTTCCGGGCCCTCGAAGATGATGTCGGGGGTGGTCTTGGCTTCGATAGCTGTGGTCACCTGGTCGTCGCCGGAAACATAATCCAGGAACTGTACGTTGACTTTGATTTCAGGGTGCACGGCGTTGAAATCCGCCAGCAGGGAAGAAACGACGGCGTCGTCCGTCCAGCTGCCGATGGGGTAGGTCCAGAGGGTGATTTCCACGTCCTCGGCCAGAGCGAAAGCGGGAATCATCAGCATCAGGCACAGGAGCAGAGCAAGCAGCTTCTTCATGGATGGGATCCTCCTTTTAATAATTTGTTGTCGGCTGTGACTTTCCCCTACGGAAAGTCCACTGTTGATCTAAATGTACTACAAATATTCTGATATGTCAATAGCATTTTGAAAATAAATTTCTAATCTGACAAAATTATGGCCAGAACATTCTTTTTATTGACAGAACAACCGGGATGAATTATAATAAATTTGGCAAAACATCCTA
The DNA here is from genome assembly GCA_017530275.1 of Clostridia bacterium. Next base: position 8,280 of record JAFXMP010000001.1, on the reverse strand, counting down.
CAAACTTTGTCAAAGGTGGGATGCGCATGACAGACATCAGCAGGAATGAAAAGCTGTATATCCAGGCGTTCCGGGAAATACGCAGCTATATCATGGAATACAGGCTCGGCCCCGGCGACCTGCTGCCCACGGAACAGCAGCTTTGCGCCCAGCTGGGCGTGAGCCGCAACGTGTGCCGGGAAGCCATCAAGAGCATGGAGTTGATGGGCATGGTGCGGGCGTGCCCGGGACGGGGTACGGAGGTGCGGGAATTCAGCCTGGACTTCATTTTCCAGAACGTGCTGTTTTTCCACATGGACGGGCAGGAAAAGCACGTGCGGGAAATGTTCTCCGTGCGCAAAGCCCTGGAGCTAAGCTTCATGCGGCAGGCGTTTGACTCCATCACCAAGGAGGACATCGCCGAAATGCGGGCCTGCGCCACGGAAATCAGGCAGCGGTGGGAAAAAGGCGAAATGTTCGAGGAGGCCGACCAAAGGTTCCATACCGCCATGTTCCGTTCTCTGAACAACACCATCCTGAATTCCGTGCTGGACGCCATCTGGGCGGCGGACAGCGGCTTCCAGCTAGAAGCGAAAATGCCCCACCTGGCCAGCACCGTCACCAAGCACGAGCGCATCGTGGACGCATTGGAACAGTATGACTACCTGGCCTTCGCCCAGGCCATGATGGCGCACTACTCGTCGGGCAAATACACGCAGACGAATTCCTATGAAGAATACTGAGGGAGGAAGCGTTTTATGCTGATCGAAGAAATCAAGCAAGGAAAAGGGTTTTCCTTTGACCTGGGAAAGCTGGGGAAGAACTTCGCCACGGCCCAGTCATTCCTTTTGACCGCGGACTTCGCGTCCCTGTCCCTGGGCCGCCACGACATTGACGGAGACAGCGTGTTCGTGAATATGCAGGAATACACCCAGGAAGAGAAAGAACCTTCTTATGAGGCTCATGCCGTGTACGCCGACATTCAGTTGGTACTCAAAGGCAGCGAGCGCTTCCGCTGGGGTTTAGGGGAATTGGGCGAACTGAAAGGCGATTTCCGTCCCGTGACCGGAGTGGAAAAGTTTGTTGAATTCACCCTCCACGAAAACCAGTTCGTCATTTTCCTCCCCGGCGAACCCCACGCCCCCGGCCTGCCGGAGCATAGCCCCGCCTTCTGCCGGAAGGCGGTGGTGAAGGTGAAGGCTGAATGAAGGGACGTTTTAGATAAGAGTGGAGTGTGGAGTTTATATAGAGAATGTTTTGCATTCTCTCGACAGACGAGCCTCAATTGAAATCTTTTATCACTCCAATCTCCACTCTTCACACTCCACACTTCGCTGCATAAGGCGCCCACAAAATAATACAAAAAAGGAGCATCAACCCATGAAGAAGCACATCGTATGCCTCGGCGATTCCAACACCCACGGTTACTGCGCCGATCCCACCGACTGCGCCGACGGCGGGAGCCGCTTTAACGAGGACGAGCGCTGGACCTGTCTGCTGCAAAGGGCGCTGGGGGATGAATACCTGGTGCTGGAAGAGGGCCTGGGCGGGCGCACCACCGTGTTTGTGGACGCGCTGCACGAAAGCATGGACGCTGTGTCCGCAGCGTATCCCATCCTGATGAGTCATGAGCCGGTGGACTTGCTCATTATCATGCTGGGCACCAACGACACCAAGGAGCGCTTCGGCGCCAACGCCGCCGCCATCGCCGTGGGCATGGAACGGCTGATCAAGAAGTGCAAGTCCGTGGAATGCTGGACGGCGAAAGGCCCCAACATCCTGGTCATCTGTCCCCCGCCCCTGGGCGACGGCTTCCATGACGAGGTAATGGGCCCGGGCTGCGTGGAAAAATCCAAGGCGCTGCCGAAGTACATGAAGACCGTGGCCGAACGGAACAGCGTGTATTACCTGGACGCCAAGGACTGCGAGTTCAATCCCGTAGACTTTACCCACCTGACGAAAAATGGCCACGCACAATTGGCCGGAATGCTGGCGAAACTGGTGCCCGGCCTGGTCAGCTGAAAAAACCTTTTCGATTCCCCGAAACATCCGAAATTTTAAGGCCACTGAAAAAGTCGGTTCTGAAAAGGACTGGCTTTTTCAGTGGCCTTATTCCTGACGAAAAATATCTACGGGCGGTCACGGTGTATTATCCTGAAGAATTGAAATAGCCCCTGCTTATTACTGGCTTTGAATGAATACAAGATATATCCGAACGGGAAGATTTCAAACAAACGCCAAAGGAGCTTCCCGTTCGGGATTCTTATTCTCATAATACAAACTGATGGTCTGAGTTCCATCGCAAAATCCGCAAAATAAAATAAGAAAGATTCAGAGAGCCTTATAGGCGACAAACTCAATTTTCCCCTGCGAGTTGTACTTTTCTATAAGTTTTTTCAATTCCTCTGAAATCATAACCATCCTCCTATGTTACGCTGCCAATGCATTCGCATTCACCTGATCGATCACTTTCTTGATCCCCATCCAAACCGTCAGATCGGAAAAAACATCCACGATGCTGCCCTGATCGGTGAACGGCGGCTCCTGCAGCACGGACATATCCTTCATCAGGCCGTTATGGACGATGTACTCCACGATCTGATTGACGAAATAGATTTGTCGGCTGTCCAACTGCGTGCTATCAAGATAATCTGCGAAAGCAGCCTTGGCGGCAGCCATATCCATGCCGATGATGCCCCGGACAAACTCGCCTAATGGTACGGAACCGATCTCCCGCTCATAATCTTCCCTGGTGCCAACCTCGCTCCAGAGGATGCGCTCCAGCTCGTGCACGTCCGATTCCGTCAGGGGAACATTGCTTTTCAGCTTGGCAATCACAGTCTGATCCTGATGCTGGCGGACGTAAAATTCCGCCTTCGCCTTATAGTTTTTCAGATCGTCGTTTTCCAGCTCGGCTTCTTTCCAATCCATGGAAAGCACCTGATCATCGAAATTGGTCATATAGATGATCTTGCTTACAGGGATATACTTGATCAAATCACGAATGTTCTCGCGGATATTTTCAAATTCATTGATCCCGGCGTTTTCCAGATAATCGGTTTCCAGGATTTGATGGATCAATTCGCTTTGCGCCATGATCGCGGGGATATTGGCGACTTGGGCCACGGCGGACACCTTCGCCATTAAATCATGCCGCGCCCGGCTGTACTTTTTCCCCGCCAGATAAGCCAGTTCGATGCCGTACATCAGCGCGTCAAACCGCAGCGCTTTGGGATCATCCTGATCCGGGATCACCAGCGGAGCCAATTCCTGCTCCATCATGAGCGTATTTTCATACGTCAGCGCCTGAAAATTCTCCGGACTGCTGAACATTTCCACGTATTTCAGATGCTGCCGAACCGCAAAGTTTTCCCGGTTCAGTGCGCGCACCCTTCCCACCATATCGTCAACCAGCGACTGCCGGAAAGCGATCAAATCCTCCGTCTGATAAGCGATATCCTGCAATTTGAAGGCGATCTGCGCTTTCAGGCTGAACAGCGCCCCCGCCAGGGCCAGCATATTGGCGGTAGCCTTTCCCTTGTTCATGCGGAAGAACTCGAAATTGCCGCAGAAATCGAAGATATAGAATTTGCTCTTGTCCTGCCCGTCCATCAGCCCCGGGCACAGCCGGGTGCCGCGGCCGATCATCTGCCAGAATTTGGCCTTGCTCATCACTTTTTTGAAGAATACCAGGTTCAGCACCTCCGGCACATCGATGCCGGTATCCAGCATATCCACGGAAATGGCGATCTGGGGCAGCTTGGCCGGCTCCGAAAACTCGTCGATGGCGCTTTGGGCGTAGGTCATATAATTGTCGATCACCTTGGCCCAGCCCACAAGGTGCGGATACTCCTTATAGAATACGTCCCGTATTTTTTCCGCGTGGGTGTGGTTCTTGGCAAAAATGATGGTTTTGCCGATCCTGTTGCCGTAATCGATTTTCAATCCGTTTTCCATCAGCACCCGCAGCACTTCCCGGATGGTATCCTCATTAAAAACCCATTCATTCAGCGCCGAGGACGCGATGCTCTCGGGCAACTTACCGTTTTCATCCTCAAAGGTGTTTTCGTATTCCTCTTTATCCTCGTCGGACAGCTCATCATAAACGATGCCCTGCTGGATGAATTTCAGCTGCGTTTCCACGCTGATAAAGTCCACCAGGTAGCCGTCCTTCACGGCCTGGGCCAGCTCGTAGCCGTAGGTGGGCACGCCGCTTTCCAGCTCGAAAATCTCATAGGTATTCTTGTCGATCTCGTCCTTGGGCGTAGCGGTGAGGCCCACCAGGGGCGCATCGAAATAATTGAAAATATCCCGGTACTTGTTGTAAATGGAGCGGTGCGCCTCGTCGCAGATCACCAAATCGAAATGCCCGCTGGTGAACAGCTTTTCGTCGTGCTCGTCGTGCACCGTGTCGATGCAGTTGAACATGGTCTGATACGTGGAAAACACGCAATGGGCGGCGTAATTCTCCTTATCCTCGCACAGGTTCACGGTGGACAGATCGGGCAGCAGGTTCACAAAATTGCGCTTGGCCTGGGTGACCAGGGAGTTTCGGTCCGCTAAGAACAGGATATTCTTCACCCAGCCCTTTTCCAGCAGCACCTTGCACAGGGCGATCACCGTACGGGTTTTGCCGCTGCCGGTAGCCATCACCAGCAGGGCCTTGCGGCGGTTCCTGGCGTCCATGCTCTCGCATACCGCCTTGATGGCTTCCTCCTGATAATACCGCCCGGCGATTTTCTTATCCACCAGGATGTTCTTCAGGGGCAGCCGCATCCTTTGCAGGTTGAACAGTTTTTCCAGGTCCCGCTTGCTGTACACCGCGGCCACCCGGCGCTCGGGGTACTGATTATCGATGATCCGGGTTTCAAAGCCGTTGGTCAGGAACACCACGGGGCGGCGGCCATACTGCTTTTCCAGCAGATCAGCGTACAGCTTGGCCTGCTGGCGGCCCTTCGCCACGTCCACGCAGGTGCGTTTGGCTTCGATCACAGCCAGGGCCCGTCCATCATCGCTATAGAGCACATAATCTGCATAGCCCGTTTCGCTCTTGTTGGGCATACCGGGCAGTTCCACTTCATTCAGCCAGTCCCGGCCCTCCGTCCAGCCCGCGTCCTCCAGCATCACGTCGATATACAGCTTCCGGGTCTTGTATTCCGAAATGTCCAGGGGCTTGGGGGTGTAGGTCTGGGCTTGCTCTGCGCGGCGGGCGGTCAATTCCTCCCGCAGGGCGGCGTTTTCCTTTAGCAGCTGTTCCAGCTCGGCTTCCTTTTCCGGGGGCACGACGTACACGGGCGCGCCCTGCTGCTCCGGCAGGGTGGGATCGAACTGGCCGGGCGTATAGCTGTCCCCATAGCAATAGGCCACGAAATCCAGGAACACCCACAGGTTTTGCAGGCACAGCAGGGCCTGTTCCCTGGTGATTTTCCTGCCGTCGTGGGCGGCGCTGTTGCCCACCCGCCGGATGTAATCCAGCCGCCGCTGCAGGTTATCGTCCACAATGTCCCGGAATTCTTCGGTGCTGAGCAGGCTGACCAGCTTATCGTCCCAGGGCATGGTGAGGGCCGAATCGACAGAATACATCCATTTGACGGCAAACTCCATGGCCCTGCGGCAATTGATGACGCAGGCCGCCGGGTCGATGCCGTATATCTTTTCCGCTGCCGCCGCCGCTTCCCCGAAGGACGCAAAGTCCGGGGATGACAGGAGGAAATCAAAGTTGGTCATGGTAGCTTCCCCATTTCAAACATGCTTTCGTAAAACTTTAGGGTATTTTAGGGTATTTTAGGGTAGCTTTAAGGTAGCACCCGTGAGAGAATAATACTTTGTTGGGTCGCTGGTTGATGCGGCATGTTCTTCAACAATATTTGCTTCAATCATTTTTTTAATGTAACGCAATATTGTCGGCCTTGATTTCCCCGTAAGATCCATAAGGTCTTTGGGGGTGCATTTGGGTACGTTTGCCAAATAATATGCTATATCTTTTTCTATTGGTTTCATATTATTCCATACTTCCCCTATATTGGGAAAACCGGTTTCAAGCTTACGCAGAGACCGCGTCGCTATATTATTTTTTAATGTCAGGCATACAGTATTTCGATTTAAAACCTGGTAAATGGGTGGCTCCAGGAAGAACGCCTGCATATCTTGATATATTCTTCGTACCCCTTCATTTAATTCTCTTACCCACCCAAAGTCGCTTAATACACGCGCAATTAATGGGTTTCGTGAAAACCTTGTATTTTGAATATTATCGACGGTGACAATACTCGGAAAAGAACCAGGGCTGGTTATTTCTATCCGGTCATCAAACATTGAAATACGGATATAGTCTCCCTGAATAGAATAATCACGATGCGTGACGGCATTGACCAATCCTTCAAGCCAAGTAAACGGAGGATATTCCGGAACTTTTTCAAATACACCTTCCTTGGATAAATGCTGAAATTCACGCATTTGTGATTCTAACAGTTCTTGCCCTTTTCTCAGCAAAGTGGGCAATGCGCTTTCAAGGGTAACGTCCTTCACAATATTAATGTTCGTGCCCACCCCTGCCCGTGTTCCCTCATATCGGAGAAACCGTACTCGTGCAGAGGGTAAAAACTGTGTGGGCTGCTTTCCAAAAAGCAGCAATCCGGCCACTGTTATTTTATCTTCCCCGCTTATTCTGCGAATCAACCCCCGTGCCCGTAGCAATTCCTGCGGGTTGCTCGCGGATGGATTTAATATCTGAACATAATCATGAATCAGTTGATCATTCAGATCGTCAAATGATGCGTCCGGAATAATGGTCGTTTCATAGCTGCGGGTTCCTTTTGAGTATTCCAATTCCATTAATTGCGCAGTACTCAGTTTTCTGCTCTTGTCGCCAACGCGAAGATAGGCTTCGCCCGATTTTGTTTTAATGATAGAGTCATAGCTTGGGGCTATCCCAAATGTTAATAAGCGGCATCCTTTCGGGCAGTCTTCCGCTGTGGCGAAAAAAACCTCTATTTTCACTTCAGGCATATAGACGAAAAAATCAAGTACCGCTTGGCGGAGTTCATTTTCTTGATTCTGTGAAACGCCGGACAGCTTTCCATTGTCTTCAATGCCAACAACAATGGAACCGCCGGACGCATTGGCAAACGCACAAATATGCGTTGCCAAATCCTTCGGAGCTATCCTTGCCGATTTTCTATCAAAGAACTGTCCCTCTTTTTCTGTTCTCCACTGCTGGAGGGTTTGCTTAGAAACCGTTCCTTCCACGAATTTCACCGCCTATAAAAACTTTAGGGTATTTTAGGGTACTTTAGGGTAGCTTTAAGGTGGCATACGCCAATATTATACGCATATTTCAGGAAAAGAAAACAAGAAGAGGCAGGCATTTTTTCAAGATTCATCCCATCTATCTCATGATTCGCAGCCTGCCGTTTGGCATTTTATTGAACCATTAGAAATTTTCTAATAGTTGCGGCTTTTCGCAGGGCAAATAACTACTGCCCAGAGAAAAACAAATTCATTCTGTACCATAACTCTTCCAAAGTTTTTTCTTGGATCAATTCTTGCAAAAGCCGCTGCTGTTGGTCAGGCCGCAATTGTTCAAATCTGTTCATGGCTGCCTTAACAGCTTCTCTCGCGCTTTGATATTGCTGTTCACAAGCGTCATTCTGCTGATAGCCAGCATCGTACATCGTCATTCCCCCTTTCTTCGTGGTTCAGCACACCATATTATATACACCCGTTACAAGGAAAAGAAAGTGCAAATTTCGGGCATTTTTAGTGCAGTTTTCAGGCTTTTTTCACCGCTGCCGCAGGTTCCCCGAAGGAGGCAAAGTCCGAGGTGGACAGAAGGAAATCAAAGTTGGTCATTTTGATCCTTCCTTACTATACGATGCCATGATCCATGATTCTCTTTGAAAGCGTCTGATATCCCATTTTCAATAACAGATTTGCGAAGTATCTTCCTTGAGCAGTCAGCGTCACGTCGCTGTTTTCCTCGTTGTTTTTCGGGAATACGGTACCGTTTTCCAGCAAACCCAGTGAAACGAGGCGCAGGCATTTTGCCCGCTCAAAAGTCACCCCATAACCAACCGCATGGATGCCGATTTCTCCAGGCTTTAATCTTTTTTTACAGCCGTTCAATTCCTGTTCCGCATCCCTCTTTGCTTGTTCAAAATAATATATTACTCCGGCCACTAAATCTCAACACTGACATAGCTTAATATAACTAAGATTTTTGTGGTCAAACAGTTTACAGACTTTCTGAGGATTCTTCTGAAGCATACGCATAAAACTGTGAGTTTTCTGTTTCAGGTCCTT
>JAFXMP010000270.1 GCA_017530275.1 Clostridia bacterium | reverse complement strand
TTGATATAAACCAAAAAAACAACCAAGCAAGCAGATAGATTTAAGGAGGAAACAACTCTGGGTGATCCCAAATGGATCGGTGTCAGTAATTATGTGAATATGGTCCAGGACGACACGTTCTGGAAAGCGCTGGGGGTAACCTTCAAGTACGTGTTCCTGCTGTTACCGCTGCGGCTGGCCTCGGCGTTGGCGGTGGCGCTGGTGCTGACCACGAATCATAAAGGGATTTCCCTGTACCGCACAGTATACTATGTCCCTTCGCTGCTGGGCGGATCGGTGGCCATCGCGATCATCTGGGCCCGCATCTTCGGATCCAACGGCGCGTTCAACGGCATCATTTCCGCGCTGTCCGGCACGGTGTTCTCCTTCAACTGGGTGGGCGAAACCTCCACAGCGCTGTATTCCCTGATCCTGCTGGGCTGCTGGCATTTTGGATCGTCCATGCTGATTTTCGTTTCGGGCATTAAGCAAATTCCCGCATCCTATTATGAAGCGGCGCTGCTGGATGGGGCTAATCCCTGGCAGAAGTTCCGGTATATCACTTTGCCTGCCCTGTCTCCCGTGATCTTCTTCAATCTGGTACAGGGCATCATCAACGCCTTCAAAGCGTTTTCGGAGGCCCTGATCATTACCGACGGCGGGCCGCTGAACAGCACGATGCTGTTTGCGCTCTATATATACAAGCAGGGTTTCTCATATTTCAAAATGGGGTATGCCTGCGCCATGAGCTGGGTGCTGCTGGTGATCATCTCCATCTTTTCCATCTTCGTTTTCAAGAGCTCAGACAGCTGGGTTCATTATGAATCGTAAGGGAGGCGGATCCTATGCAGATTACAGCGAAATCCAATCCTTTCACGCCTCAAAAAGCATTCCGGTCCATCCGTTTCCACGCGCTTGCTTTACTGTTCGGCCTCGTGATGCTGTATCCCCTTTTGTGGATGTTCGCAAGTTCGCTAAAGCCGAATGAAGAGGTCTTTACCACGGTCACCTCCCTCATCCCTTCCAAAGTCACTTGGGAAAACTACCGGATCGGGTGGGAATCTTCCGGCCGATATACCTATGGCACCTATTTTGGCAATTCGCTGTTGATCGCGGTTTTCTCCACCATCGGCGGCGTGGTTTCCTCCTCTCTGGTTGCATTCGGATTTGCCCGCATCCCCTTCAAGGGCTCCAAGGTTTTCTTTGCCGTCATGATGGCCACCATGCTGCTGCCCCAGCAGGTGCTTTTGATTCCCCAATATATCATGTTCAAACGATTTGGATGGATCAATACCTACCTTCCGATCATCGTTCCCCAGTTCTGCGGCGTGCCTTTTTTCATCTTTCTGAACATGCAGTTTATGCGCGGCGTTCCCAGAGAATTGGATGAGGCTGCGGAAATCGATGGCTGCGGCTGGTTCAATAAGTATTTTCGGATCATGCTGCCGCTGTCCGTTCCCTCGCTGATCACGTCGGCGGTTTTTGCGTTCTACTGGTCCTGGCAGGAGTTCCTGGGTCCGCTGATCTATATCAGCAAGCCCAAACTCTACCCGGCGTCTATCGCGCTGAAGATGTTTTCCGATCCCGCTACGCAAACCAACTGGTCCGGCCTTTTTGCCATGACGACCTTATCCATTATCCCCGTTTTGCTGGTGTTCCTTTTCCTGCAAAAATACCTGGTGGAAGGTGTTGCAACGACTGGCTTAAAGGGATAAAATCATTTCGATCAGGGAGGGCATCTCCTCTCTGATCGATTTTGTACGATGAAGGGAGCTGATCCGGTTTTCATGCGGATACTGATTGTGAGGCACGCCGAACCCGATTATGTCCATGATTCACTGACGGAGAAAGGCAGAGCGGAAGCGGCGCTGCTGGGGAAACGTCTGTCCCGGATAGAGGCGTCCGCGTATTATGTTTCACCGTTGGGCCGGGCAAAGGAAACAGCCTCCTATACATTGCGCCTGGTGGGTAAAAATGCGGTGACGCTTCCCTGGCTCGCCGAATTCCGTGGGTATACCCTTGATCATCAATCCGGGAAAAAACGGATTCCCTGGGATTATCATACCGATGAATGGGTTCGTCATAAACAATTGCTGGACCGTGATGACTGGACGGATGATCCGCTGATGCTCGGCGGAAACGTAAAGCAGATATGGGATGAAACGAAAGATGGAATGGATGTGCTGCTGCAAAAGCACGGATACAGGCGTCAGAATGGGATCTATCTGTGTGAAAACAACACGGATGAAACCATCATCCTTTTCCGCCACTTCGGCATTGGAATGGCCATTCTTGCGCATTTGATCAATGTTTCGCCCCTTCCCCTGTGGCAAGGGTTTTTGTGCGTTCCCAGCGCGGTTACAACCGTCGTAACCCAGGAAAGAAGAAAGGGTGAGGTTGAATTCCGCTGCGTCTCTTTAGGAGATGCAAGCCATTTGCTGCAGGAAAAACAGAATCCGTCTTTGGCGGGCTTGTTTCCTGAATGCTATAATGGGATAGACTCCACTGACCCGAACAAATGGCCTGCGCATGAAGAAGCACAGGCCATCCTGAAATGACGGGTTTTATGCCATCCCCGCTCTGTGAAAACATAGATAAGCTATGTACGGTTGACGCGGTGCGCGATCCTGATGGCTGTCTGGAAGTCAGGAAACGGCGGAGATCTTTTTCAGCTCCCGGTAGCAGCAGAGGATCAGGAGAATGGCCGCGCCGATCCAGGCGGCGATCTCCGCGGTATAGACTCCCCAGACTCCGAAGAAACGGGGGAGCAGAAGAACGGCGCCCACGCGCATCAGCAGCTCCACGAAACCGGAGACCATCGGAATGAACGTGTTCCCCAGCCCCTGAAGGGTGGAACGGTAGACGAAGAGCAGATAGAGCATGGGCAGGCCGGCCGCCATGACGCAGAGGAACTGATAGCCAAAGGCCAGCACCTGATCCACGATGGCCTGCTCATCCTGAATGAAAAGGGAAAGCAGCGGACGGCCAAGCAGCACCACAAAAGCGCCGGTAGCCAGGGCAAGCAGGAAACCGATTCGCGCGGAGGAGCGCAATCCCTGGCGCACCCGATCCATCTTTCCGGCTCCCCTGTTCTGCCCGGTGAAGGTGCCCACGGCGTTGCCCACGGCTGTGCCGGCCATTTCCACCAGCCCCTGGAGGCGGGACGCCGCGTTATACCCCGCCATGAAGATGAAGCCGAAGCCGTTGACCACGCTCTGGAGTACCAGACCGCCGACGGAGATAATCAGATTCTGGAAAGCGATGGGAAGGCCCAGCCGCAGCAGGCGGAGGCTCATGGAGCGATGCGGCCGCAAATCCTGACGGCCGGGATGGAGCAGAGGAAGGCGGAGCATCGCGGCCAGACTGACGCAGGCGGAAACGGTCTGCGCGGCAACCGTCGCCAGCGCGCCCCCATCCGTGCCCAGACCGCAGGGGCCCACAAACAGCCAGTCCAGCACGATGTTGACCCCAGTGGCGCAGGCCAGCGCCAGGAGCGGGGTGCGGCTATTGCCCAGGGCATGGAGGAAGCCGTTCAGCACGTTGACTGCCATGACCACCGGGAGGCCGTAAAAGATGATGCGAAGATAGCTTTCTGTAAGATGAAAGGTTTCGGAAGGCGTGTTCATCCAGCGAAGAATTGGCGCGAGCAGCGCCTGGCTGAGCAGCTCCAGCAGAAGCACCGTCGCAACGGAAAGCAAGATACTCTGGCCGACGGTGCGGCGCAGTTCGGCCCGATCTCCGGCGCCGAAGAACTGGGCCACCTGAATGGAAAAGCCCTGAGCGAGGCCCATGAGAACGGAGAGCACCGCCCAATCCAGCCAACCGGAGGCGGAGACCGCGGCCAGGGCGGTGACGCCGAGAAGGCGGCCCACAATCAGGGAATCCACAAGATTATAAAGCTGTTGGAGGAGATTGCCAGCCAGCATGGGCAGGGCGAAGCGCAGAATCAGCTGAACCGGGCGTCCGGTGGTCATATCCCGCGTAGAGGCCAAAACAATCACCCGCTTTCAAAACCATTTCAGCGGGTGATTCTATCATATGGGCCGAGAAATGTCCACGAAAAACAAAAGGAAAAGAAAACCGCCTTTTGTTTGATCGTTCACTTCATTATCACCCCCGCCCACCCTTTTGCCGGATGGGCGGGTGCTTTCGTTTGCGCACATCCTTTCTTCTTCCTGTCATGGATCCTCGTGCAGCGGAGGCAGTTCGTGAATATCATAGGTTTCATAATAGATCGCAAAGGCTGTTTCTACATCCCCGGACAGTTCGATCAGGGCTCCGGCCTGGAACATGGTGGAGAGCGTACCGCTGGGCGCATGCCATGCGGCATTACTGACTACTTCGATCGCGCTGTCCCGCAGAATCGCTTCTGCCCCAAAAAGCAGGGCGCCTGTGGCAATATGATAATCGCTGGAGATGATGGCGATCTGTTTCACCTGCGGATACCGCTCTTCCAGAATATCGTAGGTATAGATGGCATTCTGAGCCGTTGTAACCGAATGATCCTCAACAATCACCCGGGCGGGATCAACGCCCTGCGCTGCCAGCCATTCCGCCATCCGGCCGGCCTCTGTGGCGGACGGATCGTCCGCGGCTGTGCCTCCGCCCGTGCAGACGATAATCGCGTTTGGGTATTGCTCTGATGCCCGGAGCAGCACTTTCAGCCGTTCAATCAGCTCTTCCCGCATCGTCCCATCCGGGTTCAGCTGGAAACCGAGTGCAACCAGGCAAAGCGAATCATCCCGCATCAGCGAATCTGGAAGGGAATCATTCACAGGGGCCGGAGCTTCCCAAAGATCCATGATGCGCGCCCACTTTTCTCCGAGAGACGAATCGACGGAGTTCAGGACGGATAATGCCGTCTCTTCCCTGGCCTGGTCAGCGGCATAGGATACGACAATCCGTTCAATCAAAGACTGCGGCGTCACTCCTTCCTCCGCTGCAGCGGGACAGACCACAGCAGCAATCAGGCAGCATACCAGCATCACGGCAAAGATCCTGTGTTTCATCTGGGATCCCTCCTTCAAATACCAATCCGGAATATCACGATATCCATTATATCCATTGGCACCGAACCCTGCAAGGCCTTATGATGCACTATCATTCTGACAAGCTGTTCGGCTGCAGCGGGCCATCCTTATCCCTCAAAGGTGGCGGCTACTTTCTTCAGCAGCTCCCAGATGGACAAATGCTGCGGGCATACCTTCTCACATTTCACACAGCGGATTTTGTCTTCCTCCTGTAATGATCATTCCCCAGCGGATGCTGCAACGGCAGCTTCCCGGATCCAACCCATCAGTTCCTCATCCGCCTCTTTCGTGGATCCGATCATGACGTGATGCGTCCAGCGGTTGGGATATGGCTCGACGGCGGCATCGATCCGCCGGGAATTGACCCGGTACCGCAAACCAAATGTCACGGTCAGGAAGGGATCGGGGCGTTCCTACACAGCCTTTCGCTCCATTCCGCTTCCCGGAAGCCGGTCAACACAAAACTGTCCCCAACGAGCAACGGACGCTTCACCAGCATTCCATCCGTTGCCAGAAGCGCCAGCTGCTCTTCCTCACTCATACTGGACAGTTTTTTCGATAGCTCCATTTCCCTGTAAGGAATGCCACTGGTGTTGAAGAAGCGCTTCAGCGGCAGCCCGCTCATAGCATGGTATTTGCGCAGCGTATCCTCATCCGGGTGATCCGTTTTGATGTCAACTGTCTCATAGGTGATGCCCTTGTCATCCAGCCACTTCAGGGCTTTTTTACAGGTGGTGCAGCGACTGTAACAATAAACCTTCAGCATGATCCGGCCTCCTATCTGATTTCCCTCTGTTCATCCAGAATCTCTGCTTCCGTGTTCTCTTCCGCAAAAACGGAGATCTCCTCCATCAGGCTGTCCGCCATGGCGTTGTGCGGCACGATTGCCGCAACACCAATGACAATGATCTGATTACTGTTTCATCAGGCCAGCTCCTGCGTTCCAGGCTTTCCCAACTTGCTCGCCAGAGACATAATACCCATGTTTAAACTGATCAAAGGTCAATGCATTCAGTTTCACAGGATCAACCTTTCCCTTTTCATCCAGGACGGCTTCCTCGGCGGCAACGTTTACGATTTTACCAACGATAGCATACATATTCTCGGTATTGACAACCTCAGCAAGCTCACATTCCATCACTACAGGGAATTCCTCTACAATGGGCGCGTTGACATGTTCGCTTTTCACTGCATGATACCCAGTGCGTTCGAACTTATCTTCCATTTTGTTGCCGGAAGCGATGCCGAAATAGTCTGCAACATCCATGTGCGCCTGATCGGCCAGCGCAACGGTAAACGCCTTTGTCTTGAGAAGATTCTGCGTGGTCTTATGGTCTTCGTCAATGAACAGTGCAATTTTATCCATCGCACAGATCATTCCCCAGGCAGCGTTCATTACATTGACTTTCCCCGCTTCATCATAAGCAGCTACCATCAGAACAGGCATCGGATACACCGCCTGCAAGACACCAAGATTTTTCTTCATTGTTTTTTCCTCCTTCTCTGAGTTGCCTCTTCGGCTATTTCATGGTATCATGTTTTTGAATTCAAAACAAGTACCATCATTAAGGAAAGGTACTTTCTTGGAGGTAAGTATTAAAAATGAATCGAATTGCAGACGCCAACTTTTCTGATACGGGATATAGCTATACACTGTCCCTTATTTCCGGAAAGTACAAGCCAATCATTCTCTATTGCCTGATGGAATAT
>JAFXMP010000269.1 GCA_017530275.1 Clostridia bacterium | reverse complement strand
TGAACGACGCCACGGGCATGGCGGTGTTTCTGATGGTGCTGGCCGTGATCATTCTGTTCATTTCGGATGTGGTGCTGGCCAAGCGCCAATACATCACCGTATCCGGTAAATCCGTGCGTCCCGCCATCGTGGATTTGCGGAAGTGGCGGGTGCCTATGACAGTGATCGTGGCGCTGTTCGCCGTGATCGTGATTTTCATTCCCTTCGCCACCATCTTTTCCACGTCCTTTAAAATCGACGTGGGCAAGAGCATGTTCGCCCCGGAAAACTTTACCCTGTCCAATTGGCAGATCGTGTTTGGCCGCACGGAGACCATGAACAGCCTGAAAAACTCCCTGATCTTCGCGGCGGTGACCGCCACCGTGGGCATCGTGATCGCCTGCACCATGAGCTACCTGCTCCAGCGCACCCGCATCCGGGGCCGCAAAATTCCCGACTTCCTGATTACCTTGGGCTCCGGCACCCCCTCCGTGGTCATCGCCCTGGGCCTCATCATGACCATGAAGGGCAATTTCGGCATCAACATTTACAACACCGCCTATATCATGATCATCGCCTACACCATCAAATACCTGATGATGGGCATGCGCACGGTGGTATCCGCCATGAGCCAGATCCACGTTTCTTTGGAGGAGTGCAGCCAGGTGGCGGGCGCGAGCTGGACCCGCACCATGTTCAAGATCACAGGCCCCCTGATTTTCCCCTCCATCGCAGCGGGCTGGTTCCTGATCTTCATTCCCAGTTTCTATGAACTGTCCATGACCACCCTGCTCTATTCCAGCACCACCAAAACCATCGGCTTCCAGCTTTACGAATACTGGACGTTTACCTCCCAGCCCATGAGCTGCGCCATGGCCTTCGGCATCCTGCTGATCGTGGTGGCGCTGAACTTCGTGCTGAACCGTCTCACCAAGGGAGAATTCTCGATTTAAGGAGGGCCGATCGTGAAGCGTTCGTATCGGGAAACGCCGGAAAAAATCAAAGGCACATTTGCGGAATACGCCAAATCCATCGGCTTTTCATGGAAGGAATTCGTGATGTCGGTGCCTTCCCCCATATTTCTGGTGACGACGTACAAATCAAACGGCCAGCCCAACGCCTGCATGCAGGGATGGACAACCTTTACCAGCGCGAACCACGGAAACGGGTACTACGCCATTTTGGGAAGCGTGAATAAAAACGGCCATTTGTACGCTACGCTGCAAGAAAAACGGGAAGCTGTGATCAATTTCATGTCCTCGGAAGATTATGACGCCTGCATGGCCACCATTCGGAACAATCAGTTTGAAGCGGATGAGATCACATCCTCCGGGCTGACGGCGGAATCTGCTGTTTGGGTGAACGCCCCCATGGTGCGGGAATGCTTTATGAACCTCGAATGCCGGTACGTATGGGAAAAGGAGATCGTGCCGGGGGACGATCACGCGGTGGTCTGCTTGGAGGTGCTGGGGGCGCACATCGACGAAGCCTATTTAGACGATAAAACAGGAGAAAAGGGCTTGCTGTACAATATCCATCACCAGATCAACCCTGAGAAAAACGAGAAAACGGCCCACGATTACGCGGGCGTCCTGCACAGGAAAATCGATATGGGAGAATACTGATAAGAAACAAAGGGAAAGGATATGACCGCGATATGGCAACCGTAACCATCAAGCATATCACCAAGGCTTTCGGCGATAACGTGGTGCTCAAGGAATTCAACGAAACCTTTCAGGAAGGGGAATTCATCACCCTGCTGGGCCCCTCCGGCTGCGGCAAAACCACCATGCTGCGCATCATCGCCGGATTTGAAAAGCCTACCAGCGGCGAATTGTATATCGACAATCAGCTGGTGTCCGGCGGAAAGACCTTCATTCCGCCGGAAAAACGCAGTATCGGCATGGTATTCCAAAGCTATGCCGTGTGGCCCCACATGAACGTGTTCGATAACGTGGCCTACCCCCTGCGCATCAAAAAGGAAAGCAAAACCAATATCAAGGAAGCGGTGGACCGGGTGCTGGCCATCGTGCATTTGAGCCAGTACGCCGAGCGCTTTCCCAACCAGCTTTCCGGCGGCCAGCAGCAGCGCGTTGCCCTGGCCCGGGCGCTGGTGGCGGCTCCCAAGCTGCTGCTGCTGGACGAGCCCCTGTCCAACTTAGACGCCAAGCTCCGCGAATCCATGCGCTTTGAAATCAAGGAGATTCAAAAGCAGCTGGGCATCACCGTGGTCTACGTCACCCACGATCAGACCGAAGCCATGGCCATGAGCGACCGGATTTTCCTCATCAACCGGGGCGTGGTGCAGCAGTGCGGCACCCCGGAGGAAATCTACAATCACCCCGCCAACCAGTTTGTGGCGGATTTCCTGGGCAAGGTGGACTTCTTCAAGGGCGAGGTGGCAAACGGGCGCATCGTGCTCACAGGTATGAACGGCCAGTCCATCCCCTACGATGGGCCCCGTACCGGCAAGGTGGACGTGGCCGTGCGCCCCGAAAACCTGTATTTCAGCGAAACCGGCGAATTGGAAGGCATCCTGGAAAGCCAGTATTATTTGGGCGACGTGGACGACTGCCGCGTGCGCGTGGGGGACATTCTGGTGCGCGTCATCGCCAACGGCTACGAGTACAAGAGCCTGAAAAACGGCCAGAAGGTGCACCTCGGCATCCGGGACATCATGGTGTTCGAGGACGACGGGCTGCTGGAACAGCTGTTGAAGATCCAAACCTGACAAGAACGGAAAACTGAAAGCAGAGAACGGCGCGGGTGTTTCCTTCGCCGTTCTTTTCAAAAGAAAGGAAATCTCCATGACAGACAGAATCCAAAAGCTGTTTATGAAAATGATCGACTTTGATCGGGACGCCGATCTGATCCAGCACTTTACCAAAGTGCACGACTACTGCAAGCTGATTGCTTCCCTGGAGTGTGTGGACGGGCATACCGCCGAAGTGCTGGAAGCGGCGGCGCTGGTGCACGATATCGGCATTCCGGTCTGTAATCAGAAGTACGGGTCCCATCCCGGCAATTTGCAGGAAAAGGAAGGGCCGCCCCTTGCCCGGCAG
>JAFXMP010000030.1 GCA_017530275.1 Clostridia bacterium | reverse complement strand
TATCACGGTGTATTCCGATCGTTCCTTCACCTTCATCACCAAGACGCCCCCGGCCCCCGTGCTGATCAAGAAAGCGCTGGGCATTGAAACCGCCTCCGGCCGTCCTAACCGCGATAAGGTTGGGCAGCTGACCCAGGCGCAGGTGCGCGAAATCGCCACCACCAAAATGCCCGACCTGAACGCCGCCTCCATCGAAGCGGCCATGAGCATGGTCAAGGGCACTGCCCGCAGCATGGGCGTTACCGTTGCTGACGAATAAGAAGGGACTTAACCCTCATCGATTATTGTGGGAGGACATAGCGCCGCTAATACCACAGGGAGGATATAAAGATGAAACACGGCAAGAAATATACCGACAGCAAAAAGCTGATCGATTCCACCAAGCTGTATGATCCTGCGGAAGCCATTGAACTGGTGAAGCAGACCGCCAAGGCCAAGTTTGATGAAACCATCGAGCTGTCCATCCGTCTGGGCGTTGACCCCCGTCACGCGGATCAGCAGGTCCGCGGCACGGTGGTGCTGCCGCACGGCACCGGCAAAAAGGTGCGCGTGCTGGTGTTCGCCAAGGGCGATAAAGCCAAGGAAGCGGAAGCTGCCGGCGCTGACTTTGTTGGCGATGCTGATCTGGTTGCCAAGATTCAGAGCGAAAACTGGTTTGGGTTTGACGTTTGCGTTGCGACCCCTGATATGATGGGTACCATCGGCCGCATTGCCCGCTTGCTGGGCCCCAAGGGCTTGATGCCCAACCCCAAGTCCGGCACCGTGACCATGGACGTGACCAAGGCCATCCACGATATCAAAGCTGGTAAAGTTGAGTATCGTATTGACAAGACCGCTATCGCGCATTGCCCCATCGGCAAGATCTCCTTTGACAACGATAAGCTGGTCGAAAATATGACCACCCTGATGGAAGCGGTTATCAAGGCAAAGCCTGCCACCGCGAAGGGCACCTACATCAAGTCTCTCTATATGAGCAGCACCATGGGCCCCGCCATCAAGATCAACAGCCTGAAGTTCTGATCTTTGCTTGGAAAACACAGCCCCGTCGGTACGTCCGGCGGGGCGTTTCTTAAACGGAAATGCAATTTGGGAGGATAAGCGGTTATGGGGGAAGGAGTCATTCTTATTTTTGTGCTGCTGCCCATCCTCTTGATCGTAGGTATCTATCGGCTAATGGCGCATATGACCATCAAGCGCGCAACCCGGCACGGCATTCAGCCGCCGAATGAGGATGAACGCAAAAAGCAGCGCATCTTTTATGACGAGTAGATAATTAGCGGCCATGAAGGTTGGCTCTTTTTTAGGAATTCGGTATGATTTAGTGTTCCAAGAAGATACTTTGGCTTATTTGGCCTAAAGTCTGATTTTGATTACTGAGAATGGATTCACAGAATGCAAATTCATCGATCATTCCGATAGGTTTTGTTCCGTCCGGCGATAGGGCTAAAATCAAATGATACTTTCCGGGGGACAGGCATTTCAGGATTTTCTTTGCCAGTATTTCATCGCCGGCCGCCACGATCTGAACAGGATAAACCTTTTCTTGGCTGAGCTTATGCCTGCGATCGATCAGGCTGGTCAGATAACGAATCGGCTCCTGCCGGCTTTCGATGCTGGCTGCGTAAAATAGATAGAATCCTGCGAACATTGGGGCAAGGACCAAATTCCCTTGAAATGCAAAAACCAAGGTTACTAAACACAGGCACGCTCCCGTCATCGCTCCCAACACATAGAGGACCCGATTTGGTTTTTGGTTCTTGAAAAAAATTGCGAAAAGCGCCTGCGCCATCCTTCCGCCATCGAGAGGCAGCGCGGGAAGCAGGTTGATAAAGAGCAGCAACGCGCTGCTTCTGACAAAAGAGCCGGCGGCGGATAAGCCAAGTATTCTTTGATCGTACAGGAAAGGGACGGACAAACAGCCCAAAAAGCTAAAAACCGGACCGGCGGCGGCCAATGCGAATGCCCGGAGAGGGGAAAGGGAATCCTGCTTATGCAGGGTGATGATTCCGCCCAGGGGCGTGATTTCGATTTCTTCGATCCGCTCCCCGAAGCACATTGCCGCAAGGATATGGCCGCATTCATGCGTGAATAAGGCCAAGACGGCAGGCAGAAAAGGACTGCCGTGGCCGGTCAGGATCATAATCCCCCATAAAACAGGCAGCAGCGGATGGACCCTGACGCGCGTATTTCCGATCAGAAACCTCATGCGGGATCCTCGCTTCTTGGCCGGATCAATGCGTTCGGATCAATGGATATTCCGGAGCGGCGGACTTCTATCGCAGCTTCTTTTCCGGGCAGCAAAAGGCCAAGGCAGCTGCTTTCCGTCACTTGATCGCCTTCATGAACATAAATTGCCTGCAAATTATAGTACATGGTTTCCAGCCCGTCCTCGTGCCTCACGCGCAGAATGACTTCCTCCGACGGGCCGTGCGCAATGCTCATGACCTGGCCGGACGCGGCGGCGAATACCTTGCCGTCCTTGCTTTGATAAGCGACATACGGTTCTTCTTTCGACCAGCTGTGACTGACCGGACCCAGGCAAGGGGCGGTCAGGACGCCCGGCGTGGATGCCTCAAAGAAGACCGCGACTGTATCCGGAAAGAAATTGCTGACAAATTCGATTTTTCCAAGGTGATCTCCCCATTGGCCGTCGATCATGTCCTGTACCGCGGCAAGCACGGTTTGGCCGTTTGGCAGCGACGCCGTACGGACGGCCACGACGCTCAGCACAAGCATGCCGGCCAGCGCCAGATTTCGCGTCAAACGTTCGCCAAAGGAAAACCCGGCAAAAGGAACGGCTGCATGTGGTTCGGGTTTTTGTCCGCAAGCGGGCGCGGGCATTTTTTCAACTTGTTTTATCAAGCGGCGCACCTCCCATCCCTTCACGCTATGCGCTCCATCCTTATTTTATGAAAACTCCCGCTTCGGGGAATTGAAATTTGCCACAAGATATGGTATAGTCATTTCTGGCGAAAAACAAAACCTTGTTTCCGCCGAATAATCTTTCATCAGGAAGGAAAGCAAGCTATGAGCGAAAACCT
>JAFXMP010000268.1 GCA_017530275.1 Clostridia bacterium | reverse complement strand
GCCGCCCCTGATTTCCAGGCTCAAGGGACTGACGGCATAGAAATAATTGGCGCTGCCCGTTTTGCGGAAATACCGTTTGGAGATGTTTTCAGCTTTGATGGTCATTTCAGTTTCCCTCCCGCAGGGCAGATCCGGGATCGACGCGGCTTAAGCGATAAGCCGCGATCACGCTGGAAAGGGCTGCAACGATCACGGACAAAAGCAACGTACCTATTCCCAGCCATATGACATTTTTCACATCCGGCATGAGATAAGGCAGCTGCAGGGCGCTTTCGATCAACTGCGCAAAGGGAAAGAGCAGCAGCGCCGAAAGCCCCACGCCTGTCACGCCGCCAAGCAGCCCGCACAGGGCGGATTCCAGCAGTATCGTGCGCGCTAACATTCCTCTGGACGCGCCGAGCAAACGCAGCACGGCAAATTCCCTGGCCCTCTCCCGAATAATCAGCACAAAGGCCAGCAGCAGGATGATGAAAGCCAGCGCCCACACCGCGATGATCAGGATCGTCACCGTGCGGCTGACGCCCGCCAGACTGTCGGATACCCCGGTGATCATGCTGCGGGTGCGCACGGCGGAGACCTTGCGGATATGTCCGTTCAGCCGGCTGTTCACTGCGTCGATGTCATAGCCGTCCTTCACCTTGATATAAACGGCAGAAATCGCTTCATCGCCGCTTTCGATCTTGTGGCTCACGCCCTTTTCCTCCGCGGCTTTCAGCAGGGCGTTCATGGTATCCATGTCGCAGTATACCGCCGTATCCAATCCGGTGCCGGTGGCTTCCAGGCGGGCCACCACCTTGCACCGCTGCTCATAGATGCGGATGATTTCGCCTATGCCCGCTTCCACTTTGCAGCCCACAGCCACGTCCATATCGCCTAATTCCTGAGTCAGGCTGCGGGAAATCCAGGGCTGCACGGTAAAATCCAGTTCCGGATCGATACCGATCACCTGGATTTTGATGGAGCAGCAGTCCGCTTTCAGGGAGGCCAGGAAGGTCTGGGGCGCGGCTTTCTCTACCCCTTCCACTTCCATGGCTTTTTCCAGGGCGGAGGCGTCCATATAAAACGCGCCGGTGGTTCCTTGGAGAAACATGTTCTGGAAGCTCACCTTGCTTTGCGCCTGGTCGGGCACTAAAATGATGTCAGCGCCTAAACGGGCCTCCAGACTGTTCAGCCCGCTGCGCAGGGACAGCACCACCACCGACCCGCCGAACACAGCCAGGGCCAGAAACGCGGTGAGCAGCGCCAGCGCTAAAGTACGGCCGGGCTTGCGGATCAGGTTCTTTATTGACAAAGAATAGCTTTTCATTGTTTCTTTGCTTTCCTCGCGCATAGGGCCACGCCGATCAGGGCGCAAAGCAGCGCCAAAGAAAACAGAATGATCATGGCGGGCTGCATCACCATGCGGCACCGCATGGTGCTCATATGGCATAAATCAATGAGTGTGCCCGGCGTCAGGATGCCCAGCGCGCAGACAGGCAGGACGCTAAGATGAATACCAAATCGGGCGCGTTCCACACACAGGGAAAGCGCGGCCAAGACGCCGATCACACAGCCCAAACCCAGAAGCGTCTGCCCCGCCCAGTGGCACAGGCCGAAGGAGCCGTCCTCATGGACGCAGGGGGAAAGAAAGGTCTGGCTGCCAATGGTGATGATGAGCGACAAAATCAGTAGAAGCATGGCGGGAATCATCTGCTTTTTCATAAAAAACCTCCCAAATAAGGCTTTCTCGGAGGGGGACGAACCGCCGATGACCGCCTGTGGCGGGAATCTCATCGGCGGTGAGATCAGCCGAAAGGGAGCAATCTCTCCATGAAGGAGAGTTGCGACCATTGAGGCTGCGGACTGGGGGAAACCTCTCTTTGGGCACCAAAGAGAGGTTTCCCCCAGCAATCCTTCCATCACTTCCCAAAATTCTCGTTGATGACTTCCCGCGCTACCTTGCCGTGCTCCAGCACGATGGTGCGCTGGGCCGCTTCGGCCACTTCGGGGTCGTGGGTCACGACGATGAGGGTGGTGCCCTCCTTGTGGAGCTGGGCGAAAAGCGCCAGTACGATGTTTTCGTTGGCCTCGTCCAGGTTGCCGGTGGGTTCGTCGGCCAGGATCAGTTCAGGATGGTTGATCAGCGCCCGCGCTATGCAGACGCGCTGCTGCTCGCCGCCGGAAAGCTGGCTGGGCAGGTGCCGGGCGCGTTCCCGAAGACCCACCCGATCCAGCGCTTCCAGCGCCTCCTTTTCATCAGGCATGGAATGATAGTATTGGGATACCATCACGTTTTCCACGGCGGTCAGGTAATTGACCATGTGGAACTGCTGGAAAATGAGGCCGATCTTGTCCCTGCGGATGTCGGTGAGACGCTTGCTGCTTTCCTTGGATATATCCACTCCGTCCAGCAGCACTTCGCCGGAGGTGGGCTTATCCATACAGCCAATAATATTCATCATGGTGCTTTTGCCGCTGCCGCTGGGTCCCATGATGGCGACCCATTCGCCCTTGTCCACATGGATGCTCACGTTGTCCAGGGCTTTTAATTCGCCATAGATTTTGGAAACGTTTTTGATTTCGAGAAGGCTCATACAGTTATTCTCCTTTCAGTACAAGGGCCGGATCGATGGCCACAGCACGCTTGATAGGCAGCAGGCAGGATACGGCGGCAATCAGCATGGACACGATCACCGCCGCAGGCAAAAGCAGAGGCTGGAAGGTAATGGACGAACCAAATACATTTACGCTCACCACCTGGGCGAACACGAATCCCAGGACAGCCCCCATCACGCCGCCAAGCAGCCCTAAAAACAGGCCCTCGCCTAAGAATTCCGCACGGATGGAACCGTCCGACGCGCCAAGCGCCTTGCGCAGACCGATTTCACGCCTGCGCTCGGAAACAACGGCCATCATGGTAGTAGAAACGCAGATCATGGTGAGCAAAAGCACCACCAATGTAACCAGGAACACCAGCGCCGTCAGCTTTTCCAGCACAGACGCTTCGGAACGCGCCACGCGTTTCACAAGGCGTGCGTTGACGCTGGCGCTGTTTTCAGCAATGGCGCTGGCGTAGGCTTCCAATTGATCCACACTGGCGGATACGGAAAGCTCCGCCACATCCAACTGATCCGAGCCGGTCATGAGTTCCATGTCTTTCAGGGATAGGAACACATAGCTTTCTTCCTCGCCTCCTGTGGTCAGGATGCCGGTGACGGTAAAGTTCAGGGTCTTGGGCTGGACGGAAGCATCCGCTTCTGTAGCTTTGTTCAGCGCGTCCACCACGGCTGAGGAGGTGACTGTGGCTCCGGAAAGCGCGTCCACATCTTCGCCCAGGGACAAGGGCAGGCTTTTCCCGATGAATTGATTCAAAAACGCCTCGTCATCCGGGATGCGCCCGCCATATTCCGGGGTCTGGGTGGAAGCGTCCACGGCCAGAGAAGCAATGCCTGCGTTTTCATCCAACACGGCTGTGACATAAACGACCCCGCCGCCAAAACCCTCCGCGCTGCCGGACAGGGAGGCGCCAGGCACGCGGCTTTCCTCCGGGGTTTTGTCTGCGGCGCTGTTTGTGGGCTGATAGGTCAGTTCCATGGTGGAGCCCACCTTCACGCCAATGGTCTCGGCGATTTCCTTGCCCACCAGCACCTGGCGGGTTTCCGACGGGTACGCGCCTTCCACGCTGAAATAGGGGCTGGTTTTGGTGATCTGCTCAAAATCCGTTCCCGCGGCGGTAAAGGACTGCTGCCGGGTGGTCATATCCAGCCGCACATAGCGATAGGGCGCGGCGCCTACCAGCGCGTCTTCCGGGATGGCCTTGAGGGCTTCCGAAAGATTTTGGCTGTTCAGTTCCGCGCCGTCCTTGGGCAGAAGCAGCATGTTCGCGCCGTAGGAACGGAACTGCGCGCCCATCTGCCGGGGCACGTCCACATAGATGGTCACAAGCCCTGCCAGGATCGTCGCGCCGATGCCGATGGACAGCAGCGCGATCAGCATACGTGAGCGCCGCCTCAGCAGCGATGCCGTAATCATCCGCAGGAACATTCTTCGTTTGGTCATGTATTTCCCTCCATTATGGCTTTCTTGGAAGGGGGACGAACCGTCGATGACCGCCTGTGGCGGAAATATCATCGACGGTGAGATCAGCCGAAACAAGCAATCTTCGCTGTGCGGAGTTGCGCCGATTGAGGCTGCGGAACTG
>JAFXMP010000267.1 GCA_017530275.1 Clostridia bacterium | reverse complement strand
TGCAGAACCTGAAGGGCAAGGACATGCTGGACAAGGACGCGATGCTCAAGCGCACGGAAGAAGCGGCCCGGCTGGTGCAGATCGACCAGCTGCTGGACCGCAAGCCCAGCGAGCTGTCCGGCGGCCAGCAGCAGCGCGTAGCCATCGCGCGGGCGCTGGTCAAAATGCCCAAGGTGCTGCTGCTGGATGAGCCGCTGAGCAACCTGGACGCGCGCCTTCGCCTGCAAACGCGCGAGGAGATCCGCCGCATCCAGAAGGAAACCGGCATCACCACCGTGTTCGTCACCCACGACCAGGAAGAGGCCATGAGCATTTCGGATATGATCGTGGTCATGAAAACGGGCATCGTGCAGCAGATCGGCAAGCCGCAGGACGTGTACGACGACCCGGCGAACCTCTTTGTCGCCAAGTTCCTGGGCACCCCGCCCATCAACGTGTTTTCGGGCCGCGTAAAGGACGGCGTCCTCTTTATCGGCAGCGATCCGGTGATGCATCTGCAGTCCGTGCCCGATCAGGACGTGGTGGTTGGCATCCGGCCGGAGGGCTTCGTGCTGGATGAAAACGGCCCCCTCCAATGCAAGCCCATGAACGTGGAGGTCATGGGCCGCGATGTGAGCGTCGTTTCCACGCATACGGCGTCGCTCAATCCCCTGGTCCGCTCCATCATCAACGCGGATAACCGCGTCGATATCGCCGGCGAATCCGTCCGCTACAGCATCAAGCCCCACAAGATCTTCCTTTTCAACAAGACGACCGAGGAAAGGATTTATTTTGAGGTGAAGTGACATGGTAGAAAGCAAACAGCAATGGAAAGCCTGGCTGTATCTGGCGCCCGCCATCCTGCTGCTGCTGGTGTTCACCGTGTGGCCCATCATCAACACGGTCGCCATGGCGTTTATGGAGGATTACAGCGGTCTGTCCAAGATCGGCGGCGAAACCGCGTTCAAATTCGGCGTGGGGAATTTCGTGAAGGTCGTGCAGAACAGCGAATTCCAGCAGGCGCTCACCAATACGATCCTGCTGTGCGTGATCACCGTCCCCGTATCCACCGTCCTTGCGCTTTTGATCGCCGTGGCCCTGCACGCGATCAAGCCCCTGCAGAAGGCGCTCCAGACCATCTTCTTCCTGCCCTATGTGACCAACTCCATCGCCATCGGCATGGTGTTCGCCGCCATGTTCAACGTGATCGGCAGCGTGGGCACGAGGCGTCCGCTCATCAGCAGCTACGGCATCGTGAACGACATCATCCGCTTCTTTGGCGGCACCTGGGTCAACTGGATCAATTCCGGCTCGACTTACTGGGCGAACATGTTCGTATTGATCGTGTACATCGTGTGGAACGCGCTGCCCTTCAAGATCCTGATCCTGCTCGGCGGCCTGACCAGCATCAACAAGCAGTATTACGAGGCCGCCAAGGTGGATTCCACGCCCCGCTGGCGCGTATTGACAAGGATCACCGTGCCTCTGCTCTCCCCCATGCTGGCTTACGTGGTCATTACGGGCTTTATCGGCGGCTTCAAGGAATACACCAGCATCGTGGGTATCTACGGCGAATCCATGGGCCCCGTGCACGACGCGCACCGGCTGAACACCATGGTGGGGCTGATCTACGATTCCCTGGCCAGCAACAACCAGGGCCGGGCCAGCGCCGCCGCCCTGATCCTGTTCGGCATCATTCTTGTGGTCACCCTGGTCAATCTGTGGGTGAGCAAGAAGCGCGTGCACTACTGAGAAAGGGGGCGAAGATATGCCGCAGAAAACCATTCAGGTGATGCGCGCGCGCGATATGCGCAAAACCAGCAGCAAGCAAAAAATCCTTAAGCCCCTTGGCCAGGCGGGGGTCTATCTGTTCCTGCTCGTCATGGCGACCATCGTGCTCTTCCCCTTCTACTGGATGATTATTTCTTCCCTGAAAACCCTGACGGAATACCGCATGAGCCCGCCCACCTTATTCCCCGTGCAGGTGTTGCTCAGCAACTACGCGGAAGCCTTCACCACGGCCAACCTGGGCGTGCTGTTCAAAAACACCATGATCGTGGGCCTGGTTTCCACCCTGCTTTCCCTCATCATCACGATCTTTACGGCCTTCGCCTTCGCAAGGCTGGAATTCAAGGGCAAGGAGCTGCTCTTCGCCGCCCTGCTGGCCACCATGATGATCCCGGGCGAATTGTTCACCATCACCAACTACGCCACCGTCACCAACCTTGGCTGGCGCAACACCTACACGGTTTTGATCGTGCCTTTCCTGGTGAGCGTGTTCTATATCTATCTGCTGCGGCAGAACTTCCTGCAGATCCCCAACGAGCTTTACCTGGCCGCCAAGGTGGACGGCACGAGCGACCTGAAATACCTGTGGAAGGTGATGGTCCCCCTCTCCCTGCCCACCCTGATCTCCATTACGATCCTCAAAATGATGGGCGCGTGGAACAGCTATATCTGGCCGCGCCTGGTGGCCAACGACGAGGCGCACCGCCTGATCACCAACGGTCTGAGAAACGCCTTCACCGATACCACCGGCGACGTCAACTACCCCGTGCAGATGGCCGCCGTCGCCCTGGTCAGCGCCCCGCTGTTCCTGGTGTTCGTGTTCCTGCGCAAGTACATCATGAGCGGCGTGAGCCGCAGCGGCATCAAGGGATAAAAACCGCGCGCTGTATTTCGAACAGTAAAGGAGAAAGCAGAATGAAGAAAGGTCTATGCGTGTTCCTTGCGCTGATGATGATGCTTTTCGCGTGCTCTCTGTCAGCAGCGGAGGACGAAATCGCCTATGACGGCAGCGAAGTGGACGTGACCATCGCCCTATACGAGCGCATTAGCAATGAACAGCAGGCGGCGCTGGAATACGCCGTTTCCGAATTCAACAAGCTCTATCCCAACATCCATGTATCATGGGAGCATTACAGCTCCCTTGATTATAAATATATGCACGATTTAGAAGAAATGTTCCTGTACGGAGGCAGTGCAGAGTATCCCGGGAGCATCGCGTGGTTCCAGCCGGATAAGACTGCTTTGGAAGAAATCTCAGTAGAGCTGATGGCCCTGGATTCGTTCATCGACAGCGCAGGGCAGGTGGCGCGGGCCGACGGCACGTCTGAAGCGATCGGGCTGACTGACGAGCAGAAAGCATATTTCTTCGAGGGCTTTTATCAAGAAGGCCTGCAGTTCGGCGACGGCCAAATGCGTATCCTGCCTTTCTCCAAATATACAGACGTGATGTACTACAATAAAACCGTATTTGATGCCAACGGCTTCACCGTGCCCGCCACCTGGGATGAAATGGAAAGCCTGCTCGGCCAGATCGCGGAATATGGTAGTTCTCGGGTTGCGGAATTGGGTTATTATTACTTCCCGCTGGGCTACCGGAGCATGGGCAACTTGTTCCTCACCATGACCGAACAATTGGTCACGCCTTATATCAGCGCATCCGAGCCTCACTTCCTGTTCAACACGGAAGAAAACCGCGCCTTCGTCCGTCGGTTCCATGACTGGTATCAGCAAGGGAATATAACAACCACAAGGCTGTATGGCAGCATTCCGGCCTACGCGTTCGTACAGCCTGAATATGGCGCCCTCATGATAACCGCCGTTGACAACACCTATTGCGCCTCCCGTTATATCCCCGCCAAGCAAGAAGACGGAAGCTTTTCTTTTGAAGCAGGCGTCGCCCCTATTCCCCAAGTCGATCCCGCGAATGGCAAGGTCTATTTTCAGGGTGTCTCCCTGGGCATCTTTCATAAATCCAACGAGCAGGAAGAAATTGCTTCCTGGCTGCTGGTAAAATTCCTCGCCACTAATCCGGATATACAGGCGGAATACGCGCTGGCTTCCGGCAATCTGCCCGTTATCAAATCGGCGGTCGAAACGGAAAAATACGCCGATTTTCTCGCCAAAGCCGACGGTGGCGACGGGCTGCCCGCCCTGAGCGCAAAAGTAGGGCTGGCGCAGCAGGATTCTTTCTTCTCCGCGCCGATCTTCCCCGGCTCCTGCGAAGCCTACAACGCGGTGGACAAAATGTTTGCCGACGCGCTCATCATGCC
>JAFXMP010000266.1 GCA_017530275.1 Clostridia bacterium | reverse complement strand
GCATTACCGGAAGGTGATCCGCTGCTGCCGGGAAAACGGCGTGGAACCCATGGTGACGCTGATGCATTTCACAAGCCCGGTATGGCTGATCCAAAAGGGCGGCTGGGAGGCTGAAAGCACCGTTGAATACTTCCGGCGTTATGCCGCCTATGTCACCGAAAAGCTGGGCGATGAAATCAAATACATCTGCACCATCAACGAGGCCAATATGGGTCTGCAGCTGGCGGCCATCTCCAAACGTTTTCAGATGATGGCCCAGCAGGCCCAGAAAAAAGCGCAGAAAGCGGAAGGCACGGTGCAGGTGGGCATGAATTTTCAGAAGATGATGGAAAACATGAAATACGCCGCCCAGGAAAATGCCGCCGTTTTCGGCACCCCGCAGCCGCAGATTTTCGTTTCTTCCCGCACTCCGGAGGGCGACGCCCTGGTATTCCGCGCTCATCAAGCGGCCAAGGAAGCCATCAAGGCGATCCATCCCGAAATCCAGGTCGGCATTACCCTGTCGCTTCATGACCTGCAAGCGCTTCCCGGTGGGGAAGCCTTCGCAGAGAACGCCTGGGATGAGGAATTCCGTCACTACCTTTCTTTCATCCAAGGCGACGATTTCCTGGGCGTGCAGAATTACACCCGCACGCAGTATGGGCCGGAGGGGCAATTACCCTGCCCCGAAGGCGCGGAGTTGACCCAGATGGACTATGAGTTCTATCCCGAAGCCCTGGAGCATGTGATCCGCAAGGTACACGAGGATTTTCAGGGCAATCTGATCGTCACCGAAAACGGCATTGCCACCGCCGATGATACCCGCCGGGTGGAATTCATCCGCAGGGCTTTGCAAGGCGTGGAAAACTGCCTGAACGACGGTATTCCCGTGAAGGGCTACTGCCATTGGAGCCTGATGGATAATTTTGAATGGCAGAAGGGCTTTTCCATGACCTTCGGCTTGATCGCCGTGGATCGCACCACACAGGAAAGGAAACCCAAGGAGAGCCTGAAATACCTGGGCAGCTTTGTAAAATAGGACGCAGCGACGTGATAGATTATACGACGCGCTCACCCTCCCTGAAGGCATTTAGGAAAATATTGTGCTCCGCAGCAGACTGATTGTCATTGTTCTGATTCAGAGTCAGTGAAGGAGTATTTACAAGTGGCGCTGTCAAAGCGGTATATTTTTATAGAAATAATATTCCGCTGAACGGATTCGTATTTCTCAAAAAGAAGGAGATAATATCATGAAAATGACCTTCCGCTGGTACGGCAGCGCCATCGACCCTATTCCACTCAAATATGTGAAGCAGATCCCCGGCATGACGGGCCTGATGGGCCTGCTGGACAAGCCCGCGGGTGTGGACTGGCCCGAGGAAGAATTCGCCGCCCTCAAAAAAGAGGTGAACGACGCCGGGCTGGAGATCGAGGTGATCGAGTCCGTCAACGTACACGAGGACATCAAGCTGGGCGTTCCTTCCCGGGAGGAATACATCGCCAACTACATTTCCACCATCCGCATGCTGGCAAAACACGGTGTCAAGGTGATCGTGTACAATTTCATGCCGGTGTTCGACTGGCTGCGCACCGACCTGGCCCGGGTCATCCCCGAGGACGGCAGCAACAGTTTGTACTTTGACGAAAAGGACCTGGGCGAGATGGGTCCGCTGGAGATCGTGCGCAAGACCGCCGAGGACAGCAAGGGCTTCACCCTGCCCGGCTGGGAGCCGGAGCGCCTGGCGCTGCTGGAAAAGACTCTCAAGCAGTACGAAAACATCGGCCCCGACGACCTGCGGAAAAACTTCAAGTACTTCCTGGACGCCGTCATTCCCGTCTGCGAGGAAGTGGGCATGCGCATGGCCTGCCATCCCGACGACCCCGCCTGGCCCATCTTCGGCCTGCCCCGCATCACCCACAGCCAGGAAGACTTTGACAAGATGGTGAAGCTCCATGACAGCCCGGCCAACACCCTGTGCCTGTGCACCGGCAGCTTGGGCAGCAACCCGGACAACGACATTCCCGCCATCGTCCGGCACTTTGGCCAGATGAACCGCATCGGGGCCATGCACGTGCGCAACGTCAAGTATCTGGGTTACCATCATTTCCGGGAAGCGGCCCATCTGAGCAGCACCGGCGATTTGGATCTGTACGAAATCGTGAAGGCCATTTACGACACCTGCCCGGATACCTACGTCCGACCTGACCACGGCCGCATGATCTGGGACGAGCAGGGCCGCCCGGGCTACGGCCTCTACGATCGCGCACTGGGTGCGGCGTATATCAACGGCTTGTGGGAGGCCATCGATAAAGAAAACAAGGGAGGAAAATAAGATGCAGAAGAATGTACTGAATACCGATCTGATCGGCAAGGTCGCCGTGGTCACCGGCGCGGGCGGCGTGCTGTGCTCCTATTTTGCGAAAGTCCTGGCCCGGGCCGGCGCGAAGGTGGCCCTGCTGGACCTGAATTACGACAACGCCAACAAATTCGCCCAGGAAATCGTAGATGAGGACGGCGTGGCGAAAGCGTACAGCTGCAACGTATTGGACAAGGACATCTGCTACGCTGTGGCCGATCAGGTGCTCTCCGACCTTGGCCCCTGCGACATCCTGCTCAACGGCGCGGGCGGCAATAATCCCCGGGCCACAACAGATAAAGAATACTTTGAGCCGGGCGACATCGAGGCCGACACCAAATCCTTCTTCGATCTGGACAAATCCGGCGTGGAATTCGTATTCAACCTGAACTTCATCGGCACGCTGCTGCCCACCCAGGCCTTTGCCCGGCAGATGGTGGGCCGGGAGGGCTGCAACATCCTGAACATCAGCAGCATGAACGCCTACACGCCCCTGACCAAGATCCCCGCCTATTCCGGCGCGAAAGCCGCCGTCACCAACTTTACCCAGTGGCTGGCGGTGCATTTCAGCAAGGTCGGCATTCGCGTCAACGCCATCGCCCCCGGCTTCTTCTCCACCAAGCAGAACGCGGCGCTGCTCTTTAACCCCGACGGCACGCCCACGGCCCGCACGGGCAAGATCCTGGCCGCCACGCCCATGGGCCGCTTCGGCGACAGCGAAAAGGAGCTCAGCGGCGCGGTGCTGTTCCTGCTCAACAACGATGCCGCCAGCTTCATCACCGGCGTGACGATTCCCATCGACGGTGGCTTCTCCGCCTATTCCGGCGTGTAAACGGGTAAAAACAGAGTCTTGACGATCCCCATACATGGCTATTTATCCAAGCAAAAGATTTTTCTAAATAAGTGATAGGCCAAAGGAAAAGACAGATCATACGACTGCCGTGTGACTATGATCGCTCATGGCGGCTGGTTCCTCGCGCAGCATGTGGAAGAACCGGATGTACGCTTCAACATTCTGTACGGACACTATGACTATGTGGTTCTTCAGGAACACGCGCATCCCTTCGGGCCAGAAGAAAAGCTCCGGGAGGCCGCTATCAGGCTGAACGGAATGATCCGGCAGGCAGGAAGCGTTCCGATCCTGTATGAAACCTGGGCCCGAAAAGCCGAGCCGGAGGCACAGGCGCAGATGAACGAAGCTCACAGGCGT